>JBOGUG010000169.1:0-15920 GCA_050696115.1 Promineifilaceae bacterium (SeqCode) | reverse complement strand
GGCGGGGCCCCGCCGGCCGGTGGGTTGGGCGCGACCGGCAAAGTTGCGGATGGCGATTGGCCGGTGGCGCCTGGCGATGGCTCGGCCGGCTCTGTGGCGCCGGCGGTGGCGGCCGGAGGCTCAGGGGTCGCAGACGGCTCAGTTGGTTCCTCGCCTGCGTCCTCACCCGTTGGGCTGGCGACAGGCGTCAGGCCGGGCGTGCGGGTGGGTTGGGGTGGGGCGGTGCCGGCCGGCTGGGTCGGCAAGATGGTGCCACCCTCCAGGGCCGCCTGGGCGGGTGGGTGTAGCTCGGTCACCCCGAAAACGTCAACGCTTTCCAACCAGTAGGTATAGAGCGTGTCGGCCGCCGCGCTGTCGTCTTGCCATTCGTAATAAGCGCCGATAGGCTGGCCAGCTACCTGGCTGGGAATCAAGTTGTCATTCAGCTGGATGGCCTCTTCGAAAACGGAGCTGGTGGCCCGATACAGATTGAAGCCGAGGTTGTCTAATTCGCTGGCCGTCTCCCACTCGAGGTGGATGAACTCCAGCTGGCCTTGGGCGTGAAAGTAGAGCAGCTCCACGCTGGCCCGTGCCACCTGAACGCCGGCCGCCAGGCCAGCGCTGATGGCGAGCATAAGCCCCAGCCGCTTCATGCCCCGCGCCACCTTAAGGCTCCCTTTCGGCCTGGGAAGACACCCGGCCGACCGCCTCGGCCAGGGCCTGCGCGCCCCGGTAAATCATGCCGCGAGCCAGGCGACGATGCAGCGCCGGCCGCCTGCCACGCCCATTGGGGCTCAACAGGTAGCGATACTCTAATCGGGCCAGGTCGGCCAGGCGCCGATTTAGCCAGCCCCCCGGCCCTGAATCCAGGGCCAGCACACGCTGGCAGCGGCGGCGGGCCACCACCCGGCCGACCAGGGCGTCGGCCGGCGCCGGCGCATCAAAGGCCGCCGGCCGGTCACCGCGGGTCAACAGTAGCGGCCGGCTATCTTCGGCCGAGCGACCCCAGTAACGGTGGCTGGTCAACTCATACGGCCCCTGATAGACGATCACGTCCCCCGGCCGCAGGGCGTCAAGCTCGGCCGGGGCCAGCCCGACCTGGTCGCCACGCCGCAACAGGGGCGCCATGCTCTCTCCGGCTACAGTCACGTAGGGCCGTTTGCCCTTGGCCAACGATTCGCGCAACACTTGCGCCAACAATTCCGGATTCAGATCGGCCATATTCCACGCTCGGCCTAATTGTACTGACCGGCCGGGAAGTGGGTAATAGACACCTCTTCCAGCAGGCTTATTCCCAAAGCCGGGTCGCCCAATAGCATAAAGGTATCGTGAAGGTCATGGAAAGAGTTCGGGCCACCGTGCAGATGCAACTTTGCTTTATAGACGGCTTCGCCCAGGATGCGGTCGCCATCCACAAAGACGCCATTGTAAAAGCCTGTCAGCAAGTAATCATGGCCGCTCTGCACCTGTAGCCCGGTCGGCGCGTAACTGGCGACCGCGCCGGCCGCGGCCATCTTGACCTGCGCTTCTGACAGGTTGTCGCCCTGGGGGAAGTGATAGATCCCTTCCAGGCACGTCATGGGCAACAAGATAGGTGTCCGGCCCCCGTTCGCCAGCAGGCCGGCCAACTTCATGTCGAACAGCGCTTCCGCGGCCCAATTCTGGGTGCCGCTGTGGCCGGTGTAGACCAAGAACAGGTTGCCCTCGTTGTAGCTGTCCAGCAGCCGGCCGCTCAATCCGCCGGCCGTCACCGCGTAGTAATACTCGATCTCCGTGTAGCTGGCGTTGGGATAGCATTCGCTGGGGGCGTAATACAGCTTCCTGAGCACCTGCGCGGCCGGAAAATGCGCGCTCAGGAAGGCTTCGACGGCGGCGAAGAAGTCGGCCGCCGGGTCGGGATTGCAGCCTTGCGCGCCCGGCACGTAGCCGTTGTCGGCCACGAACAGGTGTCGGCCGCGCCACAATCCGCCTGGCGGGCTGTTCTCGTAGGCCAGGATCTTGCTCACCATTGCGCTGAGTTCGGCCGGATCGCGGGCCGGCAGCCGGCCGAGAAGCATGTCGGCCAGGTCGTCGCCGTTGACGTCCACATACTGGTTGTCGGCCGCCGCCTCGCCCAGGTTCGTGTCCACGGCCGAGCGCAGGTACACCGGCACGCTGTTGCCGCCCGGCCCGTTCAGGCCGAGCACATCCCGGTGGTCGTAGCTGCCTTCGCCCGCCAGCAGGACGTAGGTCGGGGCGGGCGCTGCCCAGTTCTCGGCCGTGTGGGCCACGAAGGCCTTGATCGCCTCCGTCGAGTACAGGCCAAAACTGAACTCGTCGAAAATGTCCTGCACGAAGACCGTCTTGACGGCCAATCCCTGGCTCGCTCGCTGAGCGCGCAATGGCGTCAGGGCCACATTCAGGCCTGGATCGGTGATGATCAGATAGTCGGCCTGGTTGGCCGCGCTGCTCAGGAGCGGGCTGGGAAGGCTGTCTTTAACGACGCTTTCCACGCTGAGCCGGGCGGCCGCGGCTGTCAGGCTAAAATCGGCCGGGCTGGCCAGCGAGCGACTGAAGCTGATGGCGCCGCCGACGGCCTGTTTGGTTTGGTAGCTGGGCGCGGCCGGGTCGCTAACGTCGTAGATCTCGACTGTGGCGCCACTTGTGAAGCCGCTGGCGCTGAAGGTGTAGCTGCCGGCGGCTGGTTGGCTGAAGGCCAGCCGATCTGACTGGGCCACAAATTGGCGCCGCGGCCTGAGGTCGATCCAGTCCACCAGCATCCGGTGGCCGATGTTGTCCGGGTTGGCGTCGTTGTCCAGGGCGACGATGGCCAGCGTGTTTAGTCCATCCTGCAGGGCTGAGGAGGGCGCACTGGCCTGATGGAGGTAAAGCGCGTTGTTCAGATACGAGCCGCTGAACTCACCTTGGCCGACTGACACGCCGTTCAGGCGGACATCGAACTTGTGCAACTCGTAGACCAACCAACCGGCCAACTGCGCCGCCACGTCGAAGCTGTAGCTGCCGGCCGCCTTGTCTTCCAGCACAAAGGTGGTGCTGAGCGTGTTTTCGGGGTTGTCGCTTTCGCCCACCAGCGGCGCGCGCCAATACCAGTGGTCGTTGGCGTCTGAGAAAGGGATGAGGCTGTAGTAATTGGCGTCCTCTTCCAGGTGGAAGGTGGGCGAATAGCTGGCTGGCGTGCTGCCGGCCGGGCCGTCGGCCGCCACCGCCATCCGGTGTTGGTCGCCGCCTTCGGCGCCGTAAGTCAACCAGTAGACGTTGGCTTCAGTCTCTTGCGTTTTGATGGCCTGGCCGTAGAAGACGACCGTATCGCCGCTTTCGAAGGCGCCATCGCCGCCATCCAGCACCCGGATGTCAATCTGCTGCGCCCCCTGACACATCAGCAGCCCGGCCGAAGAGACGCTGGCGGGCAGCCCCTGGGCGGCCAGCTCGGCGTGGCTTAGCTTGTACACGCCCGACTGCCTGACTTCCAGGCGAAAGGCGTTGGCGTCCATGCAGGGGGACACCTGGGAGGGCAAAAGTGTCCCGGCCGCCGGCTGGCGCCAGCCCAGCGCCTGTTCATAGTTGAGCAAGGCGTCAGCAAGGATGGCCTCGAAGACGGCGCTCTCGGCCGGAGGCTCGCCCGTTCCGACTGCCTGGTCGCTCACATTGAAAGCGACCTCAATTTGGAGCGAGGTGTAGGCCACGGCCGAGCGCTGGGCCGGGTTGACCTGGACTGGCTGGATGTGGACCGGCACGACTGCTTGGTCGCGTAGTCGGCCGACCTCGCCGAGCTCGGCCGGCGCGGCCGGGAAAAGGGTGCCCTTGACGTAAATCTGGCTGTCGGTCGCAAAACTGGTCTCAAAAGCCGGCGGCCGGCTCAAATCCTGCCAATTGACGTCGCGCACAGCCTGCGTCGGGCCGGGCAACGCCCTGACGTTCGCCAGGGCGACGCTCTCGCTGCCCACCAGGCGCAGGCTTGGCGCGGCTCCTGGCGGCAGCGCCACCCAAAAGCTGGTCTGGGGCAGGTCGGGCTGCCCGGCTTGGCCTAAATGGCCATAGCCGGGGATGCGCAACCGGTCAAAAGTCCCGGCCGGGGTCTCCACCTGGGTCTGCATGACGGCCGGAACGCTGACCTCAAAGAGCACACCGGCCGCTTCCGAGCGCAGAACCCGCACGCCCTTGGCCGCCAACTTGTCTACGCTATCCTGGCTGCTGGCCGGCCCTTGCAGCTCGCCGCGAGCTGCGCCGGCCGGCAGCAGCGCAACCAGCGCCAGGGTCAAGCAGCCGAGCAGGGCGCGCAGCCGGCGGCGCATTCCAGCTTTTGATTGCGTTCTTGTTTCCGGTATCAAGGCGTCCTCTGCCCACAAAAAGCAGCAAGGGCCAGATAGATTGCGTTTATCCAGCCCTTGCTGTCAATGCTCGGGGTAGACACCCTCCTCAGAGTCGTATGCAGTTGTGCCAGGCGTGGCTCAGCCACAGCCAACGCTGAAAGCAAGCCTGCTTACCTGGTTAAGCCGCGTTTGCGGCAGTCGCCGATGTTTGCAGTCGAAAGGGGCGCCTAGCTGCTCAATACGGTGCAGGCGTCGTCCGTGCCGGTCTTGCCATTGACCGGATCGCTGGTGTCGCAAGTGCCCGCGATGCTCTCCAACACCTCGCGATGAACCACGGCCGGCTTCTCATAGGGGCGCTTCTCTGGCGAAATTTCCTTCATGCTGATCCTCCTACTGATAAGTAAACCTTCGCTCCAAGTATATCACGACCGGACAAATTGGGCGGCCGGTGAGAGCCTGTTCCTAGCTGTTTTCCCGGTAGGCCTGGCGCCGCAGCCGGGCTTCGCGATAGGCGACCGAGGAGCAGCCCAGCAAGTCGCCGTCTTCAAAGGCGGCCGTGCCGTGGCAGCGGACGCAAAACTGGCGCAGCTCACAAGTGTTGCATACGGGCAGGTTTGCCAAGTTCAGGTCAGTCGTCTCTTGCCAGACTGGTGATTCGCGCCAAATCTCTTGCAGCGGCGCCTGGCGGACGTTGCCGGCCGTGATGCGCGCCCCGACGCAGGTGTAAATCTCGCCGTAAGGCCCGATATCCAGGCTGTTCATGCCAATGCTGCAGAAGCGAAAGTTGTCGTCGTGCGGATAAAGCTGCCAACTCTCGGGTGTCACCCGCTCGCGCAGGAAGTCGAGCAGTTGGTCGTCGGTCGGCCGATGCTTTAAGGGCGAGGGGTCGCCAGTGTGCTTGGGGACAATGGTCAGATCGTATTGGAAGGTGATGCCCAGGTCGGCCGCCAGTTGCTTCAGGGCTGGGATTTGGTGAATGTTCTCGCGCATCACCGGGGTCTTGATGATGCAGCGGACGCTTCTTTCCAACAACAAGCGCACAGCGCGCATGGTCAGCTCGAACGAGCCAGGCACCTGGGTGATGCCGTCGTGGGTTTCGGCGTCCACGCCGTAGACGCTCAACTCTACCACCACGGGCCGCACGGCCGCGATCTTGTCGGCGACTTCGGGCTTGATCAGGATGCCGTTGGTGAAAAACCGGACGGCGAAGCCGCGGCTGCGCGCATGCTGGGCGATCTCGAAAATATCGCGGCGCAGAAACACCTCGCCGCCTGAAAAGCTGATGGTCAGGGCTCCCAGTTCGGCCAATTGGTCAATGACGCCCTTGGCCTCCTCGGTGCTTAGCTCGCCCGGCACCTTGGCGCCCGGCGGCAGCACGTCCAAATAGCAGTGCGTGCAACGCTCGTTGCAGCGGTAGGTGATCTCCCAGTGAACGCCCAACAGGCGATGCTCGTGGCGCGTCCGACGCACAATCGCCTGGTAGAGATCGGGCTTTGCCTCGGCGCTGACGTCAACGTATTGGTCAGTCATAATTCGGCTTCGCCAGCCTCGTCAAGAACCAGGACCTGCTCCTGCACAAGGCCCTCCAAAAAGTCGGTTACGTGGCGCTCGGCCGTTTCGGCCGGCACCTCGTACTCGGCTACAACCGCGGCAACGATATCTGCGACGCTGTGGCGGCCGTCGGCCAACTCGAAAATACGCGAGCCTACCGGATTTAGGACATTGACCTGGCTAGACTCTGACAGGATGAGCACGGCCTCACCATCTATAACCCGGCCGGCCGTCTGTGGGTGCGGTCTAGGGTACCGGCTCAAGATGCTCATCAATTAGCTTCCAGAAGCCCTCATCTGGCTTAAAGTGCATTTCCATGACGGGCGTCAGCTCTGCGATCCGGCCACAGACGCTAACCAACTGCGCAGCCAGTGCCGGCTCGCGGCAGACAAATGGCGCCTGGGCGACCAAGTGGGCAACGGCCTGGGGCCGGCCGAGCGGCCGCAGGAAGTGACTCTTGGCCTGGCGCAGGCGAAAAAGGCCCACCAGGGGCGCAGCCTGGTTGGCGCGCGGCACGTCGGCGTAAGTGCCTTTAAACGGCACGCCGTGTAGCCGAACGCCCCCGGCCCGGCTGCGCAGAATGACCAAATCGTCGCTAACGACCTCCCCGCTGGCGGCCGAAAGGCGGGCCGTTGTGCTCTTGCCGGCCCCGCTGGGGCCAAAGAAAGCGTAGCCCAGGCCGCCGCGGACGACGCCGGCCGCATGGAGCAACAAAGCGCCGTTCTGCAGGCACAGCCAGGCGTAAACCGCCCGCAAAAAGTTCTCTACGTGGGCCTGGGGCGCCAAAGTCATCTGGCCCCGGCCGGCGCCAAAATCAATCCGCCCTTCCTCAAGATAAGAGCGGTAATGAAGCGTCCGGCCGCGGTAACGCGTCTCGATTACCCAGGGGCCGGCTTGCGGTCGTATGTACAGGGCGTCTGGCGCGGTTTTTAAGGTAATGTGCAGCAGTGCCGGCGGCGCGCCGAGAAATAAGCCATAGCGCCCGCGAACGGCGGCCGCCAATTGGTCATCCTCGGCCTCCAAACAGACCACCATGCCAGCGATGTCAACGAAAACGCGATGTAGCTGGTGGTTATCGCTCAAACGCTTGCCCTTCCCGCCAAAGAAGTCGGGCCGATAGTATCATAGGGCCTCATAGGCGTCAAAGGCGCATTAACCACCGGCCGTGATGGCTATTGGCCCTTCACGGGTGGCGCCCCCGGTCCGGCCGACGCTCTCGAGCATGTAATAGTAGGTGGCGCCGCCCTCCACCTCCTCGTCAACGAAGCTATGCTCGCCGCCGAGGAACGGGTCTACGGCCGGCGGAATCATGCGCTCGTTAACCTTTTCGAACGGCCCATCCTCGCTCGTCGCGCGATACAAGTTGAAGCCTATGATGTCTAGCTCGCTCTCCGTCGTCCAGGTGACCGTAAGGCTGTCCCTTTCCAGCCAGCCACAGCCCGCCAGGGCCAGCAGCAGGCAAGCCAACACAGTTGTGCGCTGTGTCATCGCGCGGAACAGATCATCAGGTGCGGCCGCAAAAGTTGCCACGCTGTGGGCCGCTCCCGCTTGCCAGCCGTCGAGGTTATAATCCAACTTGCAGCCAAGGAGTTTTGCTTATGCATGTCCGGTGCACGTACTGTAGCCACACCTTTACCCTGTCGCGCGAGGTGATTGTCCAGGCGCTGGCCGAGGCCTCCGAAAAGCGCCAGAAATATTACGCCGTCGAATGTCTTAACTGTCGCAAGCTCATCAAGACGCCTATCTCCCAATTGCAGCGTTATGCGCCCCCGGCCGAAGAAAGGCCGGCCGAATCCTAGGCCCTTACTCGCTCCACTCAAGCACCTCGTCACCAATATACACACTATCGCCGTCGGCGACGCCGGCCTCGATCAGCGCCTCAGAGATGCCCATGCGCTCTAAAATCTGCTGGAAGCGGCGGCTCGTGGCCTCAAACTCCCAGTAGGTCATGGCGGCGACCCGCTCGATATTCCGGCCGCGCACCCGCCAGCCGGCCCCTTCCCGGCTGATGCTGAAGGCGTCCGGCTCCGGCCGAATGACAACCGGCCCCGGCTCGGCCGGCCCCTTCTGGGGCGCTGCGTCGAGCATGGCCTTTAGCTGGAACAGCATCGGCCGGACGCCCGCGCCTGTGACGGCCGAGATTGCCGTGAAGGGGTAGCCGGCGGCCGTGACCTTTTGGCCCACGGCGGCTTCCTTCGCTTTCGCCTGGGGCAAGTCGCCCTTATTGAGCGCCACCAATTGCGGCACGGCCGCCAGATCGGGGTCGTACAAGGCAAGCTCCTGGTTGACCAGCGCCCAATCCAGCAGCGGATCCTCGGCCGCCCCGTCTAGAAGGTGGAGCAGCACCCGCGTACGCTCAATATGGCGCAGGAAATCGTGACCGAGGCCAGCCCCGCCGGCCGCGCCCTCGATCAGCCCAGGGATGTCTGCCAGCACCATGGTCTGATCGCCGTCGAGGGTAACAACGCCCAGGTTTGGCTGGAGGGTGGTGAAAGGGTAGCCGGCGATCTTGGGCCTGGCCGCGCTGACTGCCGAGAGAAGCGTGGATTTGCCGGCGTTGGGCACGCCGACGACACCGACATCGGCAATCAGCTTGAGCTCCAGCTGCAACCAGGCCTCGCGGCCGGGCTCGCCGCGCTCGGCCAGGCGCGGAGCTTGATTGGTGCTGCTGGCGAAGCGGGCGTTACCCCGGCCGCCCCGGCCGCCCTCCAGTAAGACGATCTCCTGGCCAGCGTCGGTCAGGTCGGCCACCAGCTCGCCACTTTCGGCCGCCCGGATTGTCGTTCCTGGCGGCAGCGCCAGGCGCAGGTCAGCGCCGCTCGCCCCGGTCATGTTCTTCTTGCCGCCATGGGCTCCGTTCTCGGCCCGGAAATGGCTGGCACGATGGTAGCGCACCAGGCTGTTGCTGTGTGGCTCAACATAGAAGACAATGTCCCCGCCAGAGCCGCCGTCACCACCGTCCGGCCCACCTCGCGGCACGTACTTTTCGCGCCGGAAGCTAATCATGCCGTCGCCGCCGTCGCCGCTACGGACGTATATCTTGGCCTGGTCGTAAAACATGGCTGGCGGCGGCCGGGCCGGCCGCCCGTTTGTCAAGAGTCAAGCAGGTCGCGCAGCACTTCGAAGCGTGGGTCAATCCGCTTCTGCTCGTGCTCGCAGGGGGCGTCGTTGAGGTTGCGGCCGCATTCGACGCACAGGCCCCTGCAGTCCGGCCGGCAGTAGACCCGCATGGGGATTTCGAGCAGGCTAAGCTGGCGCACCAACGGGCCGAGGTCAATGAAGCCGTTTTCGCCCACGATCAACTCGCCGGCCGGGGCGTCCCAGGGCGGGTAATAGAACAGCTCGTCAAGCTGACCCGTTATCGGCAGTTGAATTGGCTCCAGGCAGCGCGAGCATTCGGCCGTGATGTTGGTGTGCAGCTTACCCTTGAGGTAGATACCCTTTGAGTTGCGGCTGGCCTCAAAAGCGCCGGTGAGCGGGCGCAAGACGACATCTTCGGCGTGAACCTCTGGGTAGTCCAGCTCGATGGTTCGGCTGGTGCCAAACGGCGCTTCGAGAAGGAAGCCGACGTTAAAGCGTAAGCGCCCGGCCCGTTTGTCTCCCATTGTTCTTAAACCCCGCTATTAATGTTCCTGGCTGGCGGCGGCCGCCACCCGGCCGGAGTATAACATGGCGGAATTTGGGCCGCAATGCGTGGCCCTGACGGGCCCGCTGGGCCATACATGCTGGCTTAGGGCCGCTGTTGCCTGGCTCACGGCCGCGATTTCGGAGGCGAGATTGGCTGAGCAAATTTTGGTCGGCAGCCACAATGCTGGCAAGGTGCGCGAGCTGGCCAAGCTATTGGATGATCTGGACGTAGAGTGGCTTGGCCTGGACGCAATCGGGCTGGATCTGGATGTTGTCGAGAGTGGCGAGAGCATCGAATCGAACGCCATTCTAAAGGCGACCAGCTACGCGGCCGCCGCCGGCTGGCTGACCCTGGCCGACGACTCTGGGCTGGAGGTGGATGCGTTGGCGGGCCTGCCGGGCGTCTACTCGGCCCGTTACGGTGATCTCAAGCCGCCGGCCCAGCTCCAACTGTTGCTTGGCCAACTGGCGGACCTGGGAGAAGCTGAACGCGCCGGCCGCTTCCGCTGCGTCGTGGCCCTGGCGGACGCAGGCGGCCTGCTCGCCACGGCCGAAGGGGTCTGCCCCGGCCGAATCGCCCTGACCCCGGCCGGCGAAGGCGGCTTTGGCTACGACCCGGTCTTTTTCTTGCCCGAATTCGGGCGGACGATGGCCGAGCTTTCGGCCGCAGAGAAGCAACGCATCAGTCATCGCGGCCGGGCCATGCGCGCTCTGGCGCCGCGCTTGCGAGCGGCCCTGGCGCGGGCGAGCGCCGGCAGGCGACCGGTTTGAAAGTAATTGGCGCCTCCCGGCACATCGTCTAGAATCCGCCAGCTTCAAAACATGAATGAGCCTATGAGCCGACTGATCATTGAAGGCGGCCGGCCTCTGAACGGCACGGTGACCGCCAGTGGCAACAAGAACGCGGCCGTCAAGCTGCTGCCGGCCTGCTTGCTGACCGACGAGCCGGTTGTCCTGCACAACATCCCCGACATCTCCGATGTGCGCACGGTGATCGCCATCTTGCGCGACCTAGGCGTCGAGGTAACTTCAGTAGGGCCCGGAAGCTGGCGGGTGCACGCGGCCGACGTGCGCAAAACGGAAATCGACGCCGAACTCGCCCGCCGCCTTCGGGCGTCGTTCGTCTTTTCCGGGCCCATGTTGGCCCGAATGGGCCGGGTGACTCTGCCCGGCCCGGGCGGCGACATCATCGGCGGCCGGCCGTTGGACACCAATATCGAAGGGCTCCAGGCCCTGGGTGTCGAAGTGGAGTTGGATCACCAGGGTACCTTCAGCATGTCAGCGCCCAAATTGCGCGCGGCCGGATACCTTCTCCAGGCCGAGGCCAGCGTGACCGCGACCGAGAACACGCTCATGGCGGCCGTGCTGGCGCCCGGCGAGACAGTAATTGACAATGCGACCCGCGAGCCACATACCCAGGATCTGGGCCATTTCTTGAATAGCCTGGGGGCGCGCATCGAGGGGCTGGGCGCCGGCCGGCTGACGGTGGGTGGCGTCGAGCGCTTGGGCGGCGGCGAGTACACCATTGGCCCCGACTACATCGAGGTCGGCAGCTTCATCGGCGCGGCCGCTGTCACGGGCGGAGAGGTGCGCATTTGCTGCGCAGGGCCGGGCAAGCTGGGGATGATCGATCACGTCTACGCCCGGCTGGGCGTGCGCTGGTTTGCGGACGGCGAGGATTTGATTGTTCCGGCCGATCAGGAGCTACGCATCGCGCCGGCGCTCGGCGGCCGCATCCCGGAGATTAAGCCGCACCCTTGGCCGGGCTTTCCGCCAGACCTGATGAGCATCGCCGTGGTCATCAGTTCGCAGGCTGAGGGTTCGGTCCTGCTCCACGACTGGATGTATGAGAGCCGCTTCTTCTTCGTGGACAAGCTGATCTTCATGGGGGCCCGCATCGTCTTGTGCGACCCACACCGGGTCCTGGTTCAGGGCCGGAGCCCCCTCTACGCCAACCCGGCCGGCGTGACCAGTCCTGACATCCGCGCCGGCATGGCCATGGTGTTGGCTGGCTTATGCGCCAGGGGGACGACTGTCATCCACAATATCCAGCAGATTGACCGCGGCTATGAGCGCCTCGAGGCGAAGCTGCGGGCTCTGGGCGCGCAGGTGGAGCGCGAGGAAGAATAGCCGGCCGGCCCTGAATTTGACCCGCCCCTAGTGGTCAAGTATAATCGGCCGGCTTTGAGCCTGGAATTACCAGGAAGACGCCGGCCGGCCAGGTTCCCGCGTGAACGCTGCCGGCCTTTATTGTGAAAAGGGTATCCCACGAGGGCATCAGGCCCTTCTTTTTTTCGCGAGGTCTCAGTGACGAAACGGACATATCAACCCAAGATCCGCCGTCGCGTGCGTGTGCACGGCTTTCGCAAGCGCATGAAGAGCCGCTCCGGCCGAGAGGTTTTGAAAGCCCGGCGGCGGCGCGGCCGGCAGGCGCTGGCGCCCAAGATGAACGCCCACGTCAAGCGCATCAATTGGAATGGCGTGAAGGCCGTGAGCTACCGGACGATACGCAAGGCAAGCGGCGGCAAGAGCGCGTGATTCATGCAGCGGCGTTTGCGGCTGCGCCATCGGGCCGATCTTGAGCGCCTGCGCCAACAGGGAAAGCGTTACCTCCACCCCTTGGCTCAACTCGTGGCGACCCCCAACGGGCAACTGGAAAACCGCTTTGCGTTCCTGGCCAGCAAGCGCGTTGGCAAGGCGACTCAGCGCAACCGCGCCAAGAGGCTTCTGCGCGAGGCTGTCCGTAGCCAGCAGGCGCAGCTGGCGCCTGGCTGGGACTGTTTGCTGATCGCCCGGCCGGAAACCGCAAGTGCTACGCTGCCTGAGGTCAGCGCGGCTGTGCGCGGCCTGCTTTTACAGGCAGACCTGCTCCGGAGCAACGAGCAGATGCCGGTGAATCCTGGGTGAGCCGCTCAAAGAAATGAAGTCCCTTGCATTGGCCGTTATCCACCTATACCAGCAAACAGTGTCACGCGTCTTGCCACCAACCTGCCGCTTCACGCCATCCTGCTCTGAATACGGATATGAGGCCGTGGCCCGCTACGGAGTGACCCGCGGCGGCTGGCTGGCGCTCAAGCGCATCGGCCGCTGTCACCCGTTCTCGGTTGGGGGCTACGATCCAGTTCCTTAGCATGAAGGCGCCCTTTTGCTCCATCCACAGGCCTTTTTCAGGGATGGTTTTATTTCTGCTGATTTTGGCCGCGCTATTCCTATCTGCGTGCGGCACGGCCGTTGCCAGCACCAATTGGCCTGGACTGTCGGCCGATGGCCAGCGCGCCTTCGTGGCCTACGGGCCACAGGTGGTGGCCCTGGACGTTGCCGAAGAGGAGCAACTCTGGGCCTTCCCGGCCGAGCCTGAGCAAAGCGTGCAATATTACGCCGCGCCGGCCGTCGGCGAGGAACAGATCATCGTCGGCGATTACGGCCGCTCCGGTGGCCTCATCTCCGCCAGGGTCACGGTCAGCCTTTACGCCCTGGACAGAAGCAGCGCCGAGGCTGGCGCGCCGAGCGTCCGCTGGATCTCTGACGCGCTGGCGGCCGACCGCATTATCGCGCCGCCGCTGCTGGTGGATGGCGTTGTGTACATCGGCACGGCCGATAACGAGGTCTTTGCCCTGGACGCCGCCAGCGGCGAGCCGCTGTGGGATCAGCCCTTCCAGGCCGGTCACAGCATTTGGGGGCAGCCCGCCTACGCCGATGGCGTGCTGTATGTGGCCTCTCTCGACACGAACTTGTACGCGCTGGACGCCGAGACCGGCCGCGAGCTTTGGCAGCGCTCATTTGATGGTACACTCGCCTCCAGGCCGGTCGTGGACGACACCCTGGTCTACGTGGGTAGCTATGACGAAAGCGTCTATGCGGTTAACAAGTCCGATGGCTCCATCGCCTGGGCGGCCGAGCTAAGCGCGCCGGTCTGGGTGGCGCCTGTTTTCGACGGCGAGCGCCTTTTTGTGGCCGACTCGGATGGCCACATCGAGGCCCTGAGCGCGGAAACGGGCGAAAGTCAATGGCAGGCCGATCTCGGCCTGGTCGTAGTGGCAACACCCGTCGTCCATAACGGCCGGCTATACATCGCCACGGCGGGCGATCCGGCCCTCGAGGACGAGCAGCGTCAGGGCGAAGTGCTTGCGCTGTCGGCCGAGGATGGCGAGGAGTTGTGGCGCGAGTCTGCGCCCGGCCCAATCTACACGCCGCTCGTCATCAGCGGCGACACGCTGGTTGCGGCCACCACGGCCGAAGGCGCGCTTGTGGTCGTTTACAACCTGGAGGACGGCAACCTGGAATGGAGTTTCGCCCCGGCCGCGCCATAACAGCCGGCCGATCCTGGGACGAGGACGCACACACCGATGTGGGACACGCTTATTATCGAGCCAATGACCAATGCGCTGTTGTTGCTCTACAGTTTTCTGGGCAACAACTTCTTGCTGGCCATTGCCGTCTTCACCTTACTGATCCGCCTGATAACCTTGCCGCTCAACCTGCGCCAGCAGAAGACGAGCTTGCAGATGCAGGAGCTCCAGCCCCAGATCCAGGCCATCCAGAAAAAGTACCGGGACAATCCGGCCAGGATGCAGGAGGAGTTCAAAAAAATCGGCTACAACCCGGCCCAAAGTTTAAGCGGCTGTCTGCCCCTTCTGCTCCAATTCCCCATCCTGATAGGCCTCTACCAGGCCATCATCATCTTGCTTGGCTCCACGCCCCAGGCGCTGTTTCAGCTCGAGGACATCATGTACGGCTGGGTCCAGAGCGCCGTAGACGTGGCGGCCGTGCTGCCGGTTCAAAACCAATTCCTTTGGATGAACCTGGGACAGCCGGATCCTGTCTATATCCTTCCGGCGCTTGTCTTTGCCACCATGTTCCTGCAACAGAAGCTGCTGACCCCGACCCGGCCGAAGAGCGACGCCAAGGGCCAGCAAGAAGACAACCCGATGGCGAGCATGACCCAGTCCATGCAGTACACCATGCCGATCATGTTCACGTTTTTCTCGCTGACCTTCCCGGCCGGATTGTCCATCTACTTCATTTTGTCTAATATCATCGGCATTATTCAGGGCTACCTCACCAAATCGGCGATGGATAAGGAGCGGGCGGCCGCCAGCCAGCCAGAAGCGATCACTTTGAAGGAGATCGCTGAAGGGGGCAGCGCCGAAGGGGCCGCCAAGAACCCGAACGGCCGCCAACCCGCACCGCGGAAAAGCCCCAAGAGCGCTGTGCGCAAGCGCCGCCGCGCGAAACGCTAGGGCCGGCCGAGTATTCAACAGGTAAGAGCATGATAGAGGAGCGGCAATCGGTAGAGGCCCACGGGGCCAACGTGGAGAAGGCCATCCAGAATGGCCTCGACCAGCTTGGCCTGGGTCGTGAGCAAGTCGAGATCAGTGTGCTGGATGAGGGCAGCTCTGGCTTCCTGGGGCTCGGCGGCCGGGAAGCGGTCGTCCGGCTGAGCCGCAGGGCTGAAGCCGGGCCCCCGCCAGCAACTCAGATGCGGGAACCAACTCCACCACCGGCCGGGGAAGCGCATGCAGCGGCCCAAGCGGAGACGCGGCCTGATGAATGGGCCGGTGAGGAGCCCGTTGCCGAAGAATGGCTAGAAGAAGCAGAGATCGCCACGCGCATCGTCCAAGGGCTGCTGGAAAAGTTGCAGATCAAGGCAACGACCACGGCCCACATGACCAAGCCTGACGACTTGACCGGCGAGCGGCGGCTGGTTGTGGAGATTGAGGGCCAGGACTTGGGAAGCCTCATCGGCCAACGCGGCGACACTCTGAATGCCTTCCAACATGTAGCACGAGTCATGGCAGGCCACGCCAGCCAACGCCGGGCCGGTTTCATTTTAGATGTGGAGGGCTATCGCCAGCGCCGCGAGCGGGCCCTGGCCCGACTGGCGGAGCGCACGGCCGAAAAGGCGCTCCAGCGCGGCCGGATGGTTGTGTTGGAGCCGATGCCGGCCCATGAGCGGCGCATCATCCATTTGACGCTGCGTGAGCATCCGCAAGTGTTCACCGAAAGTGCTGGCGACGGCGCGCGGCGGCGGGTGCGCGTGCTGCTCAAGCGTTGAGGTAGAGCACAAGACAGACAACGAATTCCAGCTTCTGCGGCGCAAGACGAGCCATGGATGGAGGGTAGCGCCGTGAGTTAAAAGCGCCGGTTTCGGCCGGCGCTTGCTTAGCAAGAGCCTCCCGCAGGTCTTCGGGCCTGCGGGAGGTTTGTCATTTAGGCGGCCGGCGGGCGAGTCGCAGGCCGTGGGCGCCGGCCTGGAGCAGGCGCCGCCCCAGGCGCCGGCCGTAGTCAAGCGCAACCGGCTGGCCAGGCCCAGCGCTCCGGCGCATGAAATCGGTCGGCGGCAGCGCCAGGCGCCAGGCCAGGCGGGCGCTGTCGACCGGGCGGTCCATCAGGAGTAGCTCGGCCAGGCGACGCAGCGGCCCAGGGGGAAGGCGCGGCGGCCACATACCAGCG
>JBOGUG010000168.1:0-2446 GCA_050696115.1 Promineifilaceae bacterium (SeqCode) | reverse complement strand
TGGGCGCTGGCAACGGCAATGGCCGCGCTCAGGCGGCCGCGGCGCGGACTACGTCGCCATGGCACGGCTCCGGCCTGCACCAGCAGACCAGCGCCGCCTCCTCGCTAATTCCCCGTAAGGCGTTGATTACCCCCTCGTCGCCGGCCTGGATCCGGCCCCACAGCCAGCGACGGGAATCGAGCAGCGTCCGGCCGCGGCCGCCGAAGTCCCTGGCCCGGTAGGGGTTGGCCAGTGGCGACCGAGGCAACCCGGCATAACTGTTGGCCCGGCCGATGTTGAGCCAGCGGTCGCCAAAGGCCCGATCCAGCGCCGCTTTGGAGCCGTACTGTTTGAAGTTCACCACCGTGCACATGCGCTGGCTCCGCTAGAACGACTTGCCCAGCTTGCGCAGGACACGGATCGCGACGCCCCACTCGTCAAGCGCAGCATCCCCCTCGTGCTCCAGCCACTTACCGGCGGCCGTCTGCGGCTTCCCCCGCTTCTTGCCCGGCACAGCACGCTGACCGGGCCGCTGCCATTCTGCGGTGGCGTGCCTTTGTACTCTCTATAGTTGAAGCCCGGTTCACCACGAGCCAGGGCGCTGAAAATGACGCGGGCATCAACCAGGTCAATGAAAGGGTGCGCGTGGCCCTCCATGCCCTGACCGCGGCGGTAGTTGCCGGCAAAGAGCCGGAGCTTGCCGATGCTCAGAGCATCTTCTACGTGCAAAAAGCGAGATTGGGTTAGGTGGCTGTAGATGCGCACACGCTTGGGAGTGACGGATCAGACATGCTGCTCCCTGGAGAACAGAGACGGCTGGCGGGCCGGCCCATTGCCGGCCGGAACCGGTAACGGCTGCGGCCCAGCGCCATTGCTCCGAATCGCCGGTTGCGGCTCATCCTCGCCCACCAGGCTGTACTCGCCAATGAAGCCATTGGCCGACTTCATCTCGGCGTTGGCCTCAGCGAAGGCGTCGTTCAGCCCCTTCACCTGGAGCTTCTCGCCACCGCTGACGATACGGGCCAGGGCGGTGACCATGTCGGTGGAGGCCAGCTCATCCAGATCGGCCAGCGAGTCGTCGCCGACCACGTCGCCGTTGACCCGCGCGGTGGCGGCCACCTTGGCGGCAATCAGGTACAGGGCGTCGTTCTGCAAAGTGTCGCCGTAGTTGAAGAAGTAGACCTTGACCGGCCGCTCCTGGCCGATGCGCCACGAGCGGCGGCTGGCCTGCATGACGGTGTAGACCGAATACTCAGCCCCCATCCAGATCAGGGTGGGGAAGTCCAACAGGTCCAGGCCCGTCTCGACCCGCCGCGGATGGGTGATGATCACGTCCATGCCGCTCTCGACCTGCCTGGCCACCCAGGCTTCGCGCTGGCCCGGTTCGACCTTGAGCACGGCCGCCCTGAGGCCGGCCTGGGCCAGGATCTCCCGCCACCTGGGCGTGATGTCCCGCGAAGCCGTCTGCTGGCAGAAAAGCAGGCAGCGCCGGCCGGCTTGCTTTTCTTTGACTATCAGGTCGACGATGGCCTGCTCTTTGGGGAAGAGCTGCCCGGCCGGCAGGCCAGGTATCTGGGCCACGATCTGCGGCTCGACACCCTCGTCTTCGCGGTCTCTGGTGCGCGGGTCGACCACGACCTCCGGCCGCCAGGGGGAATCGACCCAGGAGAGGAGCGATTGCAGGTAAGCGCCCAGCAGGCTCTTGTCGTTGCGCACCAGCCGCTCCTTGAGTTCTTCGTGAAGCTGCTGGTACAGGCTGGTGTAGAGCAGGGCCATCTCGGCCGTCATGCGCAGCGTGACCGGGATTTCCTCGTAATCGGGCAGGGCGAAGCCCATATCGGCCAGGGAGATGAAGACGGCCCGGTTCAGGAGCCAGGGCAGCATGGCCGGGCTGGCGCCGGGCAGCTCCTTGGTGCGGACGTTGGAGCGGCTGTTGCCGGTCAGCTTGCCGCTCACGGGATCCAGTTTGCTCGTCTCGATCTCCTGCAGCACGCCGTAGGTGCTGACCCACTCCTGCCAGCGCAGCCGTCGCTGGCCGGACTGTTCGGCGTCGGTGAAGGCCTGCTGGACTTCCGGGGCCAGGCGGTAGAGGAGGTGAAAGAGCGACGAGGCCTTGCCGCCGAAGATGGTGCCGGTCAGGCCCAGCATCTTCTTTGACGCGCAGACCAGGTCGTGGAAGGCGTAGCCCTGGTCGGAATCGCTGGCCTTGAACTGGTGGCATTCGTCGGCGACGAACAGGTCAATCTGGCCGCGGTAATGGGTGCGGATGTAATCAGCCAGGGGCCAGCGGGCATAGCCTTCTGGTTCGGGGAAGGCGCCAGGTTGCAGGCGCCCGGCCGACCAGGGATCGGAATCGGCCAGCACCTCCCGGATGATGGCCTCGCGCCGAGCATATTCCCGGAAAGAGCTCGGCCGCTGCCCCTTCGAGCGGCCGCGCTCGAACTGATACAGGGGCGTCCGGCAATGA
>JBOGUG010000167.1:0-2546 GCA_050696115.1 Promineifilaceae bacterium (SeqCode) | reverse complement strand
GTTGCCCGCTTGCAGCGCCGGCAGGCTGAGCAAGCCACGCTGCAGCGCCACGGCCGCCGCCTCGGTACGCGATGAGACGCCCAACTTGGCGAAGATGTTGCGCAGGTGGACCTTGACGGTGTTGGGGCTGATGTCCAGGTCGTGGGCGATCTGGCGGTTGGTTGAGCCGTCGGCCAGCCGTTCGAGCACGACCCGTTCGCGCTCGCTGAGGGGTTCGCCGGATTCAGCCATGGGCGCCCATTATACTACGCCGCCGGCCGACTGCCTGGGCCTTCACATATGGCGCTTCGCTGCCGGCCGTCAGGCCGCCAGCATACGCCGGTAAACGGCCACCGTCCGGGCCGCCACTTGCTCCTGGGTATAACAGGCCAATACCCGGCGCCGGCCGGCCGCGCCCAGGCGCGCCCGCAACCCTTCATCCTGGGCGAGGGTCTGCAGATGGCAGGCGAGCGCCTCCACATCACCTTCGGGGAAGATTAGGCCGGCGTCGGCGACCACGTTGGGAATTTCGCCGCTGTCGGAGCCAACCACAGGGACCTCGCAGGCCATTGCCTCTATCAGGATGCGGCCGAACTGTTCCTTCCAGTTGGGCAAGCTGCGCGAGGGCAGGGCCAGGATGTCCAACTGGCGTAAATAGGCCGGCATGTCGAGCGAAGCCACCGGGCCGTCGAAAATGACGCGCTCGGCCAGGCCCAGCCCGGCCGCCAGCCGCTCCAGCGCCGGCCGCTCTGGCCCTTCGCCGGCGATGTGCAGCCGCCAGACGCCAGGCAAGCCCGCGGCCGCGCGCAGCAGCAGATCCACCCCCTTTTCCGGCACCAGGCGCCGGCTGGCCGAGCCGATTATTAGGCCCCGGCCGGGGTCGTGGCCGTCGGCCGGCCGGAAGAGCTCGGGCTCGACGCCAAATTGGGGGATGACGTCGATTGGCCCGGTATAGCCCTTCGCCCGCCAGACTTGGCGCGCCGCTTCGTTGCCCACCAGCGCGAAGCCCACCAGCGCCAGCACCTGCTTTTCAAGCTGGTTGAAAGGCCAGGGGTACTCTTGCTGGATGTTCTGCCAGGAGAAGAAGAGGCTCTTAACGCCCAGCGCCCGCGCACGGCGCACGGCCAGCCAGGTCGCCAGGTTATATGGCTCTTCGTCCATGTGCAGGACGTCCGGCCGCAGCGCCCGCAGCCGCTCTTTCAACTTGGGATAGTAGTGCAGATGGAACTGGCCGTTAAAGGCGATAGGGTCCACCAGGAGCTGGTAGCCCTCCGTGTGGGCCCGCTCCAGATACAGCGTCCCGGCCGGGTCGCGCCAGCTTGGGGGCACGACGACCGTCAATTCTACATCCTTATGGCGCGCAATGGCCTCCAACTTGGTCTGGTACGCCCCGACCAGGCAGGCCTTTGAGACCATCAAGACGCGCATTTTAGAGTCAGGAACCGGGTTCTTTACCGCCGCGGGAAGCAGTTTTCAGAGCTGCGAGACACTTTGTGAAAGTTGACGCAGGATCGTATTTTGCTATACTGCCCCCGAATTGACAACCTTAAGCCAGGGGAGGTTGCATCTGGCGAAGCGGCGCCCATCCCAACGGGGATGGGCTTTATTACTTCTGATCACCGCCCTGGCGGCCGGCGTGCGCCTGATGCAATTGGGGGATGCGCCGCCCGGCCTGTATCGCGACGAAGCCTATAATGGGCTGGACGCGCTCGCGGTGCTGGCGGGCGACCGGCAGGGGGATAGCCCCTTTTACTTTGCGGCCAACAACGGCCGCGAGCCGCTGTACATCTATCTGACCGCCGCCTCGGTGGCTCTGTTCGGCCGCAGCCCGGCCGCCGTCCGGCTGCCGGCCGGCGTGATCGGGGCCTTGGCGACCGTGCCGGTCTACCTGCTGGCGCGCAGCTGGTTTGGCCGGCCGGCGGGCCTTCTGGCGGCCGGCTTGTGGGCGGTCACGCTTTGGCCCGTCCACCTGAGCCGGATTGGCTTGCGCGCCATCCTGTTGCCTCCCGTGCTGGCGCTTGCATTCTGGTTGGGCACATTGGCCGTCCGGCGCGGCCGGGATGGCGCGCCCGCCTGGGGGCTGTGGCTGGCGGCCGGCGCCGTCTACGGCTTGAGTTTCTACACCTACCTGGCGGCCCGCTTCACGCCCCTGTTGCTGCTGGCGCTGGCGTTGTACTTGCTGGCCACCGGCCGGCGACGCTGGCTCTG
This sequence comes from Promineifilaceae bacterium (SeqCode), assembly GCA_050696115.1. Classification (GTDB taxonomy): domain Bacteria; phylum Chloroflexota; class Anaerolineae; order Promineifilales; family Promineifilaceae; genus UBA11865. The sequence goes on along the minus strand of JBOGUG010000167.1, from coordinate 359 downwards.
GCCTGGCGGACTAGCCTTCCTGCTGGCGGCCGGGGCCGTGATTTGCCCGCTGGCGCTGCTGGCCATCCAGCAGCCGGAGCTGGTGATCGGCCGGGCCGGGCAAGTCTCGATCCTCAACCCCGACATGCGCCAAGGGCCGTTACTGTCGGCCCTGGCCGGCAACAGCTTGAAGGCAGCCGGCATGTTTCTCGTGCGCGGCGACGCCATCGTGCGCCATAACCCGCCCGGCCGGCCGGTGTTCGACCTGTTCATGGCCCTGCCGTTCCTGGCCGGGCTGGTTTGGTGCGCGCGCGCCTGGCGTCGGCCGGCCGCCTCGTGCCGGGGGTCGAGGGCCGGATCCGCGACGACGACGGCAAGGA
>JBOGUG010000166.1:0-7430 GCA_050696115.1 Promineifilaceae bacterium (SeqCode) | reverse complement strand
GCCGGCGACCTTGACCTGGAGTTCCTGCACGCCGGCCTGCCCCGGCGGAGGCTGGAGGCTGTCTGGCGGCCGGCGGCTGACAGGACGGCTGGCCGTGACGCGCCCGCTCTCAGCCTGGCTGAGGAATTGCTCAGCCTGCTGGCCCGGCCGGACGTCCGCAGCAAGGAGGCCGTCATCCGGCGCTACGACCACGAGGTACAGGCGGCCACGGCCGTCAAGCCGCTGGTTGGCCCGGCCGGCCACGGCCCCAGCGACGCGGCCGTGCTGGTCCCGCTCGACAGGCAGAGCCCAGCCGGCGGCGGAGCGCTCCCAGCCGTCGCCCTGGCCAACGGCATTTGTCCGGCCGTGGGCCAAATTGACCCCTACCTGATGGCCTGGGCGGCCGTGGACGAGGCCATGCGCAACCTGACGGCCGCCGGGGCGGACCCGGATCGGGTCGCCTTGCTCGACAATTTTTGTTGGGGCAACCCCAGCCTGCCCGACCGGCTGGGCGGCCTGGTGCGCTGCTCCCTGGGCTGCCACGATGCGGCCGTGGCCTATCAGGCGCCCTATATTTCGGGCAAGGACAGCCTCAATAACGAATACACCGGGGCGGACGGGGCGAAGCAAGCCATTCCCGGCACTTTGCTCATCTCGGCCTTGGGCTATTTACCAGACGTGCGCCGGGCGGTCACGATGGACGCCAAGGCGGCCGGTGACCACCTCTATTTGCTGGGCGATTTTCGCTCCTGGATCCTGGATGGAGCTTTAAGCGGCCGGCCGGCGTTTGAGGGCGGCCTGGCGCTGCTGCGCGGCCTGCACGCCGCCATAACGGCCGGGCTGGTGGCGGCCTGCCACGACCTGTCCGAAGGCGGGCTGGGGGTGGCGCTGGCCGAGATGTGCCTGGCCGGCCGGCTGGGCGCCGAGGTGGCGCTGGCGGCGATCCCGGCCGGGCCGCCGGCCGGCGAGCGGGCGTTGCTCTTCGGCGAGGGGCTGACCCGGCTGCTGGTCGAGGTGCGGCCGGATGCGGCGGCCGACTTTGAGCGCCTGCTGGCCAGCCAGCCGTTGGCCCGCATCGGTCGCTTGGAAGCCGGCGGGCAGGTGCGCATAAATGGTCTGGACGGCCGCGAGCAGCTGTCTTTGCCGCTGGTGGCGTTGGAAAGCGCCTGGCGCGGCGAGGCGGCCGAGGACGAACCGCCCGCCGCTCCGGCCGGGCCAGCCCGCTCCCCCAACTCAGGCGCGGTCATCGAGGCGCCGTCCATCCGCCGGCCGAAACGGGCCCTGATACTCCACGCCAACGGCGCCAACCGCGACCGGGAGGCAGCCCTGGCCTGCGAGGCGGCCGGCGGCCAGGCTGAAATCGTTCACATCAACCAATTGCTGGCGGCCGAGCGCCGGCTGGAGGATTACCACCTGCTGGTGCTGCCGGGCGGCTTTTCCTACGGCGACGACCTGGGCGCGGGCAACCTGCTGGCGCTCGATCTACGCGCCAGGCTGGGCGACGCAGTGGCCCGCTTCATCAGCAGCGGCCGGCCGGTGCTGGGCATTTGCAACGGCTTCCAGGCGTTGGTCAAGGCCGGCCTTTTGCCCGGCGCTGACGGCCCGGCCGGGCGGCAGGTCACCCTGGCCCCCAACTGTTCCGGCCGCTTCGAGTGCCGCTGGGTCTACTTGCGGCCGAATCCGGCCAGCCCTTGCCTGTTCACCCAAGGGCTGGAGGAGTTGATCTACTGTCCGGTCGCCCACGGCGAGGGGCGGCTGGCGGCCGCAGACGAAGGGGCGGCCGCAGCCCTGGCGGCGCGTGGCCTGGTCGCCTTGAGCTACGTGGACGCCGCCGGCCGGCCGGCGGGCTACCCGGCCAACCCCAACGGCTCGGCGCTCGACATCTCCGGCCTGTGCAACCCGGCCGGCAACGTCCTGGGGCTGATGCCCCACCCTGAAGACCACATTTTCGCCTGGCAGCACCCGCGCTGGACGCGCGGCGAGGGCGGCCTGCTGGGCCTGCGCCTGTTCGAGAACGGGCTGAAGCGAGCCTGAAGTTATGCTGACAAGCGAAGAATTGATCGCCGCCATCCCTGGCGTGCTGCGCAGCTGCGACTTACCCGGCCTGGGGCCGAAGCTGTCGGGCAAGGTGCGCGACATTTACCAGCGCGGCGGACAGCGGCTGCTGGTGACCACCGACCGCGTCTCGGCCTTCGACCGGGTGCTGGGCGCCATCCCCTTCAAGGGCCAGGTGCTCAACCAACTCAGCGCCTGGTGGTTCGAGCAGACGGCCGACATCGTCCCGAACCACGTCATCGCCGTGCCCGATCCCAACGTGACGGTGGCCATTGAGGCCGAAACGCTGCCGGTGGAGGTGGTCGTGCGCGGCTACATCAGCGGCGTCACCTCCACATCGCTGTGGACGCTGTACGAGCAAGGCGAGCGCCGGCCGTATGGGGCCCTTTTGCCGGAAGGGCTGAAAAAGGACGATCCCCTGCCCTGGCCGATGATCACCCCCACCACCAAAGCCGAATCGGGCGCCCACGACGAGCGCCTGAGCCGGGAAGAGATCATCGAGCGGGGGCTGGTGGCAGAGGAATTGTGGGAGGAGGTCGAAGCGGCCGCCCTGGCCTTGTTTGCCCACGGCCAGGCCGTGGCGGCCGATGCCGGCCTCATCCTGGTGGACACCAAGTACGAGTTTGGCCTGGTGGGGGGCGACATGCTGGCCCTAATTGACGAGATTCACACGCCCGATTCGAGCCGCTTTTGGACACAGCAATCCTACCGGCGCGGCCAACCCACCAACGTGGACAAGGAGTATTTGCGCCGGGCGCTGGTTGACTGGGGCTACCAGGGCGAGGGCCCGGCGCCGGAGCTGCCGGACGAGCTGGTGGCCAACGTGGCCGCGCTGTATATCTACGCCTTTGAGAGTTTGACCGGCCAACGCTTTGAGCCCGGCGCCCAGCCGGCCGTCGCGCGCATCGCGGCCAATCTGGGCTTGCCGGCCGTGCATTGAAAGCCCCAAAGTATGAGTGCGCCACCTCTGGTCGTCATTCTGATGGGATCGAACAGCGATCTGGGCCATGCCCAGGCGATAACGGCCGCGCTGGACGAGTTGGGCATTGCTCACGAGACGCGGGTCGGCTCGGCCCACAAGACGCCGGCCCACGTGCTGGCGCTGCTGGCAGCTTATCAGGCCGAGCCGCGGCCGCTGGTGTATATTACGATTGCCGGCCGCTCCAATGCCCTGAGCGGCTTTGTGGACGCCCAGGTGACCGAGCCGGTCATTGCCTGCCCGCCGGCATCAAGCGCCTTTGCCGGGGCGGACATTTACTCGTCGCTGCGCATGCCCAGCGGCGTGGCCCCGGCCGTCGTGCTGGAGCCGGCCGGGGCGGCCCTGCTGGCGGCCAAGATGCTGGGCCTGGGCGATGAAGCCATTCGCGAGCGGGTCGCGGCGCGCCAACGGGCGGCCGGCGAGCGCATCCTGGCGGACGACGCCGGGTTGGCGGCCGGTGACGAGGTTGCCCCGGCCGGCGGAGGAAATGAAGATGAGCGCGCAGCTTGACGATCGGCCGCGGGAAGCCTGCGGCATCTTCGGCGTCTACGCCCCTGGCCGGGACGTGGCCCGCCTGACCTTTTTTGGCCTCTACGCGCTCCAGCACCGCGGCCAGGAGAGCGCCGGCATCGCCACCAGCGACGGCCAGATCGCCTACGCCCACAAGGGCATGGGCTTGGTGGCCCAGGTCTTCAACGAGGAGAACCTGCGGCCGTTGAAGGGCCGCCTGGCCATCGGCCACACGCGCTACTCAACGACCGGCTCGTCGCACATGCGCAACGCCCAGCCCTATTTGATCGAGACAATTTACGGGCCGCTCGGCGTGGCCCACAACGGCAACCTGACCAACGCCCTGGCGCTGCGGCGCGAGCTGCTGCAGCGCGGCGTGGGCCTGTCCTCAACCACCGACTCCGAGGTCATCACCCAGGTCCTGGCGGCGCCGGCGGCCGCCTGGGCCAACGGGGACACCGCGCCGGCCGTGGAGGGCGCGGCCCAGGACGACGATCGTTGGCTGGCGCGCATCCGGGCCTTCATGCAGGTGGCCGAAGGGGCCTACGCCCTGGCCGTATTGACCCGCGACGCGGTCTACGCCGTGCGCGACCCACTCGGGCTGCGGCCGCTGTGCCTGGGCCAGTTCGACGACGGCGGCCACGTGGTGGCCTCCGAGTCGTGCGCGCTGCAGACCATCGGCGCCCGCTATTTGCGGGCGGTCCGGCCGGGCGAGATCGCGCGCCTGGACAAGCGGGGGCTGGCCTCGTTCGTTGGCCTGCCGGCCGCCGGCCGGGCGCTTTGCATCTTTGAGTATGTCTATTTCGCCCGGCCCGATTCGGTTCTGGAGGGCCAGGTCATCCACCACGCCCGCCAGCGCATGGGCCGCCAGCTGGCCCGCGAAGCGCCGGCCGAGGCCGACATCGTCGTCGGGGTGCCCGACTCGGCCACCCCGGCCGCCATCGGCTACAGTCTGGAGTCCGGCCTGCCCTTCACCGAGGGGCTGATCAAGAACCGCTACATCGGCCGCACCTTCATCCAGCCGGACGAACACCTGCGCCAGGTTGGGGTGCAGCTCAAATACAACCCCCTGACGGCCAACTTGAAAGGCAAGCGGGTGGTATTGGTGGATGATTCAATCGTGCGCGGCAACACGGCCGGGCCGCTGGTGCAACTGCTGCGCGAAGGCGGCGCGGCCGAGGTGCACATGCGGGTTTCGTCGCCGCCGGTGCGCCACCCCTGCTTTATGGGGGTGGACATGGCAACCTACCGCCAGTTGATCGGCTACCAAAAACAGGTGGCCGAGATCGCCCGCCACATCGGGGCCGACAGCCTGGCCTATCTGAGCCTGCCGGGGCTGATCCAGGCGGTGCGCGAGGCGGCCGGCGAGCCCGGCGGCTATTGCACGGCCTGCTTTTCGGGCGACTATCCGATTGACATCCCCCAATGGCTCTTTGAAGAAGATCGCGAAAAGCTGATCTTCGAAGGCATGTGGGGCACCTGACGGGGCTGCGCGCGCTGGTCGTCGGCGGCGGCGGCCGCGAACATGCCCTGGCCTGGGCGCTGGCGCGCTCGCCCCAGGTTGGCCAGGTTTACGTCGCCCCCGGCAACGCCGGCACGGCCTGGGAGCGGGCCGCCGGCCGGGCGCCGGCCGAGCGCGCGCCCATCGCCGCCGAGGATACGGCCGGGTTGCTGGCTTTCGCCCGCCGCCAGGGGGTTGGCCTGACGGTGATCGGCCCCGAAGGGCCGCTGGCGGCCGGCCTGGCCGACGCCTTGGCGGCCGCTGGCCTGCCGGCCTTTGGTCCCAGCGCAGCCGCCGCCCGGCTTGAGGCTTCTAAAGCCTTCGCCAAGGCGTTCATGCAGGCCGAGGGCATCCCCACGGCCCGTTTCGGCGTCTTCGACCGCTTCGAAGCAGCCCGGGCCTTCCTGGCCGATTTCCCGGCCGGAGCGGTGGTCAAGGCCAGCGGCCTGGCGGCCGGCAAGGGGGTGATCGTCTGCGCCGACCGCGCGGCGGCCGAACGAGCCGCCCGCGAGATGCTGGAAGGCGCCTTTGGCCCGGCCGGCGAGCTGATCGTGATCGAGGAGCGGCTGGAAGGGCCGGAGTTGTCGCTGCTGGCCTTGTGCGACGGCCGGAACATCCGGCCTATGCCGTCGGCCCGCGACCACAAGCGCGTTTTGGACGGCGACCAGGGGCCGAACACCGGCGGCATGGGGGCCTATGCGCCCGTGCCCGGCTTCGGGCCGCAACGCCTGGACGAGCTACAGGCGACCATCCTGGAGCCGGCCGTCCGGGGCCTGGCGGCGCGCGGCATTCCCTACCGGGGCGTGCTCTACGCCGGCCTGATGCTGGCGGCCGAGGGGCCCAAGGTGCTGGAGTTCAACTGCCGTTTCGGCGACCCGGAAGCCCAGGCCATTTTGCCGCTCTTGGCGAGCGACCTGGCCGAGGCCCTGTTGGCTTGCGCCCAGGGCCGGCTGGACGAGGTTGAGCTGGCCTGGCGGCCGGAAGCCTGCGCCACAGTGGTCATGGCCTCGGCCGGCTATCCCGGCCCTTACTCCGGCGGCCGGCCCATCCAGGGCCTCGCTGCGGCCGAGGCGCTTCCGGGCGTGACCGTCTTTCAGGCCGGCACAGCCCGCCAGAACGGGCAGGTGCTAACCAGTGGCGGCCGGGTGCTGGCTGTCAGCGGCCGGGGCGAGAATCTGGATGCCGCGCTCGAGCGAGCCTACTTCGGCGTGGCCCAGATCCACTTCGACGGCGCCCACTACCGGCGCGATATCGGCCGGCGCCTGCCGGCCGGCCAGCCCGTGCCGGCGATCGGCTAAGATGGCCGACGAGGCCGGCCGTTACGCCCAGGCCGGCGTTGATATTGGCGCCGGCGGCCGGGCCGTGGCGTTGATGAAAGCGGCCGTCCAGGCCAGCTACGGCCCAGAAGTCCTGGCCGGCATCGGCGCTTTTTCTGGGCTATACGAAATATCGGACGTCAAGGCGATGGCCCGGCCGGTGCTGGTGGCCTCGGCCGACGGCGTCGGCACCAAGACGATGGTGGCCGCCCAGGCGGGGCGCTGGGACGCCATCGGCCAGGACCTGGTCAATCACTGCGTCAACGACATCCTGGTTCAGGGCGCCCGGCCCTTGTTCTTCCTCGACTACGTCGCCAGCAGCCAGCTGCTGCCGGAGCAAGTGGCCGAGATCGTCGGCGGGGTGGCCCTGGCCTGCCGCCTGGCCGGCTGCGCCTTGCTGGGCGGCGAAACGGCCGAGATGCCGGGCGTCTATCAGACCGGCGAAGTGGACGTCGTCGGGACTATTGTCGGCGTGGTTGAGCGCGACCAGATCATAGACGGCTCGCGCATCCGGCCGGGCGATGCCATCCTGGGCCTGCCGTCCACCGGCCTGCACACCAACGGCTACTCGCTGGCCCGCTCGGCGCTGGCAGGGCTGGATTGGTCGCGGCCGCTGGCCGAGCTAAGTTGCTCGCCGGCCGAGGCGCTGCTGGCCGTGCACCGCTCCTACCTGGAGCCGGTCGGCCGTCTGCGCGCGGCCGGGGTGAGCCTACACGGGCTGGCCCACATCACCGGCGGCGGCCTGATCCACAACCCGCCGCGCATCCTGCCGGCCGGCATGGACGCTCGCCTGCGCCGCGGCGCCTGGCCCGAAGCGCCCCTCTTTGGCCTCATCCAACGCCGGGCCGGCGTCGCAGACGCCGAGATGTTCGAGGTCTTCAACATGGGGCTGGGCCTGCTGGCCGTGGTCCCGGCCGGCGACGTGGCGGCCGCGCTGACGGCGCTGCCCGGCGACGCCTACCTGGTCGGGGAGATCGTCCCCGGCCGGGGGCGTGTGATCCTGGACTAGCCCGCGTGAGGAACAATAAGCAACGTGCGGCCCTCACCCCGCTTGCCTGCGGCTGCGCTCCCCTCTCCCTGGCCAGGGAGA
>JBOGUG010000165.1:0-14257 GCA_050696115.1 Promineifilaceae bacterium (SeqCode) | reverse complement strand
GATTCGAACCGGTGATGAGGGTTTTGCAGACCCTTGCCTTGCCACTTGGCCACGTCGCCAGAAACGGAACCGGCAGGTTGCTAGACCTGCCGGCCGCCAGAGCGGGCGATGAGATTCGAACTCACGGCCTTCTCCTTGGCAAGGAGACGTTCTACCACTGAACTACACCCGCACGTTGCCGCTGCCAGTGCCAGGACCCAGATTCGAACTGGGGACACCTGCATTTTCAGTGCAGTGCTCTACCAACTGAGCTATCCCGGCCGAGGGCAGGTCTCCCTCCAACACTGGCGCGATTCTATCGAATGGGACCCCTGATGTCAAGCTGGCTGAGGCGGCGCGGCCGGCGCTCCAAGGGCAACAATCGGACACGCTCGCGCTCTTGCCGGGCCTAGTCAGCTTGGCTATAGTCCCGGCCGGGAGTGGTCGTGTCCCGGTGGATGCCCCGGTCTTCAAAATCGGCGGCCGGTCGCCCAGAGCGAGCGGCGGTGGGTTCGACTCCCATCCACTCCCGCCTTTCCCCGCTGCTCCCCTCCCCGTCAGCGTTGGTCGCCCTGCGCCCCCGGCCAGCCGGCGCGGCTGGGGGCGATAAGGGCTGCTACTCGCCTTCCCGTACCTCGATGATTTCGTCGGCCATCAGGCCGTGCGCATCGCGATGGACGGCCGCGGCCGCTTCCTTGTTCGGCGCTTCAACCAGACAAAAGACGGTGCCATCATCTTCGTTAAACCAGTAGCGCAGATAGTTGACGCCGCGCTGCTCTTGTATCTCCAGATCTTTTTGATGGGCGCCGGCAACCGCTTCGGCCGTCAGGTCGTCAACTGCTTTGTGAACGTCCATGAATAGAGGCATATGGGTTTTCTCCTTGGCTAAGCTATTCCGTTGCGAGGTGAGCCTCGGCCGGCAGCCTCCCTTGGCGGGAGGCGCGAGGCCTCATTGCAATCTTAGCAGACCCGCCGAAGGGCCGCAGGTTTACATAACTTAGGAGGCGCTGGCTGGTCGGGTGAAGGCGCAGGGCCAGCCGAACTCAGCGCAGCTCCTGGCGGCCCTCCACGGCCCGGCCGAGGGTGATCTCGTCGGCGTACTCCAGGTCGCCGCCGACCGGCAGGCCGCGCGCCAGGCGCGTCAGGCGGGCCGGGAAGGCGGCCAAACGGCGCTGCAGATAGAGGGCAGTGGCATCCCCCTCTAAGGTCGCGTTGGTGGCGACGATGATCTCGTCGAAGCCATCGCGTTCCATGCGCTCAACCAACTCGGCGATGCGCAACTCCTCCGGCCCGATGCCCTCCACCGGCGAAATCGCGCCGTGCAAAACATGATAACGGCCCTGGTAGGCGCGCGAGCGTTCGATGGCCAGCACGTCGAGCGGCTCTTCAACGACGCACAACAGGCCGGCCTGGCGGCTGTCGTCGGCGCAAATCAGGCAGGGATCGTTCTCGGTGATGTTGAAGCAGAGGGAGCACAGCTGTGTGCTGGCCTTCAGCTCCTGCAAGGCGCCGGCCAACTCCAGCGCCTGCTCGTCGCCGGCCCGCAGCAGGTAAAAGGTCAAGCGCGAGGCGGTTTTCGGCCCGATGCCCGGCAGGCGAGCGAACTCGTTGATCAGCCGCAGCACAGGCCTTGGCAGGACGTTCGCGCTCACTCCAGGCCGCCCAGCAGGTCGCCCAGGCCCAGGCCGCCAGTAATGCCCTCCATCTTTTCGGCCGCCAGCGCCTGGGACTGTTCGATGGCCGAGTTGACCGCAGCCACCAGCAGGTCTTGCAGCATCTCGGCGTCCTCTGGATTGAGCAGCTCAGGCTCAATCTTGATGGATTCCAGCCGCTGGTGGCCGCTGATGACGACGGTGATCGCGCCGCCGCCGGCCGAGACGGTGACCTTCTCGGCCGCCAGGGCCTCTTGTTGATCAGCCATGCGCTGCTGCATCTGCTCAACCTGAGCGAACAGGTTGCCCATGCCGGGCCGCTTATCTTTTTTCGGTTTGCCCCGAAACGAGGACTTAGCCATAAGTTGCTCCTAGTAAGACACCGGCCGCTGTTTCAGCCATCGCGGACGACGCCGCCCAACTCTTCGGCCAGAGCCGCAAATTCGGTCGGGTTTATGGGTTCGCCGGCCGGCGCATAATCGGCGCTGAGCACGGTGCGCACGCGGCACTCAAGGCCCGTCAGCTCATTCAGGACGGCCGCCAGGTTGGCCTGGGCGCCGGGCCGGCCGTCAAATTTTTCCTTCAGGAGCGGGAACTTAAAGCCCACCACCAGCAGGTCGCCTTCGACGGCCAGCGGTTCGGCCGAGGCCAAGAGCGCCGACAGGCTGCGATCCAGCGCCAGGCTGCGCTCGCGCACGGCCGGCCACTTGGCGCGCACTGCAGCGACATCCCACTTGCCGGCCGCGTCTTGCTCGCCTTGATCAGTGGTCGGCGCGGGCGCGTCGGCCGGGGCGGCCGGCGTCTCCGTCTCTGGCTGCGCCGCGGCAGGCTGAGCTCCGTCAGGGGCCGATGCCGCGCCCGGCGCGCGCTCGGCCGGCAGCAGCTCGACAAAGGCCAACTCCAGGGGGAGCTGCGGCTGCCAGCCGCCGGCCGGGGCCGTGGCTGCCTCGCTGAAGCTCCTGAGCGCTGCCATCAAGGCCGGCCGGCTGGCCCGCCCGGCCTGGGCCAGCATGGCCTCTCGCTCCTCAGCCCCGGCCGGGGAGGCCAGCCGTTCGCCGGCCGTCTGCAGCAGCAACAACTGGCGCAGATAGGCGACAATCTGACGGGCAAACTGGCGCGCGTCCGCACCCTGGCCCAAGGCCTCGTGCAGAATACGCAGCCCGGCCGGGCCGTCTGCGTTAAGCCAGGCGTCAGTCAGGCCGCGAACGGCGGCCGAGGAGGCCGCGCCCAGGAGTTCCTGGGCCCGCTTCAGGGTTATAGTGTCGCCCGGCATGGCGATAAGCTGGTCCAACAGGCTTTCGGCGTCGCGGATGCTGCCGGAGGCGTACGAAGCCAGGAGCGCAACGGCTTCCGGCTCTATCGTCAATTGTTCTTGCTCTGCCAGCCAATCAAGCCGGCCGGCGATCTCATCGGCCGTCAGCAGCCGGAAGGCAAAGTGCTGGCAGCGTGACTTAATCGTCACGGGCAGCTTGTGCTCTTCGGTCGTCGCCAGGATGAAGATGGCGTGCGGCGGCGGCTCCTCCAGCGTCTTCAACAGGGCGTTGAAGGCCTGGATGGAGAGCATGTGGACTTCATCAATGATGTAGACCTTATAGCGCCCTTCGGCGGGGGCGAAATTGATCTTGTCGCGCAAGGCGCGAATGTCGTCCACGCCAGTGTTCGAGGCGGCGTCAATTTCGATGAGGTCGAGGTAGCGACCTTCGGCGATGGCGCGGCAGGGCGCGCAGCGGCCGCACGGCCGCTCGCTCAGCTCCTCGGCCAGGCAGTTAACGGCCTTGGCCAAAAGGCGGGCGTTGGTTGTTTTGCCGGTTCCGCGCGGGCCGGCGAAGAGATAGGCGTGGCTCAGGCGGCCGGCGACCAAGGCGTTCTGGAGGGTCTGGGTGACGTGCTGCTGGCCGACGACATCCCCGAAACGAGCCGGCCGCCATTTCCGGTAAAGGGCCTGGGTCATCAGAGGCAAGTTTAACATCCGACCAGAGGGGTAGCAAGGCGCGTTGCGGCCGCCCTAGGGGGTGCTATAATGCCAAACAGGTGGTCGCCGACGGCCCTGGCCGCCGGCGTGCGCCTAAATTGGAGAGTGTACCATGCCGACAATTCAAGGCTGGGAATGGATCATCATCCTGCTGATCGTCGTGTTGATCTTCGGCATCGGCCGGATTGGCAAGCTCGGCGAAGAGCTGGGCAAAGGTGTACGTGCCTTTCGTCAGGGCGTGCGCGAGGGCAATCAGGCGGACGAGCCCGCCGAAGAGACGAAGGACGAATCAGCCGCTTAGAAGGCCATTTCCCAACAATGACCATAGATGGAGCGCCCTGAAGAGGGCGCTCCATTTGTTTTATTGGCTGCTGCTACCGGCCGGGGCGATGTCTTCGGCCCAGGTAAAGGGCAAATATTCGTCGTGGGTCAAGATGACCAAGCTAATGGTTTGGATGTTTTCGCCCTCGTCCAGGGGCGGATCGCTCCAGAGCAGAAGATCGGCCGAGTAGGCGCCGCCCGCCAGGCCGGCCGTGTCGAAGCTGATCGTCAGATCGTCCCCTGCCCCGCCGCTGGTCGCGCTCAGGTTAAGCGCCAGGCTGGCGCCGGGCAGCACCTGGGCCGTCCAGTTGATGGGGCAGTCGGCCGGTAGGCTGATGTCCAGGGTTTGAGTTATGACCTGCGGCTCTGACTGGCGCACCAGGTAGCGCAGGTCATCGGCCGGTGTTACGCTGAAGACGGGGTTGCCAATTCCCAGCTCGGCGTCGTCCCAATAGACGTCGTTGTGTTTGACCGCGTAAAAAGGCGCCGAGTAGACAAACACGGTCATCGTCGGCGCCTGGGCCGTGGCGCTGACGGCAAACAGGCCGTATTCGTCGTATTGCTGGCGCATCGGCCCCCAGACGACATCCGGATCGCTCCAGTCATCACCGCCGAACGGGTCCAGGCCTATCTTCTCCTCCAGCTGGCCGAACTCCGGCCCAGAGTAGGCGTCGTCGTCATCGTCGGCCGACCAGGAGTGGGACCAGACGCGGAACTCGTACTCTTCGCCCGGCGTGACGGCGACTTGTTGGTAGAAGCCAGCGATGTGGGTCTTGAAGAAAGTGAAGTACTGCTGAGCCCGCTCGCCACTGCGCACGCGGGCCGGGTCGGTGAACTTGGTTGTGGCAGGCTTGTACTCCGGCATGTTGACCATCCAGGGTGGGTCGTCCGGGTCGTGGGACACCCACCAGGGAGTCCAGCCGGGCGCCATTTGGGCCGTCTGGCAGATACCACCGGGGCAATCGGGGTGGCCATCCGGCGGGATATAGGGGCCATATTGGCCCTCAAACGACGGGTTCTCGAGCAGATTGCAGGCCTGGCCTACTTCGCGGCCGGTGGCCTGCCCCGAGACGAGCGGGGTCTGACTGCCGTCCGGCGGCCGGGCGCCGTCGGGATCAGGCCCGGCGGCGGCCAGGGGCGCCAGCGCAGCCAACGCGATGACAGACAGCGCCAGGCTCAACGCGCGGCCGGCGGCCCTCGATGTCATTTTCCCTTGCCTAGCTTCCATCCTACTTCACCTCCGTGGTTTGCGGCGGACTCTGGACTAGCGACGCGCCCGACGGCCTAGTAAGCCAACACCCGAAAGCCGGTGCCCTGGGCACGGTAGGCCGCGCTGGGCGTCGTAATGCTGCAGGCGCTACGCACGTACAGCTTGGTGTGGTGGATAGAATACCCCCAGGAGCCACCCTTTACGACGTGAAAATCGGGCACGTCGGGATTGTACCGGCTGCGCGTCCACTCCCAAATATTGCCGCTCATGTCCAGACAGCCGTATGGGGAGACGTTTTGTGGAATGGCCCCGGCCGGCAGCGGCCGGCCGTTGCGCCAGTAGTAGCCCGCCCGGGCCCACTCGCGGCGTGCCGGCACCAGCAGGCTGAAAAGATAGCTCTCCAGGCCCACGGGAAAGCGCTTCTGCCAGTGGATCTCCGGCCGGGGTTTTAGCTCGCCCCAGGGATAGGTGCGGCCGGCCGGGCCGCGAGCCGCCTTCTCCCATTCCTGCTCGTCGGGTAGCCTGCACGGCCGTTGGAGTTGTTGGGCGAGCCAATCGCAGTAGGCGTAGGCATCGGCCTGGCTGACATCCACCACCGGGTAGTCGTCGTGGCCGGCTGGGTAGCCGGCGCTGGCTGTAAAGGCGCGCAGCAGCACGCCGCGCCAGCCGGGCACGATCCGGTACCAACTGCCGGCCCAGGAGTAGCCGCTGTCCTCCAGAAAGGCGAGCCACTCGCGGTTGGTCACCGGCCGGCGGCCAATCCAGAAGGCGTCGAGTTCCAGAGATTGTTGGGGCTTGGGCGCGGGGCAGATCGCCAGCCGCTCATAGCAGACCTCCGGCCCATAGATGAAAGGGCCGGCCGGCACGGGAAGTAGGTCAGGCGTTGGCGTCACGGCCGGCCAGCAGCGCCGTAAGCCCGGCGGCCGTGCTTCCGGCGGCGAAGCCGGGAAAAGTGCCGGCCAAGGTGGCCCGCAGGCTGCGCTCCGGACGGCGGCAGCCAGCCAATCCCAGGCAGGAGGCCGCGACCCCGGCCATTTCGACCAGAGCAGCCTGCCTGGGCCGGCCGGCGCGGCGCAAGAAATAGGCCGCCTGCAGGGCCGGCGGGCCGAAGCCGGCCCATTTGCGGGCCGGCCGGGGGCCAAGGGCCCGCATGATGTCACCCATCAGGCGTTGGGCGGCCGAGACGTGGTGGGTGTGGCCAATCGCATGCCCGCGCTCCAGGAGCGCCAGGGCGTCCAGGCCGCGCCAACGGGCCAGCAGCCAGCCGGCCGTTAAGGCCGCCAGGAAGCCGGCGCGCAGCCCAGCCGTCGGCAAGCGCCCGGCTGCCAGCGCCAGTGGCAGGAACCAGTCCAGGCCATAACCGCGATACTCCTCAATGCGCAATTGGTAGTCGCCGCCGCTGGTCATGGCTGCCAGCGCCACGGCCGAGGCCAACGGATAAGCGGCCGCCAAAAGGGCGCGCTCCCCGGCCGAATCCGGATCGCCGGCGGCCGCGGCGGCCGGGCCGAAGGCGGCCGTGGCCAGAGCCAGGAGCTTGGGCACGTAGGAGGGCGGGTACAGGGCGCTCAAGTCGGCCGCTGACCCGGCCGTTTCGGAGTGGTCGTGCTGGTGGTCGCCTTCGCCGGCAGCGTGCTCGTGGGCGTGACCTGCGGGCGCGCGCTCGGCGTTGGAATGGTCGTGCTCGCGCCGCCGGCCACCGGCCAGAAGGCGTTGCTCCAGCCGGGGGGCACCCAGGGCAGCGGCCGCGCCGGCAAGCGTCAGCGGCAGGGCGACGCTATCCGGCAGCCGCAAGCCGGCGGAAAAAGCAGCCCCGGCCGCCCCGGCCGGGGTCAGCCCGGCCAGGCCCAATTCGGCGGCCGAGGGGCCGGGAATTGGCCTGGGCAGCTCCACCTCGGCCGACACTTCAAAGCCGGCCGCTTCGAGGGCCTCCTTGAGGTGGGCCAGGTAATGCAGCCCTTCCAGCGGCTCGGTGGCGTGCAGGACGCGAAAAAAGTTTACATAACAGAAGCGCACGCCGCGCTCGCGGGCAAGGTAGGCCCACTGGTGGGCTGCGGCGTGAAAGTCAAGCGGAATCATCTCTTCGGGCGTGAAGCAGTGGCCGAGGATGACGTTCGGGGCACGCCGCTTGGCGACAAACCAGTCGCCCTTCTGGTGGCGCGACTCGGCGAAATAGACGGGCACCAGGTCGTGGGCCGCCAGAGCAGCCACGACCTCATCCAGGTGCATCTCGTGGCCCAGGATCATGTCTCCGGCGAAGGCCAGGTAGCGGCCGAGGTCGGCCGCCTGGGCCAGGCTGCGCTCCAAGAGCGCCCTCTCCGGCCAGGCATAGCTGACCGGCCGGGGCACGACCCCTAGACCCTGCCGCCCAGCCCTGGCGGCCAAATCGCGCTCAAAGCCAAGGCCGATCTCGCCAACTGTCGGCCGGTCGCCGGCAAAGGCCAGGGTCGTCTCGGCGACGAGGCAAGGCTGGAGCTGGCGCAGCCGGTATTGGAGTTCCGTCTCCAGGTGGGACAGCAGGCCGGTCGGGCCATGCAGGTAGTTCCAGTGGCCAAGCGGCGGCTCGGCCCACAGCGGCACGGCCGGGGCAATTGGAGTCAGCCGGCCGAGGTCAACCAGGCGGTTTAGGGTCAGTTCAGGCAGGCCAAGATGGGTGGCGCCGTGGGCCTTGGCGCGCGCCAGCAGGTCGTCAAAGGGCAATCCGGCTCGGATGGCCGCGCTCTGGGCGTCGTCGTAGTCCAGGCAGATAGCCACCCTGCGGTTGGCGGCCTCCCAGCGCGCCCGGCGCGCCAGCACGCCCAGTGCGCCCACGCCGCCTGCGGCCGCCAACGACAACGAGAGCAGTTGTGAGGGCTTCAAGTGCCGGCCCGGCCCCGATCTGCCGCGGCTTCGAGCCCCTGGCGGCCGGCGGTTTTGAGCGGCCGCTTCAGCAACAGGCGGCCGGTGTCGGTGCGCAGCGGATTGAAGGCGGTCTGCCACACCCGCCATCGGCCAGGCCAGTCGGCTGCCCAGCGCGCCGCTTCGCGCCGATCGGAAAGGCCGCGCCCGACGCGTTGGCCCAGGCCGGTCAAGGGCGGCCGCTGGCTGCGGGCCAGCAACTGAGCCAGATCCAGGCCGGTTATGTGGCGCCACAAACGGCGCGGCGTGGCGCGGGCCAGCAGGGCCAACGTCTCGGCCGGCGCCGGCGCGCCTAGAAGACTCTGGGCCAGCCGCAGACAGGCCAGCGCGTAGGGCGCGGCTCCACGTGCCACGGCTCGCCGGCCGAAGGCCGGCCAATTGAGGGGCGGCGCGCCCCCTTCATTGGCGGCCGTGATCGCCAACACGTCGCCCAATTGCACCAGGCCGGGCGCACCCATGATGAAATGGAAGCAAAAGTGGACACAAGTGTGCAGCAGCAGGTCTTCGGCGCACAAGACCCGCGCCGGGTGGCCAGCCAGGGCGGTCGGGATGGCCCGTTCGCGCACCCCCTGCGTAATGTCCACTTTGAGCCCGAACCAGGACTCTTCCAGCGACGTGTGCGGCTCGACCATCCGGCCGGCCCCGGCCGACAGATATGGGTTGGGCGCGCTGGCGCCTTCGCCCGAGCCCGGCCGGGAAAAGGTACTGGTGTGCTTGGTCACACCCGGCCCAAGGTTGGGATCCTTGAAGTGGCCGGCGTAGCCGAGGCCGGCCAGCAGTTTTTCGGCCGCGGCCAACTCGCCGGGCTCGAACAGGAGGTCAATGTCGTTCATCGGCCGCAGGGCCGGCTCGGCGTAGTAGCAGGCAGTCAGATGGACGCCCTTGAGGGCGATTGGCCGTAGGCCGGCTGCCGCCGCGGCCGCCAGCACCTCACCCAACTGGGCGTAAATGGCTGCGCTGCGGGCTACCTGGGCCTGGTAGCTCACCTTCAGCTTGGTCCAGGCTCGCGGAGGCACGGCCGCCGTTCCCCAGGCCCTCAGGCGGGCGTACAGCTGGGGCGCCAAGCCGAGGACAATGGCCCGCACCGCCAGGTCGTTCCAATCCACCTTGGCCCTAGCGCAATCAGACTCCCATTGGGCGGGAGTCTGATTTGGGTTCAGGGCGCTGAGAAGAAGTTGGGCCGGGGTTGATGGAGCGCTTGCCATGGCGTTCCAAACAGAGGGAGGCACGCTACCGGTCTTGTTTCCCTGAGAAAAGAAGATCGGCGTTCGCCTAAGCGGTCAGAAGTGAATCAGGCGCAACCTTTAGTGGGAGCTAAAGGTAACCTGAGTCAGTTCTTCGTGCTTAGTGATTTCAGGTTTTTCGTACATGGCTAACCCTAGCCTACGGCCAAAGCCAAGGCTTAGTGGGAGCTGAAGGTGACCTGAGTCAACTCTTCGTGCTTGGTGAGTTCGGGTTTCTCGTACATAGGATCCTCCTTAGAGATTCAGGCGGATGGCTAATTCGGCGTAGCGCGCCTCCCTGTGGCAAGAACGTTGGCGGGCTTAGAAAAGTATACCCTCTGTCAATCAATACGCAATCCCTTGGCTGCCACATTCATTGGCATTTGGCTAAAATGAGGCCGATTCACGTATGGATTTTGACAGCCTTTATCAGCAGCACGCCGGCCGATTGGAGGACTTCTGGAGCCGGCGCAACAGCACCCTGCGCTTTGTCGAGCAGTTGGCGCCGTGCGGCCGTCCGGTTCAACTGGCAAGCAACGACCCGCTGGCGGCCGGCGCGGCGAGCCAAATCGCAGCCGGCTTTACGCTGGCGCCACTGCGCGAGGGCCCGAGCCATGCCATTAATGTGATCGTGGCCGGCCAGGAGACGGCCGAGCCGCCGGCCGACCTGTTCGACCACATCCAATACACCGGCTACGGCCGGTGGCTGGGAATTCGCCTGGGCGGCTTCGGCTTCGCCACGGCCGACTTGGAGCGCAAAGAAGCCTGGGCAGTGGTTGATCCAGGGCTCGGCCGGCGGCCAGAGCTACTCACGCGCTACGTTCTCAACACCCTGGTGCTCAACTTCTTGATTGCCAGCGAGCTGGGTTTCCTGCACGCCACCGGCCTGACGCGCGCCGGCCGGGCGCTGTTAATCCTGGGTGGCCACAACCAGGGCAAGAGCACCACCGCCCTGCGCTTGCTGGAGGCCGGCTGGTCGCTGATCGCCGACAGCCATGTCTTCGTTGAGGCGGAGGGCGAGGAACTGCTGCTGTACGGCTTCCCGGTCGGCCGGCTCCGGCTGCGCCCCGACGTGCTGCCGGCGCGGGCGCGCCATCTGATGCCTGAACCAGTGCGGGGAGAGCTGAAATACAGGCTTGACCTGCGCGCCTTCGCGCCGGAACGCGTCCAGGAAAGCGTCGTGCGCGTGCCGGACGTGGAGCTCTACCTGCTTGGCCTTCACGACGGCGAGGGCAGCTACCTTGAGCCGGCTGGCGCGGCCGAAGTGTGGCAAGCGCTCATGGCCAATAGCTTGTATTACGATACGCCCGCATCTTGGGGGAGCAATTTGGCCCAGCTTGAGCGCCTGGTGGCGCGGGCCCAATGCCGCCGGTTGTGGGCCGGCCGCGATCCGGAAATACTGGCTGCGGTTCTGGAGTAAGCCGGCCGGGCTCAGGCCGACTTTTTGGCCGCCGCTTGCAGGCGGCCGATCAGCTCTTCGACCCGGTTGCGGCGGTACAGGTAGAGCAGCAGGTTGCGCGCCTGGGCCTTCTTGCTGTTGCCGGCGATGTTCTCCCAATCCACGGCCAGAGCGCCGGCCAGACCCTTCAACTCGGCCCGGTTAAAATGGGCCAGCAGGTAATGGCGCACCACGCTGGGCGGCGAGTCAGCGGCTAACTCCTCGGCCGTGGGCAGATCGCCGGCCGGCACGGGCTTCAGGATGCGCTCGACGGCCAGGCTCATTGGCCCGGTCAGCTCACGGCGTTCGGCCTGGGCCATGATCTCCACCACGACCTGGCTGCCGTTGGCCGAATGCAGCGCCACGTCAAGCTCGTTGAGACCGAGGTCGAAGAGTAGGTCGCGCAGGTCGTCCTCGCCCAGGCGCTCGCGAATGGTCGCGTATAACAGCTGGCGGTCGTAGGCGACCGCGGCCCCGTCCATGGCCACCGGGCCGCTCCAGGTCGGCGGCGCTTCGGCCAACGCCGATTCTGCGGGCTCCGTCTTCAGGCCGGGCGCTGCGGGCGCGCCCAACTGCCACTGCGGCCGGAGCAGGCCCCACAGCCAGACGGCCGCCCCGGCGAACAAGGCGCCTGCCAGGACGTAGAAGACGAAGCCCAGCTGGGCGAG
This sequence comes from Promineifilaceae bacterium (SeqCode), assembly GCA_050696115.1. GTDB lineage: Bacteria > Chloroflexota > Anaerolineae > Promineifilales > Promineifilaceae > UBA11865. The sequence continues at coordinate 2,899 of JBOGUG010000165.1, read as the reverse complement.
CATCTCCTGGCGGCCGAACGTGCCCAGAAAGGCGTCCAGTAAGACGGCGCTGGTGACGGTGAGCAAGCCGATCCCCCAAATCAGCTTGTTGCCGCGCAGGAACATGACCAAAAAAAGGGCGACAACCAGCAGTTTGGCGCCCAGCAGGATGGCATCCATGAGCGGCGCGCATTGTAGCACCCAGGCCACTAGCCGTAAAGAGCGATTGGCCAGCCGAGGCGCCGGTGCTATAAAGTGGGCATGCTGTTTGGTCGCCGCCTGGGGCCGGCTTGTCGTGGGGCTGGGCTGGCAATCGCACTCCTACTTTTGGCTGCCTGCGCTGGCGCGGGCGAATTGCCTACCCGCGCTCACCGCCTGATCACGCCGGCGCCAACCAACACGACCCTGCCGCCGACCTTTACGCCCTTTGCCCAGGGTACCCTGGGCCATCTCAGGTTGTTGAGCCGGCCGCTGGGCCCGACCCCCACGCCGTCGGTCACGCCCGTCCTGCCCACCCGCACGCCCTGGCCGACGGCCAGCGCCACGTTCAGCGCCAGCCCCACCCCCACCCGCTACGTCAGCGTCCTGCCGGAGTTGCCGCCAACCGACGAATTGGGGCCGAGCAAGCTCGGCATCCACGTGGTGCGCAACAACGATCCGGCCATCATGGACTTTGTCCGCCGCACCCAGCCGGCCGTGGTGAAAGCGGTGGACGACTTTGGCTTTCTGGCCGAGGTGCAGGCCGCCTCGCCGCGCACGATCACCATTGGCCGCCACACAATCGCCAGCCAGAGCTATGCCGGCAGCGCTGAGGAGGCTGCCCGCCTCTTCGTCGAGCAATATTTGCCGCTCTACCGGGCCAACCCGGCCGTGGATTATTGGGAGGGCTGGAATGAGCCGGATCCCGATTACGAGCATATGATCTGGTACTCCCGCTTCGAGCAGGAGCGGGTGCGCCAGATGGCCCAGCATGGCCTGCGCTGCGCCATCGGCAGTTTTGCGGCCGGCGTGCCCGAAATGGACGAGTTCCAGTTGTTCCTGCCGGCAATTGACGCCGCCATGCAACATGACGGCATCTTGTCACTCCACGAATACGCGGCGCCGGACATGGCCTATCTTTATGGTGGCGCCCTGCCCGGTTTTCCGTCTCATCCAGATCGCGGTTCGCTCACCTTTCGCTACCGCTGGTTTTACGGCGAGTACCTTGAGCCAGGCGACATGGTGATCCCCCTGGTTATTTCTGAGGCCGGCGTTGACGGCCTGATTGGCAACCGGCCGGGGCCCGACGGCCGGGGCTGGCTAGACTTTCAGCACTATTGGGTCAGTCAGGGCCTGGGCGGCACAGGCGTGGAGGCTTTCCTCAATCAGTTGGCCTGGTACGATGCCGGCGTGCGCCAGGACGGCTATGTGATGGGCTTCACTGTGTTCACCGCCGGGGCCATCGAAGAGTGGCGGGCCTACGACATCACGCCGATCTTGCCCCAAGTGGCCGACTATGTGATTAATCAGGGATGAGACGGCGCAACCGGCCCGTGGCAGGCGCGTAAAATGAGTGGGGGAAGGGAACGAGGAGAAAATGGAACAACAGTCGAACGCCCCGGCCGGCCGGGTAGGGGACCTTGGATTTTGGCGTGAGTTGTGGCATCAGGCCCGCCTGGTTTGGTACTTGCTGCGCGACCCGCAAGTGCCAGTCTACCTCAAGCTGGTGCCGCTGGCCTCTTTGCTCTACCTCGTCATTCCAATTGATTTCCTGTTTGATTGGATCCCGCTGTTTGGGCAGTTGGACGACCTGACCGCGCTCATCGTGGGCGCCAAAATGTTCATCGAGCTGGCGCCGCAGGAGCGCGTGGCCCATCACGAGCAAACGATGCGCCAGCAGCGGCCGCGGGCCGGCGCGGCCGAGGGTCAGGCTGGCAACGAGCCGGTCGTGATCGAGGGGGAATTCGAGCGCATGAACGGCGGCCAGGCAACCCCTAAACGGCCGCGCCGCTGAGCGCTCTGCCGGGCGCTTGCCGGCCGGCTAGAAGCCGCCGGTCCGCGACAAAGGTCCCAGAAGCGCAATCACCGCGATCAGGGCTATTAGCGCCAGACAGCACAGCAGGATCAGCACCCCAGCCGCGCCGAGGGCAATGTTTCGGTTGCGCTTGTTCGCCCGCGGCGGAATCATCTCTGCCTCGCCGGGCGCACGCTCATAAGTGTAAGCTGGTGGAGCCGGCGGCGGCACGGCCGAGCGCTCCGGCGGACGGGCTTCCTCCAGCACCGTGAATGACGGAAAGGGGGTTGCTGTCTGAACCCCTTCCGCTTCGGCCGGCATCACCGGCTCATCGGCCGGCTCTTCGCCCTCTAACAAACCTTCGCCGGCCGGCTCGAAGGCCAGCACAACGCCGCTGCCCAATACGATGCTCTGGCCGGGGGCCAGGGCGGCCGCTTCCTCGCCCAGCCGCCCGCCATCTACGAACGTGCCATTCGTGCTGCCCAGGTCTGCCACCTCCCAACCATCCTCCGTCCGGCTGAGCCGGGCGTGCAGGCGTGACACTTCGACATCGTCAATAATCACGTCGGCCATCGGGTCGCGGCCGATGGTGACGCTGTCGGCAGCCAGGGGAAACGTCTGGCCCGCCTGGGGGCCTTCACGGACGACGAGTTGGTAGGCGCTTGGGGTCATCAAGTGTCTCCTCTGCGGGTTACTGGGGTACCATTGTAGCCGTTCCCGGCCGCCAGGCCAGCCCGCGCCACAGCGGCCGGCGGATGCCGGGATTGTCTGATTGACCTGCGCGCGCTCAAGCGGCCGGCCGGCGCACCAGGGCGCCCAGCGAGCGAACGTCGCGAATGTCCAGCAGCCGAGCCGCCAGCCAGAAGGCGGCCAGCCCAGCGGCCGCGGCCGCCAGCACCAGGCCGAGCCGGCCGGCAAGCGTCCCAG
>JBOGUG010000164.1:0-3144 GCA_050696115.1 Promineifilaceae bacterium (SeqCode) | reverse complement strand
CCGCTACCTCGACGTGGTCGCCGACGACCTCGACGACGCCCTCGCCCGGGCCGAGGCCGCCCGCGCCCGGCTCGACGAAGGCACCCCGGCCGCCCAGCTCGCCATCTTGGAGGCCCAGGTGGCCGCCGCCGAGACCAACCTGGCCCTGGCCCAACTGCGCCTGGACCAGGCCCGCCTGGTGGCCCCGATGGCCGGCCGGGTGGCGGCCGTGCTGATCAAGCCCGGAGAGCAGGCCGCGCCCGGCGCGCCGGCCCTGACCATCGTGGATCAGGCCGCCTTCCACATCGAGATCCTGGTGGACGAAATTGACATAGATCGGGTCACGCCCGGCCAGCCGGTCGAGATCAGCCTCGACGCCCTGCCCGACGCCCCGCTGCAGGGCCAGATCGCGGCCGTCGCGCCCACCCCGACCACCTCCGCCACCGGCGTGGTCGCCTATCTGGTGACCGTCAACCTGGAGCCGGGCGACGTCGAGCTGCGGCCGGGCATGACCGCCAACGCCTCCATCGTGGTGGACGAGGTGGACGAGGTGCTGGTGGCCCCCAACTGGGCCATCCGCCTCGACCGCGAGAGCGGCCAGGCCTTTGTTAACCGGCTCGGCCCGGCCGGGCTGGTGGAGGAAACCCCGGTCAGCATCGGCCTGCGCAACGAGCAGTTCAGCCAGATCACGGCCGGGCTGGCCGAGGGTGACACAGTGGCCATCACCAACCAGCGCGAGGCCTTCAGCTTCCTGGGCGGCTAGGCTGGCGGCCGGCAAAGTATGCCCGTCATCGAGCTGGAGGCAGTCAGCAAGGTCTACGACCTGGGCGCGCACCAGGTGGAGGCCCTACGCGACGTCTCGCTGGCCATCGAGAGCGGCGAAATGGTCGCCATCATGGGGCCATCCGGCTCGGGCAAATCCACCCTGATGAACATCCTCGGCGCGCTCGACACCCCCAGCCGCGGCGTCTACCGGCTGGCCGGCACCGACGTCGGCCGGCTGAACGACGACCAATTGGCCGAGATCCGCAACCGGCAAATAGGCTTCGTCTTCCAAAATTTCAACCTGCTGCCGCGCACGCCGGCCGTGCAGCAGGTCGAGCTGCCCCTGGTTTACGCCGGCGCCCGCGGCCGGCGCGCCGCCGCCGAAGCCGCCCTGGAGCTGGTCGGGCTGGCCGACCGGGCCGGCCACCGGCCGAGCGAGCTGTCCGGCGGCCAGCAGCAGCGGGTCGCCATCGCCCGCGCCCTGGTCAACCAGCCGGCCATCATCCTGGCCGACGAGCCGACCGGCAACCTGGACAGCCGCTCCGGCATGGACATCCTGGCCGTGCTCCAGCGCCTCAACCGCGAGCGAGGCATCACCCTGGTCTGCGTCACCCACGACGCCTGGATCGCCCGCCACTGCCGGCGCGTCATTCGCCTGGCCGACGGCCGGCTGGCCGGCGATGAGGCCATCGCCGAGCCGCTCTTGGCCGGCGCGGCCGCCCGGCCCTCCGACGCGGCCCTGCGCTATGAATGAGACCGGCCGCGGCCTCCGTGCCTGCCCGATTGTGAGGGCGGCGGTTGCCGGCCGATTCGTAAGGGCGCACGGCCGTGCGTCCCTACCTACGTCCCCCACCGGCCGACCTTGTAGGGGCAGGCCCCCGTGCCTGCCTTCCGCCCGTGCCCGCCCCGGTTCTTTGCCAACCACCTGATGCGCCCGGCCGAAAACCTGCGCCTGGCGCTGGCCGGCCTGCGGGCCAACAAACTGCGCGCCGGCCTGACCATGCTCGGCATCGTCATCGGCGTGGCGGCCGTCATCAGCCTGCTGTCGGTCGGCCAGGCGGTCGAGGTCTTCGTCGTCCAGGAGTTCCAGGGCCTAGGCAACAACCTGTTGTTCGTCTTCCCCGGCCGGTTGGAGCCGGGCCAGGGCCCGCGCCGGCCGGGCGGGGCCGGCCTGACGCTCGACGACCTGGCCGCCATCGCCGACCCGCTGCGCGCGCCCGACGTGGCCCTGGTCGTGCCGGAGACCGACCGCTTGGCGACGGTCAGCCGCGCCGGCCACGAGGCGCGCACCAACGTCTCCGGCGTGTCGGCCGATTTCCCCGCCATCCGCAACTTCCGGCCGGTGGCCGGCAGCTTCTTCAGCCCCCAGGATGAGGCCGCCGGGGCGCGCGTGGCCGTGCTGGGCCAGACGGTCTACCAGGAGCTGTTTCCCGAAGGCGGCTCGCCGCTCGACCAGACCATCAAAATTAACAATGTGAGCTTCCTGGTCATCGGCCTGATGGAGGAGAAGGGCGGCTCCGGCTTCAACGACCAGGATGATCTGGTGCTGATCCCGCTCTCGACGTTGCAGCGCCGCCTCTTTCCCGCCCGCCGGCCGGACGGCAAGCTGGCGGTGGACTTCATTTACGCCCAGGCGGTGGGCGAGGCTCGCCAGCAGGCGGCCATCGCCGAGATTGAGGCCATCCTACGCGAAACCCACCGCATCGCCTTCGACGAGGAAGATGATTTCACCGTCGTCAGCCAGGCGGAATTGGTCAGCGCCTTCAGCCAGGTGACCAACATCCTCACCATTTTCCTGGCGGTCATCGCCGGCATCTCGCTGCTGGTGGGCGGCATCGGCATCATGAACATCATGCTGGTCTCCGTGCGCGAGCGCACCCGCGAGATCGGGCTGCGCAAGGCGGTCGGGGCCCGCCCGGCCGACATCCTGTGGCAATTCCTGGTCGAGGCGGTCGTGCTGGCCCTGGTCGGCGGCCTGCTGGGGCTGCTCATCGGCGCGGCCGGGGCGCTGGCCATCGCCGGCCTGTCCGACGCGCTCCAGCCGGCCCTTGACGGCGGGGCCAGCCTGCTGGCGCTGCTCTTCTCGGCCGCCGTCGGCCTCTTCTTCGGCATCTACCCGGCCGCCCGCGCCGCCCGGCTCAACCCGATCGAGGCCCTGCGCTATGAATGAGACCGGCCGGCCTTGTAGGGGCAGGCCCCCGTGCCTGCCCTGCGCCCCGTGCCTGCCCTCCGCCCGTGCCCGCCCGATTCTGACCGTGGCGGTTGCCGGCCGATTCGTAGGGGCGCACGGCCGTGCGCCCCTACCCACATCCCCCACCGGCCGAGATTTGTGGGTTGAAGGATTGTCCTTTTGTGGGACGGGCTTCCAGCCCGTCGGCGGGCGCCAGCCCGCGTTCCAAC
>JBOGUG010000163.1:0-5419 GCA_050696115.1 Promineifilaceae bacterium (SeqCode) | reverse complement strand
GCCGCCGCCAGAATGCGGGCGGCGGCCGGCGACTGAATCAGGTGGCCATTGGGCACCTGGAGCAGGGCGCTGAGGGGGTTGATCGCTGTGTTGACGGCCAGCTTGCCCCAAAGAAGGCCTTGGGCGTCATCCACAATCTCGGTTTCAAAGCCGGCGGCGCGAAGCAAGGCGGCCGCCTCTTCCACCTGCCCGGCCCTCGTCGGGCTTCGCGCCAGGCTGGTAAGGCCCCGGCCGGCGTGCAGCACCACGCCTGGCTCAGGGATCATGGCGCCTTCGGAAGTTACACCGAGCCCGGCCCGGCCGGCGCCCAGCGTTCTGGCCAGTTGCTCGAGGTTGCCCAGCCCATTTTGCAGGCTGAGCGCGAGCCCATCGGAGGCCAACATCTGTCCGGCGGCCCCGGCCGCAGTGGCCGTCTGCCAACTCTTAACCAGCACGAGGATCAGGGGGAAACGCCAGCCGGGCGGCCGGTCGGTCACGTGAACCTGGCGCCTGGTCTGCTCGCCCTCAGGGGTGATCAGGTTCAGGCCGCGTTCGCGGATGGCGGCCAATTGCTCGGGCCAGTGGCCGAGCATGGTCACTTCAACCTCTGGCGCCAGCCGGGCAGCGAAAAGGCTGCCCAGCGCGCCCAGGCCGATGATAGCCAGTCGGCCGTTCACGCCCGGCCGGCGTCTAATTGTTGCTGTCTAAAGGCGAGCAACTCGGCCTCATCCATGCCATAAGTGTGCTCAGCAGCTGGAAACACGCCGTTGGTCACGTCGGCCGCAAAGCGCTGCAGCGCGCCCAAAATAACCTCGCCTGCCTCAGCATATCGGCGCACAAACTTGGGCGTGAAGCGGTCAAAGAGGCCAATTAGGTCGTGATAAACGAGCACCTGCCCATCGCAGCCAGGCCCGGCGCCGATGCCAATGGTGGGGATGCGCAGGCGGACCGAGATTGCCTCCGCGACAGCGGCCGGCACGGCCTCCAGGACAACTGAGTAGCAGCCGGCCTGCTCCAAAATGAGGGCGTCCTCCAGCAGCCGGCCGGCGGCGGCCGCCGTTTTGCCCTGCACCCGGTAGCCGCCCAGCTTTGAAATGGATTGGGGCGTCAGGCCAATGTGGCCCATGACCGGGATGCCGGCGGCTATGATGGCCTCGATGGTGGCGGCCACTTCCCGGCCGCCCTCCAGCTTCACGCTCTCCATACCCCCTTCTTTCAAGAAGCGGCCGGCGTTGCGGATGGCTTCGGCCATGTCGGCCTGGTAGGAGAGAAAGGGCATATCTCCCACCAGAAAGGCGAGACGCGCCCCGCGGGCCACGGCGCGGCAATGATGAAGCATCTCGTCCATCGTGACCGGCACCGTGCTCTCCAGGCCCAGCATGACCATTCCCAGCGAGTCGCCAACCAGCAAGACGTCAATGCCGGCTCTGTCCACGAGCAGCGCCGAGGAGTAATCGTAGGCCGTCAGCATGGTGATTGGCCGGCCATCTGCCTTGCGCCCCGCCAGGTCGAGCAAGGTGAACTTCTTGCGCGCCGTCGCAACTGCCGCGCCATCGCTTGCTTGCGTTGACATGTTTTGCTCCTGGTCCGCCGGCCGGCGGTTACGGCCGGGCCTGCGTGGCTCATTATACTCAAATCGGCCCCCGCTGCGCCTGTGCGGGTGGCGCGGGCTGGCTGAAGGCGCCGGCATCTCTTTGGCAGCTAGAGTACCCATTGACCTCATAGGGGCCATTCTGCTAAGATAGAAACGCTTTAACAATTGGTTTTGAGCTGCCTCAGGCCCCAAAAGGATTCATTGGCATCCATCTAGGAGGTTTTTATGCTTCATTCATGCCAAGCGAAGGAGGGTCAGGGGATGGTTGAGTACGCGCTGCTGTTGGCGCTGATCGCTGTGGCCGTGATACTCATATTGGCAGTCCTCGGACCCCAGGTCGGGAATCTCTTCAGCCAGATCGCCCCGTGCGCACAACCGGCCGTCTGGTTCTGCGCGGCCTGAGTTCCTGACCCTCCTAGAAAACATGCCCTAGCTTCCTGGGGCATGTTTTTTTCTGCCCGCCTTCCGCCTTTGGCCTTTCGCCGGCCGTGCTATAATCCGGCGCGGCCTCCGCTGGAGTACCCTGATCTGATGACCTTTCCGTCGCTGGACACGATCGTCGCTTACGCCACGATCTGCATCGCCGGCCTGGGCGCGTTGTTGGCGGCGCTGTGGATCAGCCTGATCATCTGGACGTTCCGCGACATGCGCTCGCGTTCCCGCGATCCTTTCGCCCAGTTGCTGGCGGCGGTCATGGTGGCCTTGTTGCCCGGCGTCGGCCTGGTTGTCTATCTGATCCTGCGGCCGTCCGAATCGCTCGCCGAGGCGTACGAGCGCGCGTTGGAGGAAGAGGCGCTGTTGCAGGAGATCGAGGAGCGGCCGGCCTGTCCCGGCTGTTCCCGCACAGTCGAACCGCGTTGGCTGCTTTGCCCCCATTGCCACACGCGCCTGCGCAAAGCCTGCCCGGACTGCGACTCGCTGATGGAACTCCACTGGAACCTGTGCCCCTATTGTGGCAGCAACGTGATTGATCCTTACCAGGTGGCTCCGGCGGCCCGGCTGGGTCCGGCCACGTCACCTTCCGCGGCCATCAGCGAGCCGGCCGAAAGGCCGGGAGCACAGCTAGGCCCTGGCACAGACGGCGCGGAGGCGGCTGTGCCCTGGTACGTCCGTGACGTTGGCAGGGCCGATTCGGCCGCCACCGACTCACCCCTGGCGCTAGATGAAGGCGACACGTCCGAAGCAGAAGTGGCCGTTGATTTGCCGGCCGAATTGGAGCCTTTAGTTGAGGGCGGGCCGGCCTATGAGGAATGGCAAGAGGAAGCGGCCGGGGCGCAGGCCGAGGCCGATTGGCGGCCGGACGTGGAAGCCGCACCAGTCATTGAGGACTGGGCGCAGGAGGAGGCGGCCGCAACCGTTGCCGAGGAGTGGCGCCTGCTAGCGGAAGACGCGCCGGCCGAGGACGAGCACGCCCGCTTTGATGAGACGACGGCTATAGCTGCTGCGGAGGCCGCGCCTCTCGAAGAAGAGCAGGAATCGCAGGCCGAAGGCGCGCCAGCCGAGGACGAGGATGCCCGCTTTGATGAGACGGCGGCCATAGGCGCTGACGAAGAACTAATTGCGCTGGACGAAACGCCAGAATCCGCCATGGGATATTACCCGGAAGCCGAGCCTGGGCCGGCCGATGACGCGGCCGCTGGCTGGTTCCATTCCGATGCCAAGCTTTGGCAGAAAGCCGCCGAGCCCGAGGCAGAGGAGCCCAAAGAGGTCGAAGAGGGCTATCGGCCGAACGGCGACGAAGAGTAGCCCAGACCTTCAGCTAGACGACCACCACCCCGTTCAGATCGCCCTGCGGTTCAGGGTAGCGCAGTCCCAACCCGCGCAGCGCCTCCACAACTGTCCGGCCGACGACCAGGTTACGGTACCACTTCTGGTCGGATGGAATCACGTGCCAGGGCGCCCACTGAGTGGAGGTGTGATTGAGCATCTCTTCATAGGCAGCCATATAGTCGGGCCACTGCTTGCGCTTTTCCAGGTCGCCAAAGCTGAATTTCCAATGTTCATCGGGGCTGTCCACCCGATCCTGTAACCGCTCGCGCTGCTCCTCATTTGAGATGTGGAGGTAGAACTTGAGCAGCGTCGTGCCGCTCTCTGCTAACAGGCACTCGAATTGGTTGATCTGCTCATATCGCGGCCGCCAGACTGATTCGGGCGCCAGCTCATCTACGCGCACCACCAGCACATCCTCGTAGTGCGAGCGGTTGAAAACGCCTATCATGCCCCGGCCGGGGACGGCCTTGTGCACGCGCCATAGGAAATCGTGGGCCAATTCTTCGGCGTTGGGCACCTTGAACGACGTCACCCGAACGCCTTGGGGGTTGACGCCACTGAACAAGTTGCGGATTGCGCCGTCTTTGCCACCGGCATCCAGCGCCTGGAAAATGACGAGCAGCTTGAAGCGGCCGTCGGCGTAGAATAGCTTCTGCAGCTCGATCAGCTCGTCGCGCACCTCCTTGAAGCTTTGTTTGGCAGCCGCCTTGTCGTCCATAAAGGCCCGCCCCTGGCTGGGGTATTCGGCCAGGCCGATCTGGCTGCCTGGCTCCAGACGGTGGTTTTCAAGCATCACTTTCCTCCCTTATGCCTCTGCTGCGCTTTGCCTCTATGGGGCCAGCACCATTATACTTGGTCATGGGTGGCGTCAACTTAAGGGAGTTAACCGCATAGGTGGCAAGGAGAGTAGCATGGCTGAATCGAAAGAGATGATCGGCGAAGTCTATCGCCCCGCGCCCGAAATAGTCTCCCAGGCAAATGTGCGCGCCGATGAGCCGCTGCGCCAGGCGGCCGAGGCCGACCTGGCCGGCTTCTGGGGCAAGATTGCGGCCGAGAATTTCGAATGGTTCGCCCCCTGGGACAAGGTGCTCGACGACAGCAGGGCGCCGTTTTACAAGTGGTTCGTGGGCGCCAAAGTTAACATTGTCCACAACGCCCTCGACCGCCACCAGCGCAACGCGACGCGCAACAAGGCGGCCGTCATCTTCGAGGGCGAGCCAGGCGACACGCGGACGTTCACCTACCAGCAACTAAACTACGAGGTCTGCAAGTTTGCCGGGGTGCTCACGTCGTTGGGCGTGCGCAAGGGCGACCGAGTCAGCATCTACATGGGCCGGATACCGGAGCAGATCGTGGCCATGCTGGCCTGCGCGAAGATTGGCGCTGCGCACTCGGTGGTCTACGGCGGCTTTTCGACCGAGGCGCTGCACGGCCGGATCGAAGACAGCCAGTCCAAAGTCCTCATCACCTGTGACGGCGCCTGGTTGCGCGGCAAAGTCGTTGAGCTCAAGAAGATCGCCGACGAGGCCGTCGAACGCTCGGACGTGGTGCAAAACGTGGTAGTGGTCAGGCGAACGGGGCAGGACGTCACCATGCGCCCCGGCCGCGATCACTGGTATCACGAGCTGATGGCGAGCGAGGCGGCCGACCCTAACACGCCGACCGAAGTGATGGAAGCCGAGGACACGCTCTTCATCCTTTACACCTCCGGTACCACTGGCAAGCCCAAGGCCATCGTCCACACCCACGGTGGCTATATGGTGGGCACGGCGACGACGCTCAAATGGGTGTTTGACATCAAACCGGAAGACTTGTGGTGGTGCGCGGCCGATCCGGGCTGGATCACCGGCCACAGCTACATTGTCTACGCGCCGCTGGTGCTGGGCGCGACCAGCTTCATGTACGAAGGCGCGCCCACCCACCCAGAGCCGGATCGCTGGTGGCAGCTTGTTGACCGCTACGCCATCACCATCCTTTACACCGCGCCGACGGCCATCCGCGGCCTGATGCACTTTGGCGAAAGCTGGCCGGAAAAGCACGACCTGTCCAGCCTGCGCCTGTTGGGCACCGTGGGCG
>JBOGUG010000162.1:0-2195 GCA_050696115.1 Promineifilaceae bacterium (SeqCode) | reverse complement strand
GCCCTGACCGGGCACGCCAGGCGGCCGCCCAGGCCGGCCATTCGACCCTGCTTGACATCACGGTGGACGGCGCGCGCGGGATGCTGGTCAAGGTGAGCGGCGGCCCGGATATGAGCCTGCCGGAGGTCAAGGACGCGGTGGCCGCCATCACCGCCCGCGCCCACCCGGGCGCGCTGGTCATTTTCGGCGCGGCCGAAGATGAGCGCCTGCGCGGCGAGCTGAGCGTCACCGTCATCGCCACCGGCTTCGACCGGCCCGACCGGCCGCTGCTCGCACCTAAACAGGCCCCGCGCCGGCCGATCTTCGGCCAGCCTAGTTCCCAACCGGTTCTACAAACAGCCCGGTAGGGGCAGCTTGCGTGGGTTGGCCAATTTGTGGCGCGGGCATCTTGCCCGCGGCCGGGCCGCAGGCCCGTGGGATGACGCGGGCAGGCACGGGGGCCTGCCCCTACAATCCGCCTTAGGCGGAGGGCGAGCCCGGGGTCCCGCCCCTACAATCCGCCTTAGGCGATAATCCCTCAATTCCCAAATCCCGGCCGCCACTTGCCGGCCGGCCCCACATCGGCTATACTTTAGAACAATTCTAATAAAGGAACGGTTCTAGATGACTCAACGCGCCAATGGACGCCAACTTGATGACCGCCTGCGGGCGGCCGGGCTGCGCCTCACCCCCCAGCGGCTGGCGATCTACTCGGCCCTGGTCGCCACCCAGGCGCATCCCACCGCCCAGGAGCTGCACGAACAGGTTAGCGGCCGGCTGCCGTCGCTCAGCCAGGCGACCGTCTACAACACCCTGCAAACCCTGGTCGAGCGCGGGCTAGTGCAGGAGCTGGGCGACGCCGGCGACGGGGCGGTGCATTACGACGCCGACCTCTCGGCCCACATCAACCTCATTTGCACGCGCTGCCACCGAATCCAGGATTTCACCGAAGTCCACCTGCCGGAGATGATTGACCACGTGGCTGAATGCTCCGGCTTCCACATCCAGGGCGCGCGCATGGCCTATTATGGCCTCTGCCCGCGCTGCCAGGCCCAACTGGCGGCCGCCTAGGGGCCAGGCTGGCTATGTGCTGCCCACCTGCGCCAGAACCTCCTTCGGCCGACGAGCGTTCCGCCCGCAGCCGCCTGCCCGGCTGGCTGAAACCCGAACGCCTTGAGGCGGCCGCCGTCGCCCTCACCCTGTTTGCCCTGGTGATCGGCCGGCTGGCGGAAACGGCCTGGGGTGCGCCCCCGGCTGCGGCTGTGGCCTACGCAGTCGCCTACCTCAGCGGCGGCTTTTTCGGCCTGAGGGCAGGGCTGGCCTCGCTGCGCCGGCTGGCGCTGGATGTGGATGGGCTGATGCTGCTGGCGGCCGTGGGCGCGGCCCTGGTCGGCGCGCCCTTCGAAGGCGGCCTGCTCCTGTTCCTGTTTGCCCTGTCGAACGTGCTGCAACGCTATGCCCTGGGCCGCACCCGGCGCGCCATCCAGGCGCTGATGAAGCTCCGGCCGGAGACGGCCGAAGTGCGCCGCGATGGGCAGACCCTCAGCCTGCCCATCGAAGAAGTCCGGCCGGGGGAGGAGATCCTTGTCCGGCCGGGCGAGCGCATTCCGCTCGACGGCCGCGTGCTGCGCGGCGAAAGCAGCCTGGACCAGTCCTCGCTGACCGGCGAGTCCATGCCCGTCGCCAAGCGGCCGGGCGACCTGGTTTACGCCGGCACGATAAACCAGCAGGGCAGCCTGGACGTGCAGGTGGAGCGGGCGGTCGGCGAGTCGGCCATTGCCCGCCTGATCCAATTGGTCGAAGAGGCCCAGGCCCAGAAGGCTCAGACCCAGCGCAAGATCGAGCGCCTGGAGCGCGGCTACGCCAGGGGGGTGGTCGCGGTCACCGCGCTGGCGGCCGTGCTGCCGGTCGTTCTGGCGGGCGAGCCGTTCCGAGAGGCCTTTTACCGGGCCATGACATTGATGGTGGCCGCCTCGCCCTGCGCGGTGGTCGTCAGCACCCCGGCCACGGTCCTGTCGGCCATCGCCAACGGCGCTCGGCGCGGCGTGCTGTTCAAGGGGGGCGTTCACGTCGAGACGGCGGCCGAAATCAAGGTGGTCGCCTTCGATAAGACCGGCACCCTGACCAGCGGCCGGCCGGTTGTGGTGGCTCTAAACCCGGCCGCCGGGGTCGCAGAGGGCGAGTTGTTGGCCGCCGCGGCGGCCGTCGAGGCCCGC
>JBOGUG010000161.1:0-1392 GCA_050696115.1 Promineifilaceae bacterium (SeqCode) | reverse complement strand
GAGCTGGGCCTGGACCTTCGGGCGGCCGGCTGCGGCCGGAGCCGCCGCTTCGGCCGGGGCTGGGGTTTGCACCCCGGCCGGGCTTGGCTGCTCGGCGCTAGCGGCCGGCGCAGCGGCCTCAGCGGGGCCGGCCGGCACGCGGCTGAAACGCTGGGCGGTGCGCCAATATTCGATGATCTGGTGCAGTTCCCGCTCGCTCACGAAGCAGCCCTGCATCCGCAGCGGCGCGGCCGCGTCCGGGCTCTGGAAGAGCATATCGCCCTGGCCCAACAGCCGCTCGGCCCCGGTCGAGTCCAGGATGACGCGGCTGTCGGTGCTGGAGGCGACGGCAAAGGCGATGCGGGCCGGGAAGTTGGCCTTGATCAGGCCGGTCACGACATCCACCGACGGCCGCTGGGTGGCGATGACCATGTGGATGCCGGTCGCGCGGGCCATCTGGGCCAGCCGGGTGATGCCGCGCTCAGTCTCCTCGGGTGACATCATCATCAGGTCGGCCAGCTCATCAATCACGATGACGATGTGGGCCATCTTGGCCTCGGCTTTCTCGGCCGCCTTCTGGTTGAACTCGACGACGTTGCGCGCCCCGGCGTCGGCCAGACGCTGGTAGCGGTTGTCCATCTCGCGCATGGCCCACTGAAGGGTGCCCACCACCCGATCCAGGTCTACGACGACGGGCGCGACCAGATGGGGGATGCCATTGTAGCCGATCAGTTCGACCCGCTTGGGATCCACCATCACCAGGCGCAGGTCGTCGGGCGTGTTTTGCAGCAGCAGGCAGGCGATCAGGGCGTTGACGCAGACCGACTTGCCGGCGCCGGTGGTGCCGGCGATAAGCAAATGGGGCATCTGGGCCAGGTCGGCCGCGATCGGCTGGCCGGAGACGTTCTGGCCCAGCCCGATGCGCAGGGGCGACTTGAGGCGGCGGAATTCGGCCGCCTCCATCACGTCGCGCAGCGACACCAGGGCCTTTTCGCTGTTGGGCACCTCAATGCCCACATAGCCCTTGCCCGGCACCGGCGCCTGGATGCGGATGGAGCGGGCTGCCAGCGCCAGGGCCAGGTCGTCGGCCAGGCTGGCGATCTTGCCGACCTTGACCTTGGTGCGCTTGCCGCTGCGCCCCTCGACGAAGCTCGGCTCGACGCCGTACTGGGTGATGGTCGGGCCCTGGTTGATCTCGACCACGGCCGCGGGCGCGCCGAAGCTCTCCAGGGTGTGCTCGATGACCTCGACCTGCTCGCGAATGCTGGCGTCGCTGGGGGCATGATCCCGGCCGGCCTCCAACATCGCCTCGAGCCTGGGCAGCGTCCAGGCGCGCACGACGCGGCCGGCCGCCTGGATTACGGGAGTGGGGGCGACCACCTGGCCGGGTCGCGGCTCGGCCGGGGTCGGGGC
>JBOGUG010000160.1:0-8565 GCA_050696115.1 Promineifilaceae bacterium (SeqCode) | reverse complement strand
ACAGCCACCTGGCCGTGGCGGCGGCGGTGCAGAGCGGCTCCGCCGATACCGGCCTGGGCATTTTGAGCGCCGCCCGCGCCCTGGGGCTGGACTTCGCGCCCCTGGCTCAGGAGCGCTACGATCTGGTCATCCCGCGCGAGCATTACGGCACGGAACTGCTGCGGCCGCTGCTCGAGCTGCTGAGCGACCCCGCCTTCCAGGCCGAGGTCGGCCGCTTGCCGGGTTACAACCCGGCCGCGATGGGCCGGCTGGTGGCAATGACTTAACGTGCCCGCCGGCCGATGCTGTAGGGGCAGGCCCCTGTGCCCGCCCTCTTCCCTTCGACCTGATCGGGAGGCCAAGTGATGAACAAGACCGAATTCCTTGAGAATCTTGCCCGCGAACGGGCTGTATGGCTAGGGCTGATCGGCGGCCTTTCGGCCGAGCAGTTGGAGGCGCCCCAGGCCGTCGGCCGCTGGTCGCCCAGAGACGTGCTGGCGCACGTCGCCATCTGGCTGCGCTGGGCGGCCGGGCAGGCGGCCGCCATCGGCCGGGGCAGTCTGCCAGCCGACCAGGAGCTGTACGGGCTGGATCTTCCGGCCGGGGTGCGGGACGCCGACGAAAGCGCCTTCAATGAATGGTCGGTCGAGCAATTGCGCTCCCGGCCGCTGGCGGAGATCCTGGCGCTGGAGAGCCAGGCTTACACGGACTTGGCTGCGGCCGTGCAGCAGTTGCCGAAGGAGGTATTGGCCGACCCGGAGCGGCCGTTCGCCAGCATCCCTTGGAAGACCGACGAGCCTTTATGGCTCATCCTGGCCAACAACTCGATTGTCCATTATCAAGAGCACGCTGAGGATCTGCGCGGCTGGCTCGCCGCCGAGCAATAGGGCCGAGGCGCGGCCGGCGCCTCCATTTTCTCGCCGAAGCAACCTTGGCTGCGGCGCGGACGCGGCCGCTGCGTGTCCCCAGCCACCTAGATTTTGTCGCTGAAGCGATCCTCGCTGCGACGGCGGAAGTAGAGCCGGAGCGGCGAGCCGGGGAACGGATATGCTTCGCGAATGCGGTTCTCCAAATAGCGCCGGTAGCTGAAATGCACCCAGTCGGGCTGGCTGACGAAGAAAACGAACGTCGGCGGGTCCACGGCCGCCTGAGTCGCGTAGACGAACTTCACCCGCACGCCTCCCTTTTGCGGCGGCGGGTGCCGGCCGATCACATCGCGCATCAGCTTGTTCACCTGGGCCGTCGGCAGGCGCTGATGGCGGGCCGCGTATAGCTCGACCACGGTGGGCAATATCCGGTCTACCCGCTGCCCGCTGAGGGCCGAAATGAACAGGATGGGCGCGTAGGGCAGGAAGTTTAGCGCCTGGCGCACCTGCTCGGTGACGTGGCTCATGGTGTGCGTGTCCTTCTCGACTGCATCCCACTTGTTGACCAGCACCAGAATACTGACTGCCTCCTCGACCAGCATCCCGGCGATGTGAGCGTCCTGGGCCGTCACCCCCTCTTCGGCGTCAAGCAGCAACAGGGCCACGTCGGCCCGCTGTAGGGCGCGCAGGGCGCGCAAGACGCTGTACTTTTCGACCCCGGGATCGATTTTGCCGCGGCGGCGGATGCCGGCCGTGTCAATCAGCGTCAGCGGCTGGCCCTCGAAGGTCAGGCGGGTGTCAATGGCGTCCCGCGTTGTGCCCGCCAACGGGCTGACGATGGCCCGCTCCTCGCCCAGCAGCCGGTTGAGCAGGCTCGACTTGCCCACGTTCGGCCGGCCCAGGATGGCCACCTTGATCGAATCGTCTTCGTCTTCGGCCGCGGCCGGCGGCAGAGCCGCCACAATGGCGTCCAGCAGGTCGCCCGTGCCCGCCCCGTGCAGGGCCGAGACCGGGAAAACGTCGCCCAGCCCCAGCGCGTAAAATTCGTAGGCCGTCGGCCACTCTTTGATGGATTCCAGCTTGTTGGCCGCCACCAGCACCGGCTTTTCGGCCCGGCGCAGGATGTCGGCCACCTCGCGGTCGGCGGCCGTGACCCCCACCTGGCCGTCTACCACCTGGACGATAACGTCGGCCGCTTCGATGGCCACGGCCGCCTGGCGCCGGATAAGGGGCAGGTAACGCTCCGAATCCTCGCTAAGCGGCGCGCTGGCCCGCCCTTCGAGCACTTCAAGGCCGCCGGTATCCACGACGCTGAAATCGGCCCCGGCCCATTCGGCCTGGGCGTACAGCCGGTCGCGCGTCGTGCCGGCCACCTCCGAGACGACCGCCAGCCGCAGGCCGACGATGCGGTTAAAGAGGGTGGATTTGCCGACGTTGGGCCGGCCGACCAGCGCCACCAGCGCCTGGGCGGCCATTAGCGCCCTCTGCGCCGCCGAAGGAAGTAGCCGGCCGGCAGCGCAGCCAGCGCCAAGCCGGCCGGGGCAAATGCCTCTGGGGCCGGCGTGCCCTGGTTGGCCGGGCTGGCCGGCGCCTCGGCCGGGCTTTCCAGCGTCGCTGTGATGCCCTGGGTAACGCTCAGGGCGTCCGTGATGATCACCGTGATCTCGGCCGGCTGGGTCGAGCGCACCGTCACGTCGTTGGCGTTCACCGAGACAATCGGCTCGACGATGTGCGTGCCGAGCTCCAAATTGAGCAGGTCAACGGTCGCCCGGACATCGTTGGCCTCCAGGGAGTCCAGCACCGGCAGCGGGCCGAAGAGAAAGACGCGGATCTGATCTGGGTCCAGGATGGCGGCCAAGCCCACGCCCAGGCCGCGCACCTCTACCGTCTCCTCGCTCACCGCGCTAGAGAGAATCGGCTCGATCTCGAAGGTCACGGCCACCGACTCGACGTCCAGCGTCGAGACGCCGGCCGGCAGGTCGAGCGCAGCCTGTTGTATTTCCGACTCGGTCAGGCCGCTGATGTCTATCGGCTCGGTCTCAACGCGCAACTCCTCGATGACGGCCGGCGCGCCCGTGACCTGGATGCTGCTCGGCTCGACCGACACGTTCAGCAGGCGGTAGCCGGGGCCTGGCTCGCCGAACCAGTTGACCGTGACCGGCTTTTCGGCAAAGCCGGCCAACTCCTCAACCGGGATGCTGACCTGCACTTCGGCCGGCGTCACCGTCAGCCCCACCACGCTGGCGACATTGCCCTGGGCGTCGTAGAAGGTCGGCCGGCGCTGCTCGACGACGTCCTGGGCGGCGTCCTCCAGAAAGATGGCCACCTGGCCCTCGAGAATGGGGTCTACCCGGGTCGAAGGGCCGGTAATCTGCACGCTGGGCGGGGAGACGGTCGGCTCGCCGGCCGTATGGCCGCGGGCCACCTCGCCGCGCACCTCCAGCACAACCGGCACCTCGCGGATGACGATTTGCTCCAGCCGGATCAGGGCCGTTTCGGGAAATACGGACAAGGCATCTACCTGCTCCGGCGGCTCCTGGCTGGCCCGGATCTGGATCGGGACTTCCATCTCGCCGTAGGGAGCGCCGCTGAGGTCAATGACGGCCGCGAAGTCTCCGGGCGAGATGTCGTCCAGCGCCGACGCCGGCCCCTGAATGGTGAGCAGGGCCACGTCGGGCGGCCGGTTGACCAACAGGGCGTCGGCCGGCCGGCCGACCACCTCGATGGGCAGCTCCAGGGTGCGCGTTTCGACCGGGTCGCTGGCGCGCACGGCCGTGGCCCAGATGACCAGCGCCAACAACAGGGCAAGTAACAGGCTGCTCAGGTTGGACAGCAGGCCCCCGGCAAAGCGGTTCACGCCCTTAGCTTACCTGGGTCTGGCTGGGTGCGCCCACTCCAGCCGGGGCCGGCTGGCGCCGGTTCTGGAAGAAGGCGTTCAGGATGGTCGCCAGTCGGGCCGGGTCCTGGCGCCGAATAATCCGGCCGTTGTGGGCGATGGAGACTTGGCCCGTCTCCTCCGAGACCACCACCACCACGGCGTCGCTCACCTCGCTGATGCCCAGCGCCGCCCGGTGGCGCAGCCCCATCTGGCGGTCGGACAGGCTGCGGGTGGATAGGGGAAGCACGCAGGCGGCGGCCGCCAGCCGCTCGCCGCGAATGATGACGGCCCCGTCGTGCAGCTCAGTGTTCCTGTTGAAAATGGTCGCAAAGAGCTCGACTGACGGCTCGGCGTTCAGGACGATGCCGGTGTCAATGAACTCTTGAAGGCCGGTGTCCTGCTCAAAGGCAATCAAGGCGCCCAGCCGGCGCTGGGCCAGGCGCTGGCAGGCGGCCGCCACCGTGTCAACCAGTTGGCTGTCCCGGTTGCGACGGAAGACGCGGATGTAGCCGCCGGCCCGGCCGAGCTGTTCCAGCGCCCGGCGCAATTCGGGCTGGAAGATGACTGGCACGGCCACCAAAAGCGCCGGCAGCGAAACGGTCAGCAGCCAGCGCACGGCCGTCAGGTTGATAAACGTCAGCGAGATCAGGGCGACGACCACGATGACCACGATGACCCCGCGCAAGAGCTGGACGGCGCGCGTGCCCCGGATGAGCATGAAGACGCCGTAGATGACCGCCGCCACCACCAAAATGTCGAAGATGTGGCGGAGCGGATTCTCGGCAAAGCGGCCGGTGTAATATGAAAGCTCTTCCAAGGATAAATCCTGTCCGCTCAGGCCAGGCAGGCCATATCAAAGCTGGCCCGCAACCCCGCTGGCTCCTTGAGGGGTTGGCAGGCCGCCGGTCAAAAAGGCCCGGCCGGGCCGGCGCGCCGCCTGGCGTCAGCCGGGCTGCTGGCGGGCGCGCTCCAACATCTGCCGGAAGCGGGCTGCGTCCGCCGGCCCTAGGGAGATAAGTTGCTCAAGAGTCGCAATGGCTTTGTCGGTTTCGCCGGCCGCTAGCTGCTGCTGGGCTAGCCGGTCAAGCAGCGCAATCGCCTCTGGCTTGCGCTTCTGCCGCGTGTAGAGCCGAGTGAGGCGATCCACCAGACCGGCGTGGTTCGGCCGCTGGGCGACCAACTCTTCCAACACCTCGGTCACGCGGCCGGTTTGCCCGCCGCGCACCAATTGGATCAGGAACTGGTCCAGGTGTTGCAGCGCCCGCCCCGGCTGATCCAGCTTGAAGTAGATATCTATGATCGTTTGGGCGATGCGCTCATTGCCCGGCTCGGCCGCGCCCAGTTCGCTATAGGCTGCCAGGGCGCGCTTCCAATCCAGGCGCTGCATATCAATGTCGGCGATCTTGGCCAGCAATTTGAGGCGCCAGGCCCCTTTGTCCGACCCGCGCGGCGCCAGACGCAGCCCCTCCAAATAGACTTCGCGGGCGCGCTCAATTTCGGCCTGCTTGTAATAACCGTCGGCCAGGGTCACGTAATGTTCCAGGGCGCGGTCAATGCGGCTGTGCTCGACCAGCAGCTCGATCAGCTTGCCCCGGGCCGCCAGGTTCATCGGCTCCAGCTCCAGGGCGCGCTCATAGCAGCCCACCGCTCCGTTGATGTCGCCCCGAATGGCAAAAGTGTCGCCAATGGTGATGTACTTCTCGACGGCCACGTCCAGGCGCTCCTGGCGAGCAAAGAGGGCCGCGATCTGGAGGTGACCAGGCAGGTAGAAGGGCGAAAGCTGGATGGCGCGAAAGGCCTCTTCGATGGCGCTGCTGAAGTTGCCCTGCGAGGCGTACTCCTGGCTTAAATAGAGCGATTCGAGCACATGGGCCGAGCCGGCCGTGAGCATGTCGCCCAGGATGAGCATCCGGCCGTCGCTGGAGAGGCGGTCGAGCCGGGCGCGGGCGCCCATGGCCCGCTCGCGCCAATTGGGCGCGCTCAGGAAATCAATCAGGCCGCTGATGAATTCGGCCGCCTTGCCGTCGCCGTCCCGGCCGGAGGCCAGCTCAGCCGCCAGCGGCCGGTACAGCTCGCGCAGGCGGGCCTGGCGCTCCGGCCCGACCGTTTCCAGGTCAATTAGCTCCAGAGCGGTCAGAAATTGGCTCAGGGCTTCGTCGAGCTGGCCGCGGGTGCGGCTCACCTGGCCCAGGGCAAACAGGCTGCCCAGACGGTAATCCGGCTCGGACTGGGTCTGGCGAAATTCGCGCTGCGCCTGGCTGAAGCGTGATCGCTCCTGGTAGAGCATGCCCAGGTTGAAACGTGCGGCCGGGCCGGCCAGCCCGCCGGCCACGGCGCGCTCAAAGCAGCTAATGGCCTCGTCCAACATCTGGCGGCCCTGATAGTCGAGGCCCTGGCTGATCAGGCTATCCTGCTCCAACTTGCTCAGCATGCTGCGGCCGTTGGCGGCCGCCTCGTCGTCCTCATCCTCAAAGATCTGGCGCGCCAAAAAGGCCAGCGCCACCTGGCGGGCCTCCTCGGCCGGGCCGCCGGCCGCGCCCTGGTTAACCTCTTCTGGCATGAAATCCAGCTCCAGCGCCGAGACGATGCGCTGGGCCGTCTGGGCGGCGGCCGCGCTGGCGTCCACCCCAGCCGGGCGAACGGCCTCGTCGTCGTCCAGCTCAAAGGCCTCACCCTGCTGAACCAACTCGATGGCCGTCAGGATGTTCGGGTTACGCGGGTCCAGGCTCAGGGCCGCCTGGCACATGCTCAGGGCGCGCTCGCGCTCGCCGCGCTGGTTGTAAATGCGCGCCAGGGCCAGATATTCGCGGATGGCGTTTTGAGTCAGTCCCTCGCGCTGGTAGACGTGGGCTAGGCGCTGGTGGCCGCCCACCAGGCCCGGCTCGACGCGCACCGCCCGCAGCCAGTTGGTGACCGCTTCGTCATTCTGGTTGCGGCGCAACTGGATCTCGGCCAAGGCCATGTAAGTCTGGCCGGCATCGGTAAGCTGGCCCAGCCGTTCCTGCAGGTCAGCCACGTGGCGCAGATAAATGGCGTCGCCCTTGGAGTAGCGGGCCGCCAGCTTGTAGCATTCCAGCGCTTTGTCCAGCTCCTCCAGCTCGAAGAAGGCGGCCGCCAGGCCGGCATAAGGGGCCGGCTCGCTGGGCAGCTCGGCAATGGCGGAGCGGAACTCGTTAATTGCCTCGGGCCAGCGCTGATCCCAGGTATAAGCATGCCCCCGGCGGAGGGCTTCCTCAAAACCGGTCCGGCTGTCCATTCCACGCGACCTCCAGCAATAGAATAAAGTATATCATAGCGCATGATACCAGGAAATGATGCCTATTCAACATAAAGTATGCTTGTGCGCCGGCTCGACTTATGGTAAGATGCTGGCCGCAGAGGGGATGTCACCTAGATGAGTAGAGCGTCTTTCGGGACGGCGTCGCCCAGTTTGCGGCCGGCCTGATCCCAGGTTGCCACTCGCTGGTCTGCGAACCCCGCGAGAAGTCACATTCAGGAGGGCATGAAAGGTAGGTGGCATATGGAAAACATGGATAGACGCACGATTGTGGTTGCCGCAATCGCGTTGCTTGCTGGCTGGGCCATTGGCCTATTTCTCTTCGGTTGGGGCTTGACGCCTATCAGGTACACGGGCGCCGGGCCGCAACATCTCCTTGAGCGCGACCAACAGACTTACTTAACCGCCCTGGCCGACCTCTACGCCTTTGACAATAACGCGGCCAGGGTGCAGCAGGCGTTGGCCAGTTGGCCCGAAGCGCCGGCCGCCATTTGCGCCCAGAGCGTGGCCACGGCCGATCCGGCCGCGGCCGCCCGCTTGAACGCCCTGGCGGCGGCCCTGAACGGCGTCGGCTGCGCCTCGGTGGGCGCGCCCGGCCAAACGCCGGTGACGGGCGAGGGCGGCAATTTCCTGCTAATCGCCTGCCTCCTGGGGCTGCTCGTGCTGATCCTGGTCGTCATCTTCGCCGCCTTGCGGCGACCTGGCGGCTTGCCCTCGCTTGGGATGGGCCGGCCGGCCGGCCCCCCCACGCCAGGCTACGCCGAACCCTCGCTGGACATGCCGGAGGCCGGAGCGGCCGGCCTGGGCGCCGGCAGCGCTCCCGTCACGCCGCTGGCCCGCTTCCAGACCAGCTACGTCCGCGGCCACGACACCTACGACGAGTCGTTCAGCATCGAGAACGCGGCCGGCGACTTTTTGGGAGAATGCGGCGTGGGCCTGTCGGAGAGCATCGGCGCCGACACGCCCAAGAGCGTGACGGCCTTTGAGGTCTGGCTGTTCGACAAGAACGACATCCGCACCGTAACCAAAGTGGTCATGAGTGACCACGCCTTCTTTGACGAAGCCATCAAGGCCAAGCTGGCGCCCAAGGGCGAGCCGGTTCTGGCCCGGCCGAACGAGACGATCGTGCTGGAGACGGCCTCTCTAATCGTCAACGCCGAGATCACCGAGATGGAGTACGGGGCGGGCAGCCTGCCCCCGCAGAGCTTCTTCGAGCGCTTCACCGTCGAGCTATCGGCCTGGGCGAAGGACGGCGAGGTGGCCGAGCCTGACGTCCAGGGCCGGATAGACGAAATGCTCGACTTCTAGCCCGGCCGCCTGGGCGCCGCCCGCTGCGCCCCCGGCGCGCCTTGAGTTCGACCTAACCTCCCGGAGGGCCTTCGCCGTCCGGGAGGTTGTGTTTAGGCCCGCCGGCCGTGGAGCCAGTACCTTTCAATCCTTGCCCGCGCGCTCGCGCCGTTTCTGCAACAGCCGCTCGGCCAGCGTGTTCTCGTCGGCCGGCGCGGCGGCCGCTGGCGGCGGGCCCGGTTCCGGTTCGGCCGTGACGATCGGTGGCGGCGCAATGG
>JBOGUG010000159.1:0-3097 GCA_050696115.1 Promineifilaceae bacterium (SeqCode) | reverse complement strand
GGCACCGGGTTGGGCACGAACGTCGCCGTCGTGCCTGGCGGGTGGCCGGCCGCGCTCATCGTCACCGGCGGGACAAAGGCCTGGCCCACCGACACCTCGTACAGGGCCGGCTCGCCCACGCAGATGTCAACGTGCTGCGGTGTCACGCCAAGAAACTCGCATACCTCGGGCGTGTCGAAGGCGGCCGTGCCGTCGCCGGTGCTGCCGCTGCTGCCCTGGCTGGCGCTCACCCCCAGCCCGCGCCGGGCGAAGCCCTTCCACATGTCGCAGACGTGCTCCCCGCCGTACAGCGCCTGGTCGGCCGCCAGGATCGCGTCGCGGGCGTCCACAAAGCCCGGGCTGCACGGCTGTAGCTTCATGCCCTCGATCACCGTGGCGATGGCCACGTTGTTGCCCCCCGTCCCGGTGTAGAAGTCCGGGTCGAAGCCGTACTCGTTGACCAGCTCCCAGTACACCTCCCAGATAATCGTCGCCCAGACAAAGCCCACCCCGTGCGGGATGACCATCCCCGGCAGGTCGGCGTAGGTGTAGTCGTTCACGCCGAAGTCGGTCGTGTAGGGCGCCGGCCGGATGCCCACCCCGCCCGGCGGCTGGCCCAGCACGTAGGTGCCGATGCCGCGCGTGGTCACGTCCACGTCGGTGCTCTTCGCCGTCAGCACCAGCCCCAGGTAGTCGCTCCAGCCCTCCCCAGGCTGCTCGGCGTTGTTGAGGCAGTTGACGTTGTTCGGCCCGCCCGTCAGCCGGTTGGAGATGCCGTGGCCGTACTCGTGCAGGATGATGCTGTTCTCCAGGTCCCCATCCCGCATCGGGTTGGTGATGTTCCACAGATACATCTGCATCCGCGGATTCTGCCCATCCACCGGGGTGAAGAAGTTGGCGTTGTTGATCCCGCCCCCGTCCTGCCCCTCGGCGTTGACGTAGTCGCTGCCCAGCCCGCCGTTGCCGTAGTTGTTCTCCTGGAAGTCGCCCGACGCCTCGTCAAAGCCGTACCGGTAGAAGACGTCGTGGATGATGTTGTTCCAGTAAAACAGGTTGGTGATAGCCGCCTCTTTGTAGGTGCTGGGCTGCTGGGTCAAGTCCAGCGTGAAGCTGAACACCAGCCCCGGCCCGCCGTCCGGCTCGTCGCCATCGGGGAAATCGTTGTTGTCCACGTCGCCATAGGCGAAGACGTTGTTGCCTTGCGTAATGGTGAATTCGGCCCCCGGCGCCCCGTCGGTGTCGTGCCAGCCGAAGGGCGAGGCCGTCGTGTCGGCCGGGTCCAGCGCCAGCACCCGCGGCCCGTCGTCGGGATACTCCGAGGGCATGGCGAAGACCAGGTACTCGTCCGGGTTGGCCGCGGGCTCGGCCTGGCCGTCGGCCACCTGGTCGGCCACGTCCAGCACCCGGCCGGTCAGCGCGTCGACCCGCGCGTTCCAGTAGTGCTGGCTGTCAAGGGTGTAGACCTCCACGTTCCAGGCCAGGCGCGCCCCCGCCCCCACCGGCTGGTAGACCAGGTAGACCGGAATCGCCGCCTGGGAGATGCCGCCGTCGCTCAGCGCCACCCGCTGGGCCGCCCCTTCGGGGCCTTCCAGCGTCTCAAGCGCCCCGCTGACCGAGAGACCCCGCTCAGCCGCCAGGGCCGCCACCGCCTCAGCCGGCGTCAAGGCCGGCGCGGTGGCGTTGGCCGCCCCGGCCAGGTTGGCCACGAAGCGGTTGCCCAGGTTGATCACGCTGCCGTCGGCGGCGATGTTGACGTTCAACAGGGCGTTGTGCGCCTTCAGGCCGGCGTGCATCTGCTGGAAGTAGAGGTGGGTCGTGCCGCTGGCCTGGCTGGCGTACTGGTCGGCCACGACCATGCCCTCCAGGTCAGCCGCCACCAGCCCCAGCTCGGCCAGGTGGGCCGCGATGTAGCCGCGGGCGATCTCCTCCGGCGCGCCGGCGTTCGGCCCGGTCAGATAGGCGAAGGGCTGGCCGGCCGACTGGCCGCCCTGCCGCGCCGCCACCGCCCCAGCCGCCGCCAACAGGGCCGCAGACAGGAGGGAAACCAAGAGGGAAACGGTCAGGTAAAGCTTGCGCGAGGTCATGTCGCAGAATCCTCCTCAACCATGGTTTATACTGGCAGCAAAAGCGGCCGCGATCCAGGCGAACCTGCGTGGGCCGACAAAAGGACGAGAGTTAGTTGCGAGTAGCGCCGTCACCGCGCGTGGGAGGCATGTAATGGGGGACGCGCGAAGGCACGCTTACAGAATACACACGAACTTCTAATTTGGCAAAGAATTTCGGGCACGAATTTTGGCCTGCCTGGTAATGGAGATCAGGCTACAATCCGGCCTGTCCAGAGGTTAGCGCCTGGCGCCCTGCTGCCGAACGCATTTAAGACAGGAATAGGAAGATAGTCCTAGCATGACCGGTTGGTTCACCGGCCGCGATGAGGCCCTTGCCTGGCTGCGCGCCCGCCTGCCGGAGGCTAGGGCAGAGCGGCCGCTGCTGCTCAGTGGTCCGGCCGGCATCGGCAAGAGCGCCTTCGCCGGCCATCTGGCGGCCCAGGCTGACCTGCCGGCCGTGACCCTCAGCGCCAACCTGGGCGGCTTCCGGCGCGAAACATTGCGCGACTTTTTGTGGAGCCTGGCCGAGGCAATCCGCCTCAGCCTAGCCGGCCGGACGTTCGAGGCACCGCAGCTAGAGAAGTCAGCGCTGGTGCTGAACCCGAAACGCAACTTCGAGCGCGCTTTCTGGCAGCCTCTCATGAAGCAGTTGAGCGCTCACCGGGTCCTCTTTATTGGCGACCAGATGGATGCCTTCATCCGGCCGAATTCAGAGCTAGATTCGCTCCTCCTACCCTACCTTTATACGCTGCTGGGCCAACACGATAATTTGGCGCCTTTGTGGCTATTGCGCACCCGCCCGGCCGCACTCGCGGCCGAAGATCTCGCGCCCTTTGAATGCGGCCCGACCTTCGTGTTGGGCCCGCTGGAGCCGCATGAATCGGCCGCGTTGTTGGGCAACATTATCGGCACAGCGCTGCCAGATCAGATGGCAAGCTACGTCTACGAGCTTACCCGCGGTCACCCGGCCGACCTAACCTTAATTGGACAGGGCCTTGAGGCCCGGCGACAAC
>JBOGUG010000158.1:0-3969 GCA_050696115.1 Promineifilaceae bacterium (SeqCode) | reverse complement strand
CGCCCGCCGACGGGCTGGAAGCCCGTCCCACATGCTGACGCACGGGCCGGCCGCGTTCTGGCGGAGGGCAGGCACAAGGCCCGCCCCTACACGTCGGCCGGCAATTCGGCGACGATGTCGCGCAGCGCGGCCGCGGTGCGGGCCGCGATCTGGGCGTACTCATCGTCCTCGGCCGGCAGGCCCAGGTAGCGCTCCAGGTCGGCGAGGGCCTGGGCGTAGCGGCCGAGCTGCTGGGCCGCCATGGCCCGGTTGAGCAGGGCCGGCCCGTAATCCGGGTCTTCCAGCAGCAGGGCGTCCAGGTCGGCCAGGCCGGCCTCGGCCATGTTGAGCTCGCGGTAATAGAGGATGGCCCGCGCCAGGCGCGCCTCGCGGAAGGCGGGGTCGAGGCGGTAGGCCTGGCTGAAGCGCTTGACGGCCGAGTGGTGCTCGCGGGCGAAGCTGGCGTTGTTGCCGAAATTGCGGTGCAGGCTGCCCCACATGAACAGGCTGCGGGCCAGGATGGCGCGCAGCAGGCCGCCGAGCAAGCCGGCTAGACCCCCAGCGGCTCGCGCTCGCTGAGCCACTTTTCGCACATCATGGCGGCCGCGCAGCCCTGGCCGACCGAGGTCGCGATCTGGCGGAAAATCGGGTCCTGGATCTCGCCGGCCGCGAACACGCCCGGCACGCTGGTGCGCATGTGCTCGTCGGTGATGACGTAGCCGTGCTCGTCGAGGGCAAGCTGGCCCTCCAAAAAGTGGCTGTTGGGGAAGTGGCCGATATAGATAAACACGCCGTCGGTCGCCAACTCGCCCTGCGCGGCCGTGCGCACGTTGGTCGTCTTTACGCCCGTGACCACCCCGTTGCCCACCACCTCGTCCACGACCGTGTCCCAGACGAACTCCAGCTTGGTGTTGGTCAGGGCGCGGCGCTGCAGGGCCGGGCCGGCGCGGAGCTGGTCGCGGCGGTGGACGATGCGCACCCGGTCGGCGAAGCGGGTCAGGAACAGCCCCTCTTCCAGGGCGCTGTCGCCGCCGCCGACGACCAGGACGTCTTTGCCGCGGAAGAAGTAGCCGTCGCAGGTGGCGCAGTAGCTGACGCCTCGGCCGGTGAGCTCCTCCTCGCCGGCCACGCCCAGCCGCCGGGCGGAGGCCCCGGCGGTGACGATGACCGCCTCGGCGGTGTACTCCTGGCTGTGGGTGCGCAGGCTGAAGGGCGAGCCGCGGCCGAACTCGACCGAGACCACCTCGTCATACTCGAAGCGGGCGCCGAAGCGCTCGGCCTGCTGCACCATCTTATCAACCAGTTGGGGGCCGGTGAGGTCAGGCTCGGGGAAGCCGGGGTAATTCTCGACCTCGTAGGTGAGCGAGATTTGGCCGCCCAGGTCGCTGCCGACGATGACCAGCGGCTCCAACTGGGCGCGGGCGGCGTAAATGGCGGCTGTGAGTCCGGCCGGGCCGGAGCCGATGATGATGACGCGTTCGTGTGGCATCTAGCTTGCTCAAACAGGTGATGCGCCCGGCCGGCGGCCGGGCGGCGGAATAGGCTAGGGTGATTGTAGCGCATGCATAGACGGCGTTCAATGCGGCCGGGCGCCCCTCGCCCCTCAGCCCTGGCCCTCTCGCCGCCGGGGAGCGGGGAACGGCGTCGGCCGGCCGAATCCTGCCAAGTTACGGCCGGCATTCGTAGGGGCACGCTGCGGCGTGCCCCCTTGCGGCGTGCCCAGTCCCAAGATGATCCCGCGGCCGGATGGGGTGGCGATTTTGTGGCGCGGGCATCTTGCCCGCGGCTGGGCCGCAGGCCCGGTGGGTGACGCGGGCTGCGCCCGCCGACGGGCTGGAAGCCCGTCCCACAAAGTAGCCGAGGGTGGTTTCCTCGGCTGGCGGCCGGGGTTACGCCGGGATTAGGGAGTTTATGATTGAAAGGCCCCTCTCCCCGGCGGGGAGAGGGGAACGGCGTCTGCGCCGGGGGGTGAGGGCCGGCGGCGGCGGGGCTGAGGGGCGGCCGGGCCCCTACAGCGGCAGCGTGCAGGCAACCGTCGTCCCCTGGCCGGCCTGGCTGCGCACCTCGATCCGGCCGCCGTGCTCCTCCAGGATGCGCCTGGCGATGGCCAGGCCCAGCCCCGACCCCTCGGAAAAGCCCTCGCCGTCCGGCACGCGGTAGAAGCGGTCGAACAGGTGGGGCAGGTACTCGGCCGCAATGCCCCGGCCGGTGTCGCTGATCTCCACCAACAGGCTGCCGTTCTGGGACTGCAGACAGACCTCGATCTTGCCACCTTCGACGTTGTACTTGATGGCGTTGCTGGTCAAATTCAGAAAAACTTGCTTGAGGCGGTCGTGGTCGCCGCGGATGTCGGGCAAGTCGTCGGCGATTCTGGTGGCCACCTTCACCTTGCGCGCGGCCGCCTGGGGCGCCTGCAAGGCGACCACCTCGCGCACCAACTCGGCCAGATCCACCGGCTCGCGGTTGATGTGGCTGCGGCCGGACTCCAGGCGGGCCAGGTCGAGGAAGTCCTGGGCCAGGCGCGCCAGGCGGCCGATTTCAATCTGAAGGATTTCCACCAGCTCAGCCTGTTTCTCAGGTGGCGGCTGGCGGCCCAGCATCTCGGCCGCGGCCGTCAGCCCCGACAGCGGCGTCTTGACTTCGTGCATGAACTCGGCGATCAGGTCGGTCTGCTGGAACAGGCGCGCATTTTCGATGGCCACGGCCGCTTGCGAGGCCAACGCCTGCAAGATAGCCAGATCCTGGTCGCTGTAGGCCACCCGGCCGCCCTTGTTGATCGCCTCCAGCACGCCGACGACTTCGCCCTTGTTGATCAGGGGCACGGCCACCATGTTGCGGGTGACGAAATGGGTGCTGCGCTCGACGCGCTCGTAGTAGCGGGCGTCGGTCTGGACGTCGTCAATGACGATCGGCTCGCCGCTGCGCACGACCCAGCCGGCGATGGAGCCCTCTAGGGGCACGACCATGCCCTGTTCGGGCGGGTTCTCGCCCGAGGCGGCCGCGAAATACAGCTCGCCCGACACCCTGTCTAACAGAATGATGGAGGCCACCTCGGTGTTGGTCAGGTCGGTGGCGGCGCTGATGACCATTTCCATCAACTGTTTCAAGTCCAGGGTGGAGCTCAGCGTCGTGCTGATCTCCAGCAGGCGCTGCAGGCGGGTGGGGGTGATGATGCCCAGCGGTTGAGTCACGCGGCTATCTCAGGCCCGGCGGCCGGCTCAGACCAGCGGCCACGGGTAGTGGCGGCCGGCGGCCGGTTTGGGGAACAGTCTGCTGTCCAACAATTGTTCAAGGCGAACGCGCAGCGCCTGCACTTCCTGGGCGCTCAAAAGTCGGCCAAGCTCGGTGTAGACCGGCCCGCCAGCGTAGCACAACCAGGAGTGCAAGGCAACGAGGTCATCCAGCAGCCCGGCCGGCACGGCCTGGCCGGCGAACTCCCAGATGATGGTGCGCAGCTTGTAGTCGCTGTGGAAGGAGACGCCGTGGTCAATGGCCCACAACTGGCCCTCGTTTCCCAGCAGGACGTGGCCGCTCTTGCGGTCGGCGTTGTTGATCAAGACGTCGAACAGGGCGATGCGCCGGGCCTGGTCGGGCTGCTTGCCTTGCAGCGTCAGGTAATGCTGCTCCGGGTCATGCTCGACGAAAAGTTGCAGCGAGCCGCGGCCGTAGGGGCCGTCGCGCAGGACGGTGGGCGGCACCAGGCCCCAGCCGAGCTGCTCGCTGATCAGATAGGCGGCCCGTTCGCGCAGGCACAGGCTGCCGCGGGCGAAGTCCCACAGCGGCCGCTCGCCGCGGCCGGGCTTGTAGACGGCCGCCAGCAGGCCGCCGGCGTGGCAGACCTGCACCAGGAAGGTGTAATTGGAGCCCCAGGAGACCAGGCTGCCCATCTCGATCCGGCCGCTTTGCAGCCGCTCCAGGGCGGCCGCCGTTTCTGTTTGTTCATTCATGGCGGCTGTCGGCTGTTAACCGGGCGGGCACGGGGGCCCAGCC
>JBOGUG010000157.1:0-3281 GCA_050696115.1 Promineifilaceae bacterium (SeqCode) | reverse complement strand
GTACACCGGCGCCCACGAGGTCATTACGACCATCATGCTGAACTTCGTGGCCATCAACCTGACCGACTGGCTGGCGAACGGGCCCTGGAAGGACCCGACGCCCGGCAACGTGGTCGCCCGCACGCCGCTGGTGCTGGCCAGCGCCGAAATCCCGCGCCTGGCCCAACTGCCGCTCGGCTTCCTGCTGGGCGTGGCGGCCGCGGCCCTGACCTGGTACCTGCTGTGGCACACGACCCTCGGCTATGAGCTGCGCACGGTCGGCCTGAACCCACATGCGGCCCGCTACGCCGGCATTCGGGTGGGAGCGACCGTGGTGCTGAGCATGGCCCTGAGCGGCCTGCTGGCGGGCCTGGGCGGCGCCATCGAAACGCTGGGTGTGGTCGGCCGCTTCCAGCCCGGCTTCAACACCGGCCTGGGCTTTGACGGCATCACGGTGGCCCTGGTGGGCAAGACGCACCCGTTCGGCGTCATCCCGGCCGCGCTCTTGCTGGGCGCGATGCGGGCCGGCTCCACCGAGATGCAGTTTCGGGCCGGGGTCGCCACCGAGGTCACCGACGTGATCGCCGGCGTCATCCTGTTTCTGGTAACAGCCGACGTGATCGTGCGCCGGCTGATCGGCCAGCGGGCGGCGGCCGAAGAAGAGCAAGTGGTGTTGAGCACCGGCTGGGGCAAGCAGGCCTGATGGCAGCCAGCCCGGCCGTGCCCCTCCCGCGCCGGCGCGCGACTCGCCTGAGCGCCCTGACCGTGCTGCTAGCGGCCGTGGCGGTCGGCATTGGCATCGGCTACAGCAACAACCCGGTGGTAACCGAGGCGGTGCTGGCTGCGGCCGTGCGCCACGCCACCCCGCTCGTCCTGGGCGCTTTGTGCGGCCTGATCGGCGAGCGCAGCGGGGTGATCAACATCGGCATCGAGGGCCAGATGTTGTTGGGGGCCTTTGTCGGCTTCCTGGTCAGCAGCTACAGCGGCAGTTTGCCGCTGGCGGTGGCGGCCGGGGTGCTGACGGGAGCCCTGCTGGGCGCTTTCCTGGCCTTCATGGCTGTGACGCTCAAAATGGACCAGATCATCGGCGGCACGGTCATTAACATCCTGGCCCTGGGGCTGACCGGCTATTTTTACCAGGCCGGCTTGACAACTCAGGGAACGCTGGACGCGCTCCGGCTGGGGCGGTTGGCCGAGCTACCCCTGATCGGGCCCGTGCTCTTCGACAATCCGCCGATTACGTATACCGCCATGCTGCTGGTGATCGGGGTGCATTTCACGCTCTTTTACACCCGCTGGGGGCTGCGGACGCGGGCGGTGGGCGAGCATCCGCGCGCGGCCGACACGGTCGGCATCCGCGTGCAGCGGCTGCGCTACATCAACGTGACCATCGGCGGGGCCATCGCCGGCCTGGCGGGGGCCTACCTGACGCTGGAGGCGGTGGGCACCTTTGAGCGCGCCATGACCAACGGCCGGGGCTTCGTCGCCCTGGCAGTGATGATATTCGGCAAGTGGACGCCTTTCGGCGCCTGGGGCGCGGCCCTGCTGTTTGGCCTGGCCAATGCCCTGCAGACGCAGCTCCAGTTCGGCGGCGGCCTGCCCGTCCCGCACCAGTTCATCGGCATGTTGCCCTACTTGCTGACCGTCGTCGTGCTGGCCGGCTTCGTCGGCCGGGCGCGGCCGCCGGCGGCCGTGGGCCAGCCCTACGAGACTGAGGGCTGAGGGAGGCGCTTGGTATGAGCCAGAACGGCCGGCCTGTCATCCTGGAGGCGCGCCACATCAGCAAGCGCTTTCCCGGCGTGCTGGCCAATGACAACATTGACCTCAAGCTGCGCCGGGGCGAGATCCTGGCATTGCTGGGCGAGAACGGGGCCGGCAAGAGCACGCTGATGAACATCCTGTACGGCCTCTACCATCCCGATGAGGGCGAGATCTGGATCAAGGGCGAGCAGGTGCGCCTGCACAGCCCAGGCGACGCCATCGCCCGCGGGGTGGGCATGGTGCACCAACATTTCCAATTGGTGCCGGTGATGACGGTGGCCGAAAACGTCATCCTGGGCGCCGAAACGACCGGGGCCGCGGGCGTGATTGACCGCGAGCGGGCTGACGCAACGGTGCGGCGGCTGTCGGCCGACTACGGCCTGCAAGTCGAGCCGGAAGCGATCATCGAAAATTTGTCCGTCGGCGCTCAGCAGCGGGTCGAGATCATCAAGGCCCTTTACCGCCAGGCGGACATCCTGATCCTGGACGAGCCGACGGCCGTGCTGACTCCTCAGGAGGCCAACGAGCTGTTCCGCATCATGGACGACCTGCGCCAGCAGGGGGTGTCGATCATTTTCATCACCCACAAGCTGAAAGAGGTGCTGGCCGTGGCCGACGCCATCGCCGTGCTACGCCGCGGCCGGCTGGCGGGCACGACCACGCCGGCCGAGAGCGACGAGCGGGAATTGGCCGAGATGATGGTCGGCCGCGAGGTGGTGCTACGGGTGGAGAAGTCCGCGGCCCAGCCCGGCGAGGTCGTCCTGGACGTGGCGGGCCTGACGGTGCTGGACGACCGGCGCCAGGTAGCCGTGGCCGGCGTTTCGTTGCAGGTGCGGGCGGGCGAGATCCTGGGCGTGGCCGGGGTGCAGGGCAACGGCCAGCGCGAATTGGTCGAGGCGCTGACCGGGCTGCGGCCGAGCGTGGCCGGCGAGGTGCGCATTGCCGGCCGGCCGGCCAGCCACAAGTCGCCGCGCCAGATCACCGAGATGGGGGTGGCCCACATCCCCGAAGACCGCGAGAAACACGGGCTGGTGCAGGCCTACTCCATCGCCGACAACCTCGTCCTCAACCGCTACTTCAAGTCGCCCTTCTCGCGCTGGCTGGCGCTGGCCCACGACGCCATCCGGGCCTTCGGCCGCAAGCTGCTGGCGCGCTATGACATCCGGGCGCCAAGCGTGCTGACGCCGGCCGGCCACCTGTCGGGCGGCAACAAGCAAAAGGTGATCGTGGCGCGCGAGTTTTCGCGGCCGATGAAGCTGCTCATCGCCAACCAGCCCACCCGTGGGTTGGACGTCGGCTCCATCGAGTTCATTCACCGCCAGTTGATCGCGCAGCGGGACGCTGGGGTGGCCGTGTTGCTGGTGTCGGCCGAGCTGGAGGAGGTGCTGAGCTTGTCCGACCGGGTGGCGGTGATGTTCGAGGGCCAATTGGTGAACACGCTGCCGGTTGAGGAGGCCAGCCGCGAGCGGGTCGGGCTGCTGATGTGCGGGGCGGACATCGAACCGGCCGCCGTGATCGAACGATAGGGGCACGTTGCAACG
>JBOGUG010000156.1:0-3088 GCA_050696115.1 Promineifilaceae bacterium (SeqCode) | reverse complement strand
CCCCAGCCCTGGGGCGACGCCCTCTGCGCCGGCCGCCACCGCCGAGCCGGGCGAGGTCGAGGATCAGATCGCCTTGCAGCCCGGCTCGCTCGAAACAGGCGCTCTGGCGGCCAGCACGATCCACCGCTGGCCTCTGGAAGCCACGGCCGGGGAAGTTATCACGCTCCAGGTGGCGGCCGAATTAGGCCTCGAAGTCAGCCTGGTTATCCTGGCGGCCGATGGCCAAACTGTGGCCGAGTCGCATGGGGCAACCCCTGGCCAGCCCGAAGTGATCGCCGGCGTGAGCCTGCCCACGGCCGGCCCCTTTGAAGTCCGGGTCAGTGCGCCTGGCCCCGGCCATTACGCTATCATGCTCCTCGACGCCGGCTCCTACCCATTTGTCTTCCAGGGTACCCTGGCCCAAGGCGACAGCCACGGGGCGCTGTTAGGCGCTGAAACCGATCACATCTGGCATTTCAGCGGCCAGGCGGGCGATGTGCTCAACTTGACGGCCGCGCCCGACGGCCCGGCCGGCGATCCCTTCTTGCGCCTGTACGGGCCAGACGGCCTTGTTCTGGTCGGCCTGCACAACGAGAGCCCGGCCGGACAGCCCGAGTCGCTGGCGGCCTACACCTTGCCGGCCGAGGGCCTCTACTCCCTGGTGGTGGGTGAGTTGAGCTTCGCCGCCATGCAGTACGAGCTCTTCGTCGCGCCGGATTAGCGGCCACGCGCTTGCTGGCCGGCCTCAATCCGGCCTCGGCTCCTAATGGGATATAATCGGCGCTCGCCGGCCGCAAGCGCGGCCGAGCCAACTTCAAGAAGAGGAGCAATCCCGTGAAATTTAGCTTACGCCGGCCGCCCCTGCTTGGCTTGGGCGCGGCCGTGATATTGGGCTTGGCGGCCTGCGGCCCAGCCCTCAGCCCAGAAGGTGAGGAAACCGCCACGGCAGCCGCCAGCATGGCCGAAACGCCGGCCGATGCCCTGCCGGCAACCCCCAGCCAGCAGCCGACCAGGCCAGCCGAGCCGCCGGCCGACTTCGACGTTTATGGCGATCCTGGCGAGGATGCCTTTACCACGACGGACAGCGGCCTCCAGTATCACGTAACCGAAGCGGGCGAGGGCGAAATACCTCAGGCCGGCGAAGTCGTTTCGGTCCAATACACCGGATACCTGAGCGATGGCACCGAGTTCGACAGTTCCCTGGACCAGGCCCGCCCGTTTTCTTTCGTCCTGGGCGAGCGCCAGGTCATCTCTGGCTGGGATGAGGGCATTGCCTTGCTGAACGAAGGTGGCCAGGCCCGCCTGGTTATCCCGCCGGACTTGGGCTATGGCCCGGCCGGCAACCCGCCCGTCATCCCCGCAGACGCCACGCTGGTCTTTGACGTCGAACTGGTGGACATCCACCCGCCCGCGCCCGAAGCGCCGGCCGAGGTCGCAGCCGGAGATTATGCGGAGACGGACAATGGTGTGCGCTACTTCGATCTGGTGGAGGGTGAAGGCCCTGCCATCGAAGAGGGCCAGGAGATCACCCTTCATTACACCGGTTGGCTGGAGGACGGCACCCGCTTCGACAGCTCGCTGCTTCAGGGCCGGCCGGCTGCCATTACCTTCGGTTCCGGCCAGCCCATACTCGGCTGGGACGAGGGCATCACGGGCATGAACGTCGGCGGCCTGCGCCAGATCGTTGTGCCGCCAGAGCTTGCTTTTGGCGAAGCGGGCGCGGGCAACGGCGTAATCCCGCCTGACGCCACCCTGATCTTTGAAATAGAGGTGCTCGAAGCCAGCTAGGGATGGCGCGCGCCTGGCTGCCCGTCGGCGTCCTCATCTGGCTGGCCTTGGCAGGCTGCCAAGGCAGCGCGCCGCCGGCCGCGACCGTGGTTGGCACCATACCTGCCCCGCCGGTGCTTATCCCGGAGGTGGCGCCGCTGACCCTGGTGCGCAACCCGTCGGCTTTCGACGGCCAATTCGTGCGGCTGACAGGGGCCTACCGGCCGCTGCCTCTCTTGGCTTGCGGCCAGGAGACGCACCTGTCGCCCGCGACCTGGCTGATCACAGCCCTGGATGTCGAGATTCCGGCCGCAGGCTTCGACACGGCCCTGCGAACGCTGCTCGCGCCGGGCGCGCTGGTGACAGTGGAAGGGCGCTGGCAATACTTTGAAGGGCCGGTGGGCTGCGGCCGGCGCCCACCCTTAGAGAGCTTCTGGTACTTGAGTGTCGTACAACTGATCAACCCCAACCCGCTGGCCCCAGCCCAGGGCGGGGATGACGTTGTGGCTGGCCCGCCAGCAGCGACCTCCACGCCTGGCTTGCCTGCCACGGGCGGCGTGACGCGGCCGGCCGCGCCAACCCTGCCCCCTACTCCGGCCGAGCCGCCGCCTCCGCAGCCCTTCCTGTCGCCGACGGCCATGGGCGCCGGCTCACCTCCAGCCAGCCCCTCCCAACCGCCTGGGCCTTACCCGCCCCCGGCGACGCCATCCCCAGCTGGGATGCCAGCCCCAACCGAGACGAAGGAGCCTGAAACCTAACCGGCCGCCTAGTCCCCCGTTTCAGCCTCTGGACCGGCCGGCAGCCTGACCGCCGCCCCCGTCCGGCCCGGCCGGTAGGCCCACAACGTTGCCAGCAGGAGCACCAGCGATAGCCCCAGTCCCAGGTAGGCCACCGCCTGAATGTCGCCGCGGGCAAACAGCCGCCCGCTGGCCAGGCTGCCCGCTCCGGCGCCCAGGGCGACGGCCGCCTCACCGAGCCCCTGGGCTCGGCCGCGCTCGGATTGCAGCAGCAGGCTGGACAAGAGCGCCGAGCCGGCGATGAAGCTGAAGTTCCAGCCCAGGCCCAGCAAGAACATTGACAGCCCTAGCAGGGGAACGCCGGTCGAAAGCGGCGCCAGCAGGCTGGCCGCCACCAACAGCGCCCCGCCGCCAATTATGACCGGCGCTCGGCCGACGCGATCCAGCAGCCAGCCTGTTACCCCGGCCAGGGCAAACATGCCCAGCGTGTGGGCCATGATCACCACCGAAATTGCGTCCACGTCATGATTGTGGTGGCTCATGTGCAGCGGGGTGATCACCATGAGGACGGTCATCACCCACTGGCTGACAGCCATCGCCAGCAC
>JBOGUG010000155.1:0-11455 GCA_050696115.1 Promineifilaceae bacterium (SeqCode) | reverse complement strand
GCCGCCGCCTTGGGCGACGGGGCGCGCCTGCGGGAATGGCGCCAGGATGAGGCCAGCGGCTGGCGCTTTGCCGTTCTGGAGGCGCTCACCATCCCCGTGCCCGAACTGCCCTGGCCGCCCCTGCCGGCCGACGCCTTGGGCCAGTCCCAGACCCGCCCCTGGTTGCTGCCGGCCATCTTCGAGCGTCTTGAGCGCGGCCAAGGCGGTTTTCTGGCCGAGCTGCGCCCGGCTGCCAGCCTGTTCGTCCGCTTCGGCGGAATTGACTACGACACCGACCCGGCCGCGGCCGGCAAGTTAGACGCCTTTATCCGCCGGGTCGAAGGCAGCTTGCGGCCGTATGGCGGCAGCCTGGTGCAGCTGACCATTGGCGACAAGGGCGCCTACATCTGCGCCGTTTTTGGCGCCCCAGTGGCGCATGAAGACGACGTGGATCGGGCCGCCGCGGCCGCGCTTGAGATTGCTGCCTTGCCGGCCGAGCTCGACTTTCTTTCGTCCCTGCACATGGGCCTCACCTACGGCCGCGTCCTGGTAGGCGCCTATGGCTCGACAACCCGCCGCACCTACGGCTTGCAGGGCGACACGGTTAACCTGGCGGCGCGCCTGATGCAGGCGGCCGGCGCCGGCGAAATTTTGGTCAATGACGAGGCCCGCGGCCGGGCCAGCGACCACTTCGTGTGGGAGCCACTGCCCGCCATCCGGGTCAAGGGCAAGAGCGATCCCATTAGCATATTCCGCCTGCTGCGGGCGCGCAGGTGGCGCGCCGGGCTGACGCTCGAGGGGCTTTTCCCCGAGCCACCTGTCGGCCGGCGCGAAGTCCAGGATCAGATGGCTGGCCTTCTCGGCCGGCTGGCGGCCGGCCAAGGCCAGGTCGTGCGCCTGAGCGGCGAGGCGGGCATAGGCAAGAGCCATTTGGCAGCCCAACTGAGCCGCCAGGCCGCTGCCCAGGGCGTCAGGGTCTGCCTGGGCGTCTGCCAGAGCGTGACTGCCAACGCGGCCTACACGCCATGGCGTCAGATCTTTTCCGACCTGCTCGATCTGGGCGGTCTGGATGAGAATGCGGCCGTCCGCCAGCTGGCCGAGCGCCTCGGCCGCCAGGGCGAAGAGCGCGCCCTGCGCCTGCCGCTGCTGGGCGACCTGCTGGGGCTGCCCATCCCTGACAACCCGGCGACGGCCGGTCTGGAACGGGACGTGCGCCAGAAGAGCCTCTTCTCGCTGGTGGTGGACCTAGTTCGCGCCTGGGCCGCCGAGAGGCCGCTGCTGCTGATCATCGAGAACGAACATTGGCTCGACGAGGCATCGCGGGCGCTGGCCCATGCCTTGGCGCAGCGGGCAACAGGCGACGCGGCCGTGATGCTGCTGCTGACCGCCCGGCCGGCCATGCTGGGTGCGAGCCTGCCCGCGCGGCTGGAGAGCCTGCCGAATTTCACTGCCATCCATCTGCGCGAAATGTCCGATGAGGATGTCATTGCCTTTATCGAGCGCGAATTGGGCGCGCCGCCGTCCATCCTGCTCCAAGCGGTTATGCAGCAGGTGGCCCACTGCAACCCGTACTTTGTGCGCGAACTGTTGGCCGCCATGGGCGCGGCCGGGCAAATTGCCCGGATGGAGAGCGGACTTTGGGCTGTCGCGCCCAGCCTGGTTGCGACCTTGCAGCGGGCCAATCTCGTTACTCTGGAAGACGGGCAGTGGCAGCTCAGGCGGGGCGTACAGCTGGCCGGCGCCCAGCTCGGAGTGCCCGATTCGATCCACGAGTTGCTCCTCTCCCGGCTCGATCGCTTGCCAGATGGGGTGAGAATCACGCTTAAGGTCAGCAGCGTCATCGGCCAGATCGTCGAGCTGGCCCTGGCGCGGGCCGCCCATCCCGAGGCCAAGGAGATGGCCGAGGTGCAGGCCGACGCCAGCTATCTGGAAAAGGAGGAACTGCTGCAAGAGGCGGAGCGCAAGGATGTGTATGCCTTTCGCCAGCTTTCGGCCCAAGAGGTGGCCTACCAGACCTTGCTCTACGTCCAGCGCCAACAGTTGCACGCGGCCGTGGCCCAGGCGCTCGTCGAGCAGGCCAGCGAGGTGGCGGCCGAGATCGCCCACCACGCCTACCTGGGCCAGCTTTGGCCCCTGGCCCTAAAATACAACCTGGCGGCCGGCGAAGAGGCGCGCCAACTTTACGCCAACCAACAGAGCATCGAGTTCTTTCAGCGGGCATTGGAGAGCGCCGAGCGCCTTGGCCCCAACGAGACCACCGCCCAGCGCCTGCGCATCCATTTGGCGCTGGGCGAGCTGCTGGTCAATGCGGGCGAATACGCGGCCGGCGACGCCCAGTTGAAGGCCGCCTTGCCGCTCGCGGCCGCGGCCGGCGACGCCACGGCCGAGGCGCGCGCCTACCGCTGGCTCGGCCGCTCGCACGAGCTGCGGGGCGAATACGACGAGGCATTTCTCTGGCTGGAGCGGGGCCTTGCCGCCCTCGACGGCCGGCCCTCGGCCGAAGAGGCCGAGCTGTGCCTGATAGCCGGGCTGATCAATTTCCGCCAGGGGCGGGTGGGCGAAGCCCTGGCGCGGTGCCAGCGCAGCCTGGCGGTGAGCCGGCAGTTGGACGATGCCGCCATCCGGGCGCGTACCTTTAACCTGATGGGCATCGTCGAGATGCGCCGTGACAGCGCGGCCGCCGTCGAGCGCTTCCGCCAGTCGTTGGCTCAATACGAGCAGTTGGGCAACGTCTACGGCCAGGCGACGTCGCACAATTTGATCGCCAACGGCTTGTTCCACCTGGGTCAGCTAACGCCGGCCGACAGCCACTACCGGCGCGCCTTGGACCTTTTCACCCTCCTGGGCAGCAACTACAACCAGGTGCTGGTCAACAACAACTTGGGCGGCATTGCCCTCAAGCAAGGGTACCTAGATGCCGCCCTCGCCTACTACCAGCGGGCTTTGCGCCAGCTGGAACAGATCGGCGGCTCTCTCTGGGTGGTCGGCGGCCTCCGCCTCAACATGGGCAACGTTTACCTGAGGCGCGGCCAGCCAGGCCCTGCGCTGACCGAGCTCAGAGAGGGCCAGCGCCAGCTGGAAACGGCCGGGGTGCGCGACCTGCTGCCGGAGCTATACGCCGGCTTTGCCGAGGCGGCCTACCAGCAGGGCCATTTGGCCGCGGCCGAGCGCCACGGCCGGCATGCGCTCGAGCTTGCCCGTGAGCTATCCCTCCCGCGCGACGAGGGCCACAGCCTGCGTATCCTGGCGCTCATTGGCCGCGCCCAGGGCCGGCCGGAGCAGAGCCGGGCCGATCTTGAGGCCGCCTACGCCGTTCTCGAGCCCATCGGCGACGAATACGAGAGCGCTATGACTCAGCTCTGCCTGGCCGACCTGCTCGCGGCCGAAGGAGAGCTGGAGCCGGCGGCCGCGCTGCTGGCGGCCTGCGCTGCCACCTTTGAGCGCCTGGGCGCCAGGCCTGACCTTGACGCTGCGCTGGCTTTACGGCAGACTCTGGCCAAACGCCAAACAGATCATTAGCCGGGCTGAAGCGAAGTAGCAGCCGGCCTGAAATCTCCGGCGGCTGAGATGGGCCGCCGGCCCGGTTTGCCCAGGACGAGCCTTGTCTGCCACCAGCGAACCTTTGGAAACTCGGCTTTCCCCGCAGGCGGCGCTCGCCGCCCGCTTGGCGCCTGCGCTGATCGCCGGCCTGGTGCTCGGCCTCCTATCCGTCATCCTGGCGATTTCTTTTAGCGCCCTGATTTACACTGGCGAGCTGTCGGCCCAACTGCCCTACTTGATCGGACTGGCCCTGGTGGGCCAGGCAGTGTTGACGCCGCTGGTGACCCTGTTCAGCTCCCATGTCAGCGCCTTCGGCCTCAGCCAGGACGCCCCGGCCGCGTCGTTGGCGGTGGCCGCGGCTGCTGCCCTGAGCCGGATCCCGGCCGCTGCCAGCCCGGAAGCCAGGCTCGTCAGCCTTATCGCGCTGGTCAGCCTCTCCACTCTGGCAACGGGCCTCTTCTTTCTGCTTATCGCCCGCTTTCGCCTTGGCTATTTGATGCGCTACATGCCCTTTCCGGTCATTGGCGGCTTTCTGGCCGGCACCGGCTGGCTGCTGGCCTTAGGCGGCGTGGGGGTGATGACCGGCCTGGGTCTGGAGGCGGGGCTGTTGGCCCCGGCCGCGCTGGCCCACTGGCTGCCGGGGCTGGCGCTGGGTGCGCTCTTCGTGCTGCTCTTGCGCCGCAGCCAGCACTTTTTGCTCCTGCCGGCCGCCGTTCTGGGCGCAACGGCCGCTTTCTACGTCGTGACTGGGCTGGCCGGCGTCTCGGTCGAGGAATTGAGCGCCAACGGCTGGCTGCTGGGCCCCTTCCCGGAGCGGATGGAGTGGCGCTACCCGCTGACGCCGGCCGCACTGGGCCAAGTCGAATGGGGCGCCGTGGCCGGCAGCCTGGGCGGCGTTGCGGCCGTTATGTTGCTATCAACAATTGGCCTGCTGCTAAACGTCAGCGGGCTTGAGTTGCTCTTCAAGGGTGAGCTGGACCTGAATCGCGAATTAAAGGCGGCGGGGATAGCCAACCTGGCGGCCGGGTTGGGCGGCGGTCTCCCCGGCTTTCAGTCCATGAGCCTCTCCAACCTCAGCCAGCGCATCGCAGGTGGGCAGCGCCTGGTGGCCCCGATCAGCTCGGCCGTTTGTCTGGCGGCCCTTTTCCTGGGCGCCGGCCTGCTTTCGCTTGTGCCCCGGGTGGTGATGGGCGGCCTGCTCATGTTCCTGGGCCTTTCCTTCTTGATCGAATGGGTGGTTCAGGCTCGCCGCCGCTTTTCGCGCCTGGAGTACTTTATCATTTTGCTCATCCTGGCCGTCGTCGCCCTGGCCGGCCTCTTGGAGGCCATCGCCGTCGGGCTGGCCGCGGCCGTGGCCCTGTTCGTGGTCAACTACAGCCGCGTTGACGTCATCCGCCATGCCCTGTCGGGAGCGGCTTTCCGCAGCCGCATGAGCCGAGGCCGCCAGGCGCGCGCGCTGCTGGCCAAGCGCGGTGACGAGATCTACATCCTCCAGCTAGAGGGTTATCTCTTCTTCGGCACGGCCTACCGGCTGGCGGAGCAGGTGCGGCGACGCCTGAGCGACGCCAGTTTGCCGCCGGCCAGGTTCGTGCTGCTCGACTTCCGGCGCGTAACCGGGCTGGACTCGACGGCCGCGATGAGCTTTGCCAAGCTCGGCCAACAATGCGGCGAGCGGGGCGCCGGATTGATCCTGACCGGCCTGACGTCTGGCCTGGAGTTCAGTCTGGAGGCCGGCGGCGCCAGCCGCTTTCTCCGCTTCCCCAACCTGGATCGCGGCCTAGAGTGGTCTGAAGAACAGATCCTGGCCGCCAGCGACGCCATCGGCCGGGACGAATCGGCCGGCGCGCTGGCCGCGCTTCTAATCGAGCCGGAGCTGGCCGGCCGGCTGCTGGCCTTCATGGAGCGGCGCGAACTGGCGGCCGGCGAGTACTTGATCCGCCAGGGCGATCAAGC
Organism: Promineifilaceae bacterium (SeqCode); assembly: GCA_050696115.1. GTDB lineage: Bacteria > Chloroflexota > Anaerolineae > Promineifilales > Promineifilaceae > UBA11865. The sequence goes on along the minus strand of JBOGUG010000155.1, from coordinate 5,983 downwards.
CAGCGACGCCTTCTTAATCGAGGCCGGCCAGTTGAGCGCCCAATTGGAGCAACCCGGCGCAGCGCCGATGCGCCTCGAGAGCATGCGCGCCGGCCGGGTCGTGGGCGAGCTCGGCTTTTATCTGAACGTTCCGCGCACGGCGGCCGTCGTGGCCGACCGGCCCAGCGTGGTCTACCGCCTGTCGCAGCGCAGCCTGGCCGAAATGGAGGAGGGCGACCCGGAGGCCGCGGCCGCGTTCCACCAGTTGATGGCGCGCTGGCTGGCCGAGCGCACCGTCCATCTGATTGCGGTCGCCGAGGCGCTGTCGCGTTAAGTACGGTTTTATGTCAACCACGACCCGCCTCATACGCCGCCGCTACCTGCGCCAGAAACGGGCCGGCCGCGGCGGCCGGGCCTTCGTCAGGGCCGCGATCGTTTTGATCCTGGTCGCGCTGGCGGCGGCCGGCTCGCTCGCCCTGGCCGGGGTGGTCGTGGCGGCCGCGGCCCTGGACTCGTTCAGCCGCGACCTGCCGGCCTTCAGCCAGATCGAGCGCCTGGACCAGGATGTGGACGCCAGTTTTGAGACCACCCAGATTTACGCCTGGGGCCAGGCCCGGCCGGACGGGGGGCGCGAGCTGGAGCTGATCTACGAAGTGATTGACCCTCTGGGCGGCGACCGTGAATGGCTGAAACTGGATCAGATACCCCGCTCTCTGATTGACGCCACGGTTGCCATCGAGGACAAGAGCTTCTGGACCAACCGTGGCTATGACCCCGAAGGCATCGGGCGCGCCTTTTATGAGTACGTCGTGCTCGGCGGCCGGGTGCAGGGTGGCTCGTCTATTACCCAGCAGTTGGTCAAGAACACCCTCATCGAACCGGAGCGGCGCGTCGTAGGCGCCGAGGTGGGCCTTGAAGATTACCGGCGCAAGCTGGAAGAGCTGCTGCTGGCCCAACAGGTGGCCCAGGTCTACACCAAGGAACAGATCCTTGAGTGGTATCTGAACACGAACTTTTACGGCAATCTGGCCTACGGGGTGGAGGCGGCCGCCCGCGTCTACTTCAACAAGCCGGCTGCCCAGCTCAACCTGGCCGAGGCGGCCATGCTGGCGGCCATTCCGCAGTCGCCAGCCCTCAACCCCATTGACAACCCGGCCGAGGCCAAAGAGCGCCAGGAGCTGGTCCTGGAGGCGATGCTGGCTGAGGGCAGCCTGGAGCAGGCGGCCTACACTGCGGCCGTGGCTGCTCCGCTGGCGATCGCGCCGGGCATCGAGCAGCGCTTCGACATCATCGCGCCCCACTTCGCCATCTATGTGCGCAAGCAGTTGGAGCAGATGTTCGGCCCCGAAACCGTGCTGCGCGGCGGGTTGAAGGTGTACACCAGCCTGGATCTGACCTACCAGCGCCAGGCCGAGTGCGTCGCCCGAGCCCACGTTGCCCGCCTATCAGGCGATGTTGGGCCTGGCTTGCCCGCCGACGAGCTGGCGACTTGCCCGGCGCTCGACTTTCTGCCCGCCTTGCCGGCCGCGGCCGCCGGCCAGGATCACGACGTTAACAACGCGGCCGTGGTGATTTTGGACCCGCGCACGGCCGAGATCAAGGCGATGGTAGGCAGCCTGGATTACTGGAACGAGGCCATTGACGGCTCGTTCAACGTGGCCGTAGACGGCCTCCGCCAGCCCGGATCTTCGTTCAAGCCGTTCACCTATCTAACCGCCTTCAGCCAAGGCTTCACCGCCGCCAGCATGGTGCTGGACGTGGAAACTGACTTCGGCACGCCCCACAACGGCGTGGCTTACGTTCCCCAGAACTACGACCGCACCTTCCACGGCCCGATGCGCATCCGCGAGGCGCTGGCCAACAGCTTCAACGTCCCGGCCGTGCAGGTGATGAGCTGGGTGGGAGTTGACAAGGTGCTGCGCACGGCTCACAGCATGGGCATCACCAGCCTGGATCAGGGGGCCAGCCGCTATGGCCTGTCGCTCACCCTGGGCGGCGGCGAAGTGCGCCTCATTGACATGGTCTACGCCTTCTCAGTTATGGACAACATGGGGGTCATGATCGGCCGCCCGGTGCCAGCCGATCAGCAGCGCCTCGGCTTTCGCAGCCTGGAGCCGGCCGCCATCTTGCGGGTTGAGGACCGAGACGGCGAACTGCTGTACGAATACACCCAACCTGGCCAGCGCGAGATCCTGACGCCCCAACTGGCCTTCCTGATCAACGACATTCTGTCCGACGAGTTGTCTCGCTGCCAAGGCTTTGGCTGCCCGAACGTGCTCGAACTGCCCGGCGACCGGCCGGCGGCCGTCAAGACGGGCACCACCAACGATTTCCGCGACGGCTGGACCATCGGTTACACGCCCCAACTCGTGACGGGCGTCTGGTTGGGCAACACCGACAACTCGCCTATGAAAGAGCTGCCCGGCTCAATGGGCGCGGCCCACATCTGGCACGCGCTGATGAGCTGGGCCTTGCGCGACGCGCCGGTTGAGTCCTGGCCCCTCCCGCCGGGGCTGGTCGAGCTGGCGGTCTGCGACATGTCGGGTTTGTTACCCTCCGGCCGCTGCCCAACGGTGACCGAGCACTTCATCGAAGGCACCCAGCCGCGCATCATTGACAACATGGTTCAGCAGTACCGCATCAACCGCGAAACCGGCCGGCTGGCCACCCTCGACACGCCGCCAGAGTTGGTTGAGACGCGCACCTATATCATTTATCCGGAAGCAGCCGCCGACTGGGTGCGCGAGAACAACATCCCCCAGCCGCCCACGGAGTACGACACCATCACTTCGCCGGGCAGCGCCTCGGCCGAAGCGGCCATCCTGTCGCCGCAGCCATTTGATTACATTCACGGCCAGGTCGAGATCAATGGCAATGCGGCCGGCGACCAATTCGCCTATTACCGGTTGGCCTATTTCCCTGGCCTGACGCCGGCCGAATTGCGCCTTATCGCCGACCAGGTGACCGAGCCAAAGACGGGCGCGCTTTTGGGCATCTGGAATGTGGACGACCTGAACGGCCTGTATACCTTGGTGCTGACTGTCGTGCGCCGCGACGGCTCCTTCAATGAGGTCAGCCTGCCGCTAACGGTGGACAACAACCCACCCCAGGCCAGCATCTTGTTCCCCTTGCCCGAGCAGACGATCTTTACCGATGAAGAGAGCGTGGTCGTCCAGGCCCAGGCCAGCGACGATCTCTCCGTAGCCCGTGTCGAGTTCTTCGCCGACGGCGCCGGCGTGCCGTTCGCCATCAGCACGGTGCCGCCTTATACCGAACGCTGGCCCATCCCTGGGCCGGGCTGTCACACCTTCCGGGTGCAGGTGGTTGACGCGGCCGGCAACGAAAGCAGCTCAACGGCCGTGAACGTCTGCTTCGTGGAGCGCTGAGCGGCGCAGCCCGCCCCTTCACGGGTCGTTCACGCCGTATTTACGGCCCCGATACGGTCAGCATCGGCCGGCGGGCGTATCCTGGTAGCAGCCTGGCGTTCTTCGGGGAAGAGGGGCGTTAGGGCGGAACGCATGCGGACGCTCCCTGGCGAGGGCACACTCACGGCGGCCGAGCCCATCAGCGCTGAGCTCATCGAGACGCAGCGCCTGGCGAGCATCGGGCTGCTCACTGCCAGCGTCGCCCACGAGCTGACCAACCCCATTAGCATAATCACGGCCACCTGCGCCAACTTGCAGCGCCAGATCGCCGAAGGCAGCCTGGCGCCGGACGAGTTAGGCCCCTATCTTGAGATGATCGAGGTCAGCGCCTGGCGCTGCGCCCGGCTGATGCAGAGCCTGCGCGCTCACACCTACCGCAATGGCTCAGCCGCGGCCCCCTGCAAGTTGAACGAGTTAATCCGCGAGGCGCTGGTGCTCGTTAGCTACCAGTTTGAGCGCGAGCACAACATCCGCATCGAGTGCCAACTGGCGCCCGACCTGGCCCCCATCCCGGCCGATCAGGGCCAAATCACCCAGGTGCTGATCAACCTGCTGTTGAATGCCCGCGACGCCCTCGCCGGCCGGGGCGGCCGCATCGGCCTAGCAAGCTGGCAAGTGGCCGGCTGGGGGGCGCAGGCATTTGCCGTCAGCGACGACGGGCCGGGCATCGAGCCGGCCGCGCTGGAGCGCCTGTTTGAGCCCTTGTTCACCACCAAGCCACTTGGCCAGGGGAGCGGCCTGGGACTGGCTATATCAGCCGCCATTGTCGAGCGACATGGCGGCCGGATCGAAGCGGCCAACGATCCGGCCGGCGGGGCTCGCTTTACCGTCAGCCTGCCCGCCTAGGCAGGCCAAGCCCGGCCGCCGCTCAGGCAGCCGCTTCCCGCGCCCTTTCACGTTCGACCAGCCGGATGAAATAGCGGTGAAAGCGATCGTCGCCGCTCAATTCGGGGTGGAACGAAGTCACCAGCCAATGCCCCTGACGCGCCGCCACGGCCGTGCCGTCTTCCAGCCGGGCCAGCACCTCGACGCCGGCCTCCCCATCGGCCGCTACCAGGCGCGGGGCGCGGATGAAGACGGCCGGGAATGGCCGCTCTGCGCCGTCCTCCAGCGCCGCCACCTCCAAGTCGCTCTCGAAGCTGTCCACCTGGCGGCCAAAGGCATTCCGCTCCACTTCGATGTCCATCAGGGCCAGGCCGGGCTGGGCCCGGCCGACCGCTTTGGCCATGAAGATCATGCCGGCGCAAGTGCCCCACACCGGCCGGCCGGCGGCGAAAGCCCGCAGCGGTTCCATAAAGCCGTACAATTCGGCCAGCCGGCCGATCGTCGTGCTCTCCCCGCCGGGGATGATCAGGCCGTCCAGCCCTTCCAGGTCGGCCGGCAGGCGCACCTCGCGCGCCTCGACGCCTAACGCGTGCAGGCGCTCTAGATGTTCGCGGAACGCTCCCTGTAAGGCCAGAACGCCGATCACTATAGCCGGTCGGCCGTTCTCTGTCACGTTAAGCCGCCCCTGAGCTACCAGCCGCGGCCGGCTAACTGCTCTTCTTCTGTCAGGCTGCCGGCCGAGATGCCGACCATCGGTTCGCCCAGGTTTTCGCTCACCCGGGCCAGGATATCCGGCTTGTTATAGTGGGTGGTGGCCTCGACGATGGCCCGCGCCCGCGGGGCCGGGTCACCGCTCTTGAAGATGCCAGAGCCGACAAAGACGCCGTCCACGCCCAGTTGCATCATCAGGCCGGCATCAGCCGGGGTGGCGATGCCGCCAGCGGCGAAATTGACCACGGGCAGGCGGCCGAGCTCGCGCGTCTCCAGCACTAGCTCATAGGGCGCGCCAATGCTCTTGGCGTAGGCCATCAGCTCCTCTTCGGGCATGCTCTCCAGGCGGCGGATCGCGCCCAATACGGCGCGGGCGTGGCGCACCGCCTCTACCACGTCGCCCGTGCCGGCCTCGCCCTTGGTGCGGATCATGGCCGCCCCTTCACCCAGCCGGCGCAGCGCCTCGCCCAGATTGCGCGCCCCGCACACAAAGGGCGCCTTGAAGGCGCGCTTATTAACGTGGTGCTCCTCGTCGGCCGGGGTCAGTACCTCGCTCTCGTCAATATAGTCCACGCCCAGCGACTCCAAGATCTGGGCCTCGACAAAATGGCCGATGCGGCACTTGGCCATGACCGGGATGCTGACGGCCGCCATGATCTCCTTGATCTTGCCGGGGTCGGCCATGCGGGCCACGCCGCCGTGGGCTCGGATGTCGGCCGGCACGCGCTCCAGCGCCATGACCGCGACCGCACCCGCGTCTTCGGCGATCTTCGCCTGCTCGGGCGTGACCACATCCATGATCACTCCACCCTTGAGCATTTCCGCCATGCCGCGCTTGACGCGCGCGGTGCCGGTGGCGGTGGTTTCTGCGGACATGGGCCACTCTCCTCAAAGCCTTCGAAACGACTCCTCCATGTTATGGAGACGGATTGGCCCTTCCCCAGCGCCAATCCCGCCGACGTGGACCGGTCTGTGACCTAGGACACAGGCGGCAATGTCGTATCGTCGATGTCGAAATAGCGCGGAATCTCGTGGCGCCGGGT
>JBOGUG010000154.1:0-22746 GCA_050696115.1 Promineifilaceae bacterium (SeqCode) | reverse complement strand
GAGTCGAGCCGGGGCCGGGCGGGCCAGGCGCGCCGGGCAAGGTGGCCGTGGCGACCAGCACGCCGCCGATGGGCGTGAAGGTGGGCAACGGCTGGCCAAACGGCGTCGTTGTCGCAGCCGGGGGGCTGCCGCCGGCCGGGCTGGGCGTGGCGGCCGCGGCCGGGGTCGAGCCCGACGATGGCGGCGGCGGGATGGGCGTGCCCTGGGCGATGGGCGCGTTGCAGGCCAGGCCTGCCAGCAGCAACAGGAGCGTAAGCTGGAGGGTTGGGGTAATTGGGCGGCGGCGCATGGCTTCCTTCTCCGGCCCCATTATAGCATCCGTTGCCAGGGCCCAATTGGCGACTGCCCGCCGCCACCACTATACTTCGCCTATTCCAGGGTAAGCGAAATGAATGAGCGCGGATAGGAGCGTAACCAGCATGGAGCAGCAGGCAAGCCGGCAGGCCATTGACGCCTTTGTCGAATCCCACCAGGAGCATTTCATCGCCGCCCTGGCCCGTTTAGTCGCCCAGCCCAGCGTTTCAGCCCGCGGCGAGGGCGTTCAGGCCTGCGCTGAGCTGGTGGCCGAAATCATGGCCGAGCATGGTTACCCGGCCGAGATCATCCCATCCGGCGGCAACCCGGTGGTCTACGCCGAGGGGGACGGCGCCAGCGAAAAGACAATTCTCTTTTACTGCCATTACGACGTCCAGCCGCCAGAGCCGCTTGAGCTGTGGCACTCGCCGCCCTTCGAGCTGACTCGGCGGGACGGCCGGCTGGTGGGGCGCGGGGCCTCGGACGACAAGGGGCATCTGGTCGCCCGGCTGGCCGGCCTGGCGGCCGTCAAGAACGCCCTTGGCGGCCTGCCCTGCCGGGTCAAGTTCCTAATCGAGGGCGAGGAGGAATTGGGCAGCCCCCACATACCCGCCTTTGTCCAGCAGCACCAGGCGCGACTGGCGGCCGATGGCTGCGTCTGGGAGTTCGGCGGCGTGGATCACAGCGGGGCGCCGGTCCAATCACTTGGCCTGCGCGGCATCCTGTACGTCGAATTGGTGGCGCGCACGGCCAGCCAGGACACCCACTCCGGCTTGGGTGGCTCCATCTTCCCCAACGCCGCCTGGCGCTTGGCCTGGGCGCTCAACGCGCTCAAGGGGCCCGACGAGCGTATCCGCATCCCCGGCTTTTATGCTGACGCCCGGCCGCCGAGCCAGCGCGACCTGGAATTGCTGGCGGCGTTGCCCGACGACGCCGAGGCAGTGCGCCAGATGTACGGCCTCAAGGGCTACCTGAAAGGTATGACCGGCGGGCTGGAGTGGCAAAGGGCCGCCGTCTTTGAGCCCACCTGCACCATTTGCGGCCTGGACGCCGGCTACCAGGGGCCGGGCAGCAAAACCGTCCTGCCGGCCGAGGCGCGGGCCAAGATTGATTTCCGGCTGGTACCCGATCAGGAGCCGGACGACATCCTGGGCAAGCTGCGCGCCCACCTGGATTCGGCCGGTTTCGATGACATCGAAATCCTGCGCCACGGCGGCACCCGGCCGGCGCGCACCGACCCCGACGACCCGTTCGTGCGCCTGACCGTGGCGACCGCCTACGCCGTGTACGGCCGCGAGATGGTCGTTTCTCCCCTGTCCGGCGGCAGTGGGCCGAACTACCCCTTCATCCACACCCTCAAGCTGCCGGTGGTCGCCATGGGCGTCTCCCACCCGGGGGCCAATATCCACGCGCCCAACGAGAATATCCGCCTGGAAGATTTCCTGAACGGCATTCGCCACACAGCCTACCTGGTGGAGGCGTTCGGCCGCCAGGCCACAGGCGCCTAGCCCGCCGGCCAACCAAAGGGGGCTGCCCCTGACAGCGGCCGGAATTCACGCCGCCTTCATGCCTTTGTCACCCTGCCTTTACGCCTAGCGCGGCCCAAGGCGGCGATACTCTAAGGCCGGCCGGGAATGGTTTCCGGCCGAGGCGCAGCCATGTATCGCGGTCCGAGCTTGCTTTTCAAGGTCGCGCGCAGCGACGAGGACGAATACGCCGTCTGGCACGCCGACGCCTGGCTGCCGGCCGGCTGGCGGGAGGCGGAGTTCTGGGGTTCGGCCGCGGCCTGCTGGGAGCTCGTCGAGGCGGCCGAGGGGGAGCGCGGCTACCTGTTCATTGGCCTGTAAGGAATGCGAAAGCGCCCCAAGGGCGCCAATACCTCCCTCAGCTCTTCGTCCTGCGCGAACTCTGAACGCCGAAACGTCCCAGCCGGCTAGCGCAGGCCGGTGAGGTGGCGGGCGATGACCAGGCGCTGGATTTCGCTGGTGCCTTCGTAAATCTCGGTGATTTTGGCGTCCCGGAAGTAGCGCTCCAGGGGCAGCTCCTTGCTGTAGCCCATGCCGCCGTGGATCTGGATCGCCTCGGTGGTCACCCACATGGCCGTCTCGCTGGCGAACAGCTTGGCCATGCTTGACTCCAGTGTGTAGCGCGCCCCGCTTTCGGCCGCGCGCATCTTGGCCAGCGCTGCTTGGTAGATCAAGAGGCGGCTGGCCTCCACCCGCACCTTCATGTCGGCCAACTTCTGCTGGATCATCTGAAACTGGCCGATTTTGCGGCCGAAGGCCTGGCGCTCGGTCGCATATTGGACGCTGGCCTCCAGCGCGGCCCCGGCGATGCCCAGCGCCTGGGCGGCGATGCCGATCCGGCCGGCGTCTAGCACAGCCATCGCGATCTTGAAGCCGTCGCCTTCTTCGCCCAGGCGGCTGGCGACCGGGCACTCGTAATCCTCAAAGGTGATTTCGCTGGTGGCGCTGGCCCGGATGCCCAGCTTGGGCTCGGTCTTGCCGCGAGCGAAGCCGGTCCGGTCCGTTTCGATGAGGAAGGCGGTCACGCCCTGATGCTGCTTCTCAGGCTGGGTCATGGTAAAGAGCAGAATAAGGTCGGCGTGGGGGGCCGAGGTCACCCACGACTTGCGGCCGTTGATCGTGTAATGGTCGCCGGCCTCGTTCAGGACGGCCCGGCTGCGCATCGAGCCGGCGTCGCTGCCGCTCATCGGCTCAGTCAGGCTGTAGGCGCCGATCTTCTCGCCGCTGGCGACGGGCGTCAGGAACTTCTGCTTCTGCTCCTCGTTGCCATACTTGAGCAGCGCGTGGCAGACAAGCGAGTTGTTGACCGACATAATCGTGCCGTGGCTGGCGTCCACCTTGGAGATCTCCTCCATCGCCAGGACATAGGCCAGGGTATCTAGGCCGGCGCCGCCGTACGCTTCGGGCACCTCGATGCCCATAAAGCCCAACTGGCCCATCTGGCGCACCGTCTCCAGCGGGAACTCGCCGCTCTCGTCGTGCTCGGCCGCGATCGGCGCAATCGCGCTCTGGGCGAATTCGCGGGCAGCCTGCCGGATCATCTCGTGTTCTTCGGTCAGCATAGGGGTCATGCGGGGCCTCGTGTTGGGTTCAACCTTGATCCTCTAGCTGGGCGTCCAGGCGGGCCATCAGGTTGTCGAAATCCTCCGGCTTCAGCTCCAGGCCCTCTAGCCAGCGCCGCCGCTCGGCCAGCCAGTAAGGGCCGTCCTTGCCCGCCAGCAGGCTGGTGGGCAGCTCCGGCCGGGCGGGGGCGATCATGAAACGGCGGACCATATTGCTGTCATAGAGTTGGCCCGGGCGCAGGCGGACGAAGTCGCCGCGCTGAGTGTAGGCGGCCGCCTGCCGCTCCGGAGCCAGCGTATAGACCACCAGCCGCCGGCCGTCCTGCTGCAATTGGCAGGCCAGGCAGGTGTAGCTGGCAGGCACCTGGCGCTCGCGGCCGCCACGGGGAAAGCCGCGCAGCGAAAAGTACCAGCAGGTGGGGTTGATGCGCTTCGACCACTGAATGCGCACCCCTTCCCCGTTGGGTAGCTGGGCCTCCAGTCCGGATTCGTCCAGATTCAGGCCGCGGCCGCTGGGCCACAGCCGCTTGAGGATCAGCTCGCCCAGTCCGGCGGCCGCCACGCCCACCGGAAACGCCAGCAGGCAGGAAAGGGCCAGCCCAAATTCGCGCAGGAATGTGCCTTCTGGCAGCCTGCGGATGACGCCCCACAAGACGGCGAATCCGCCCAGGCTGCCCACCACCATGAGGGCGAACACGGCCGCCCGCAGGCCGGGGTGTTCCTGATCGGCCTTGATGCGTTGGGACGAGGGCGAGGCGGCAGCCATGCTAGTGAAAATGGCCGCGCCGGCTGGTCGGCGGACCATGGACGGGAGTCTAGTGGCCCGGCCGCCATCTGGCAAGTGATCGCCGGGCGGCTACAATCCGGGCACGCATGTACGCCGAAGTTGTCGTCAACATCGAAGCGCCGCTGGAAGGCACCTTTCACTACCACGTGCCGCGCGACCTTGAGGCCCAGCTCCAGCTAGGCCAGTTGGTTGAGGTGGAGTTCGGCCGGCGGTTGGCCCAGGCCATCGTCGTCGCTTTCAGCCCGGCCGCGCCCGTAGCCGAGACCAAGCCGGTCATTGCCGTGATCGAGGCCCAGCCCGTCATCCGGCCGGCTCAGCTTGAGCTTGCCCGTTGGCTGAGCCACGAGTACCTGACAGCCTTAAACGCCTGCCTACGTCTCTTCCTGCCGCCGGGGCTGACCCGCTGGTCAGACGTCCTGTACGACCTGAACCCGGCCTGGGAGGGCGACGGCCGGCTGACCGCGACGCAGGCGTCAATCGTGGAGTTGCTGCGCCAGAAGGGCGCCCTGCGGCCGCGCCAGATCGGGCACGCGCTGCCCAAAGTGGACGATTGGCAGAAGGCGGCCGAGCAGCTCGTCCGACGCGGCATCTTGCGCCGGGCTTCGATTCTCGACCGGCCGCGGGCGCGGCCCAAGGTGGCGCGCACGGCCGAGCTGATCGCCGGCCGGGCCCAGATCCTGGCGGCCGCCCCCCACTTGGGCCGGGCCAGCCAGGCGGCCGCGGCGCTCTATTACTTAGCGACCGAGCCGGACATGTTGCCGCCGGAGGACGAGATCATGGCGGCTGCCGGCGTGAGCCAAAAGACGCTGGCCGAGCTGGCCGCGGCCGGCCTGATCCAGCGAGCGCCGGCCGAGAGCCTGGTCATTCAGGGCCCACGCCGGGCCGAGGCGCCGCCTGAAGCCGCCGAGTTCCTGGCCTCCTTGCCCGTCCGGCCGGAGGACGCGCCCGATCAGGCCCTCTTGAATCGGCTGGCGGGCGCTGGCGTGGTCGAGGTGGTCGCGGAGCCGGCCGCGGCCGGGCTGGCGCTGGGGGAGTGGGCAGCGGCGGCCGAGATCTACCGCCTGCGCAAGGCCGAGCGTTATTTCGCCGTGCTGGCCGAGCTGGCCAAAGCCGCCAGCCCGCTGCCAGTGGGCCAGATCTACGCCGCCACCGAGGCGACGCTGAGCCAGTTGCGCAAAATGGCCAAGCTGGGCCTGATCCGCCTGGGCGAAGAGGAGGTGTGGCGCGACCCGCTCGCCGACCAGGACTTCGTGCCTGCCGAGCCGCCCCGGCTGACGGCCGATCAGGCCGCCGTCTGGCAGGCGGTTCAGGCGGCGATGAGCCGCGACGAGCCAGAACCTTTTCTGCTGCACGGGGTGACCGGCAGCGGCAAGACCGAGATCTACATCCGGGCCGTAGCCCTGGCCCTGCAGCGCGGCCGGCGGGCCATCGTCATGGTGCCCGAAATTGCCCTGACGCCCCAGACCATTCGCCGCTTCGCCGCCCGCTTTCCAGGCCAGGTGGCCGTGCTGCACAGCCGCCTGACTGAGGGCGAGCGTTACGACACCTGGCGCCGCGCCTGGCAGGACGGTTTCGACATCGCCATTGGGCCGCGCAGCGCCTTGTTCGCGCCGCTCGACAATCTGGGCGTGATCGTGGTTGATGAGGAGCACGACAGCAGCTACAAGCAGGACCCGCCGGTCGCGCCGCCTTATTACCACGGCCGCGACGCGGCCCTTGAGCTCGGCCGGCTAACAGGCGCGCTCGTCATTCTGGGCAGCGCCACGCCCGACCTGGTCAGCTACCACCGCGCCCAGACCGGCGCCTACCGGCTGCTGGAACTGCCCCGGCGTATTATGGGCCACCGCCAGCGCATTACGGCCCAGGCCGGCCGGTTGGGCCGCGAAAGCCGCTACCAGCCGCTGGCCGATGAGCCCGAAGAGGCCCTGACCATTCCCCTGCCGCCGGTGCAGGTGGTAGACCTGCGCCATGAGCTGCGCGCCGGCAACCGCTCCATCTTCAGCCGGCCGCTTCAGCAAGCCATGGACGAGACGCTGGCGCGGGGCGAGCAGGCCATCCTGTTTCTGAACCGGCGCGGCAGCGCCAGCTCGGTGGTGTGCCGAGACTGCGGCCACGTGCTGCGCTGCAAGCGGTGTGAAACGGCGCTGACCTACCACCGGCCGGGCCAGGCGCTGGTGTGTCACTTCTGCGGCCGGCGCGAGCCGCCTCCTGAAAGTTGTCCCAATTGCGGCTCGGGCCGGATCCGCTATCTGGGCCTCGGAACGGAGGAGGTTGAGCGCCAGGTAAGGGCCGGCTGGCCGGCCGCGCGCGTCCTGCGTTGGGACCGCGACACCACCGCCGGCCGGGACAGCCACGAGGCGCTGCTGGCCAGTTTCATCCAGGGCAAAGCCGACGTGCTGGTCGGCACCCAGATGATCGCCAAAGGGCTGGACCTGCCCCTGGTGACGCTGGTGGGGGTCATCTCGGCCGACGTCGCCCTGGGCCTGCCCGACTTCCGCATGGCCGAGCGCACCTTCCAACTGCTGGCCCAGGTGGCCGGCCGGGCCGGCCGAGGGCTGTTGGGCGGCCGGGTCATCATCCAGTCCTACCGGCCGGAGCATTACGCCATCCAGGCCGCGGCCGAGCACGACTACACCAGCTTTTACCTGGAAGAGATCCGCTTCCGCACCGTCCACCGGCTGCCCCCCTTCCAGCGCCTCACCCGGCTCATTTACGCCGACCCGGCGGCCGAGCGAGCCGAGCGCGGCGCCCTGGAGCTGGCCGAGGCGCTGCGTGAGCACATCCAGGCGGCCGGCTCGCGGGCCGAGCTAATCGGCCCGGCGCCGCCTTTCTTCCAGCGCCTTGACAGCCGCTACCGCTGGCAGATCCTGGTGCGGGCTGGCGACCCGGCCGGGCTGCTGGCCGACTTCCCCCTGCCGGCCGGCTGGATTGTGGACGTGGACCCGGTCAGCCTGCTGTAGAACGGCCGGCGTTGGGGATGAACGCAAGGTGCTGAAGCTCCTTGATTAAGAAGTTTCTTAACGTCGGCGGCCGCGCCAGGCTTGCTCACTTCCCGGCACGGCGGGGCGGTGGTAAGCTGCCTGCCGGCCGGTAACCCGGCGCTCTGCAGCCAAGTAACGGGCGGAAAAGGGAGGTTCGAGATAAGGCTCAAGCTGGAACACGTCATCGCGGCCGCAGCCATCGTGGCTTTCGGCGGGTTGCTTGCCGTCGGCCTCAAATTGTTGGGCGGGCCGCCAACGGCTATTAGCCCCATCCTGGACGCGGCCGAGGGCTCGGCGCCACTGCCCGGCGGCACGCTGCCGGCGACCTTCACGCCGGAGGCGACGCTTTTGGCCGGCGAGGGCCTGATCTCCACCTTCCCGGCTCCGGCGTCGCTGGCGCCGCTCGTCGCTTCGCCGCCAATAGTGCTGCCCCCGGCCGGAGCGACGGTAGCTCCGACAGTTCCCCCCGCCATTCAGGCCACGGCGGATATAGCGCCAACAGCTATCTTACAGCAGACGGCCACAGTCCCTCTGAACGTGACGCCGCCAGCCACGGCTTTCATCCCACCTACCGCAACGGCCATCGTCCCACCTCAAGCTACCGCCACCATCCCACCTTCGGCCACGTCCACCCCCGCACTGCCAGGGTCGCACGACGTGACCGTCTGCCACGGGGCAGAAACCGGCGACGGCCACACGCACGGGATCTGCCCGGCCGACCTGCCGCCAGGGCCGATCCGCGCCTTTGTCGAGGCCAACCCGCTCTTTGCGGCCGTCGGCCACCCCTGGCACAGCTCGATGACCGAAAACGTCTTCCCCTACCCGGCCGGCAAGCACGAGGGGCATATCAACCTTTACTACCAATTCTCGGAGTGTATGCAATCCAGCAACGTCCTGGAAACGCCGGACGCCTCCTGCCTGCGGGCGCTCTACGTCCAGGTTCACAGTATGCGCATCGCAGAAGAACTATACCTGGGGCACACTGAGGCGGCGGACGGCCAGGCCCATTCAATCCGCTTTGTGGCCGAGGTCGGCGATCAGGAAACCTTCGAGAGCGAGGGGGTCGTGGCTGGCGGGCAGATCTCCGTTTATGGTGAGCTTCACCAAAGCTACAAGAAAGAGGGCTGCGAGGCGTTCACCCAGGGGGTTCGCTTCCCTGACCCATACAGCGTCTACAGCGGCGGGGACGAAACGAGCGGCCAGGTGCCCTATGTGGCTGTTCGCCAGGGGGGCAACGATCCCTTCGCCACCTTTTTCTGGAACAGCCAAACAAACCAGGTGATCCAAAATCTGGTCTATGAGCCGGACGTCAACAGGCTGATCGAAATAGCCTGGAGCGAGATCCCCTGGGAACGGGTATCGAGCGACCCGGTGCTGTGCGGGCTGCCTGAATTCGACGAGGTGCTGTGCCCCGCCAGCGCGGCCGGCTGCCGCAACACCGAGTTTAGCTTTTGGACCCTCAAGCTAAACCTGGAGGATTATCCCAGGCCGTTCAACGGATACGTTGACCGCAGCGGCGTCCACGCGCCGGCCTGCACCGAGCCGGGCCACGACTGCATCCCACTCCACATAGACGCCGGAGTCGAGCCCGGTCAGAATGTGTTTCACAACCGGCCGGTGGTGGGGCTGGAGGATGACCCGTTCGTCCTTGACTTGAGCGAGCCTGGGCTGGTGATGCCCAGCGGAGATGGCTAGCTGACCGAACCGAGCGAGTCCCCTCAGCTCACGGCCACCGGTTGAGTTCGAGGCTGCCCATCGCAGCCGGGAACTGCTTTCTGATTCGCGCTCTTGTGGACTGCGGCCGGCTGTATATACCCTCGGGCCGATTCGAACGGCCAACCTACTCATTAGGAGTGAGTTGCTCTATCCTTTGAGCTACGAGGGCAAGAATGACCCCCATATTTTAACATTCGCCCCGGCCGGGCACAAGCCGATTGAATTTTGGCCCGCTTTCGGCCAGAATAAGCCCCGCCATGAAGCGGATTGCCCTCCTGACCAGCGGCGGCGACGCCCAGGGGATGAACGCGGCCGTGCGGGCCGTGGTGCGCACAGCCCTGGACGCCGGTCTGGAGACCTACGCCGTGCGCGAGGGCTACCAGGGGCTTATAGCCGGTGGCGACAAAATCCGGCCCATCGGCTGGAACGACGTCGGCGGCATCATCCATCAGGGCGGCACCATCATCGGCTCGGCCCGCAGCGATGCGTTCTTGACCCGCTCCGGCCGGCGCCAGGCGGCCCTCAACCTCATCCGCCAGGACATTGACGCCCTGATCGTCATCGGCGGCGACGGCAGCCTGGCCGGCGCGGCCGTGTTCCGTCGCGAGTGGCCGGAGCTGGTGGCCGAGTTGGTCGCGGCCGGCGAAGTCGCGCCCGAGGCCGCCGAGCGCCACCCCTATTTGCGCGCGGCCGGCCTGATCGGCTCGATTGACAACGACTTCCAGGGTACCGACATCACCATCGGGGCCGACACCGCCCTGCACCGCATCGTCGAGGCCATAGACGCCATCACCAGCACGGCCGCCAGCCACCAGCGCAGCTTCGTGGTCGAGGTGATGGGCCGCGACTGCGGCTACCTGGCGCTGATGGGCGCTCTGGCCGGCGGGGCCGACTGGGTGTTCATCCCCGAAAGCCCGCCCAACCTGGACGAATGGGAGGAGAAGATGTGCGCCGTGCTGCGCCAAGGCCGCGAGACCGGCCGGCGCGACAGCATCGTGGTCATCGCCGAAGGGGCCACCGACCGCCACGGCCGGCCGATCACCTCGGATTATGTCAAGCAAGTTTTAGAGGAACGCCTGGGCGAGGACGTGCGCATCACCATTCTGGGCCACGTCCAACGGGGCGGTTCGCCCAGCGCCTTCGACCGCAATTTGAGCACGCTGCTGGGGGCCGCGGCCGTGGAAGCCGTGTTGGCGGCCGAAGCCGACGGCGAGGTGCCCGTGCTGGGCCTGGTGGGCAACAAGATCACCCGCACGCCGTTGGCAACCTGCATGTCGCGCACCGAGGCAGTCCGCCAGGCGATGGCCGCCCATGACTTTGAGCGCGCCCTGGCCCTGCGCGGCAGCAGCTTCGCGGCCAATTTTCGCACCCTGCGCACCCTGGTGCGCGCCCGGCCGCACCGGCCCCAGCCCGACCAGCGCCGGCTGCGGCTGGCTGTGCTGAACGCAGGCGCGCCCGCGCCCGGCATGAACACAGCCGTGCGTGCGGCCGTGCGCCTGGGGCTCGACAAGGGCCACATCCTGTTTGGGGTGCGCAATGGCTACCGTGGCCTGGTCGAGGGCGACTTCGAGGAATTCGGCTGGATGAGCGTCAACGGCTGGGCCCACCGCGGCGGCGCTGAGTTGGGTACCAACCGCAAGATACCGGCCGGCAGCGACTTTTACGCCATCGCCCGCAACCTGGAGAAATACGCCATAGACGGCCTGCTGATGATCGGCGGCTGGTCGGGCCACGAAGGAGCGCTCGAAATCTTCCAGCGGCGCAACGCCTTTCCGGCCTTCCAGCTACCGATGGTCTGCCTGCCGGCCACGATCGACAATGACCTGCCCGGCTCCGAACTGAGCATCGGGGCCGACACCGCGCTTAACAGCATCGTCACGGCCGTGGACAAGATCAAGCAGTCGGCCGTGGCTTCTAAGCGCGTCTTCGTGGTCGAGGTGATGGGCCAATACTGCGGCTACCTGGCCCTGATGAGCGCTCTGGCGACCGGCGCCGAGCGCGTTTACCTGCCCGAAGAGGGCGTGACGCTGGTCGAGCTACAAAGTGACCTGCGTCAGTTGATGCACGGCTTCCGCCAGGGCAAGCGCTTGGGGCTGATCATCCGCAACGAGCGGGCCAACCCGACCTACACCACCGGCTTCATTGTGGCCTTGTTCGAGGAAGAAGGGGGCGAGCTGTTCGACACCCGCCAGGCGATCCTGGGCCACATCCAACAAGGCGGCAACCCGTCGCCATTTGACCGTATCCTGGCGACCCGCATGGCCGGCCTGGCGATTGATTATCTGGAGGAGCAGATCGGCTCGCCCCGGCCGGTGAGCGCCTGCCTCGGCCTGGTGGGCAGCGCGATGCAGTTCACTCCGCTTGAGGAGATCGGCCGGCGCATGGATCGCGAGTTGCGCCGGCCTCTAGAGCAGTGGTGGCTGAACCTGCGCCCGATCGCCCGCGTGCTGGCTCAGCCGGGGCCGGCCGCGGCCGCCTAGCGGCACTGCTTGCCTTGGCCTGTATAGCTTTCACAAAATTTCTGAGGTCCGTGCAAGCCGCCGGCCGTGTTAGCATTCTATATAACCCCGGCAGCCGCGCTTGACAGCCCCTCTGGCCGGTTCATACAATAGACCCAGAAGCGCAAATGGAATACAAGGATTATTATCGCGTCCTGGACGTCGGCCGGGATGCCAGCGAGGCGGACATCAAGAAGGCTTACCGCAAACTGGCGCGCCAATACCACCCCGACCGGAACCCCAACGACAAGGCGGCCGAGGAGAAATTTAAGGAGATCAACGAAGCCTATGAAGTGCTCGGCAGCGCCGAAAACCGGGCCAGGTACGACCAGCTTGGCAGCAGCTATCAGCGCTGGCGCCAGATGGGCGGCGCGCCCGAAGGTTTCGATTTTTCACAGTGGGCCGCGGCCGGCGGCGGGCCGGATGTCCGGCACCAACAGGTCAACGTGGACCTGGACGACCTGTTTGGCGGCGGCGGCTTTTCCGACTTCTTCAACGCGATATTCGGCGGCGGCTTTCGCGGCAGCCCGGCCGGTTACGAGGACCTTGGCCGCCGCGGGCGCGGCCGGCCCCGGCCGACCGGGCCCGACATCCAGCAGCGGGTAGACATCAGCCTCGAAGAGGCCTACCAGGGCGCAACCCGCACCTTTCAGCACGAGAACGGCGAGCAGTTCACCGCCCGGATCCCCAAGGGCGCTCGCAACGGCACCAAGGTCCGGCTGCGTGGCAAGGGCGCGCCGGGGCCGGCTGGCCCGGGCGACCTGTATCTGGTCATTCGGCTGACGCCCCACGCCACCTACAAGCGCGAGGGTGATAACTTGCGTGTCACGACGCCGGTTGATTCGCTGACCGCCATCCTGGGCGGCAAGGCGACGGTGCCCACGTTGACCGGGCCGGTGCGGCTGACCGTCCCGGCCGGCACCCAGGGCGGCCGCACCTTCCGGCTCAAGGGCAAGGGCATGCCGCTGCTGCGCGACTCCAATCGCTACGGCGACTTGCTGGCAACGGTCCAGATCCGGGTGCCGCGCCAACTATCTGACGAGGAGCGGCGCCTCTACGAGCAGTTGGCCAACCTGGAGCCAAAGCCCTAAGATTGAACCAAAGCGCCTCGGCCGGGCGCAGCCCGCCGCCGGCCGGGGCGGTCAAGGAACGCTCATGACAGCCATGCGACCCCACATCACGGTCTTTGGCCTGGCGCTGTTGGCCTTGGCCAGCCTGGCCTGCGGCTTCAGCCTTGGCCGCCAGCCGGAGGCGACGGCCCCGCCGGCCGTGACGGTGGTGGTGCCAAACGCCGAGCCGGCCACGCTGCCGCCGCCGGCCGAAAGCCCGCCCCTGCCGGCGGCCAACATTCCGGCCGGCGCCCTGGGCCTGGAGCAGGCGCTCATCACCCTCTACGCCTTGGCCAACCCTTCGGTCGTCCACATCCTGGTTTACCCCAGCGCCGCTTCGGTGACCCCGCTCGGAAGCGGCAGCGGCTTCATCTTTGACCAGGAGGGCCACATCGTAACCAACAACCATGTCGTTGAGGGCGGCGAGTTGCTGGAAGTGATTTTTGCCGGCGGCGGCCGGCAGCATGCCGAGATCATCGGGCGAGACGTGGATAGCGACTTGGCCGTCCTCCAGGTGGAAAGCCTGCCGGAAGGCGTGCGGCCGGTGACGCTGGGCGACTCCAACCAGCTTCAAGTTGGCGAGCTAGTCGCCGCCATTGGCAACCCTTTCGGCGAGCAGGGCTCGATGTCGCTGGGCATTGTCAGCGGCCTCGGCCGCAGCCTGGAGTCGCAGCGCGAGATTGAGGAGGGCCTGGGCGGCCGCTATTCGCTGCCCGAGGTCATCCAGACAGACGCGCCGATCAACCCCGGCAATTCGGGCGGGCCACTGCTCAATATGAACGGCGAAGTGGTGGGCGTCAACAGCGCCATCCGCTCGAGCACCGGCGTCAATTCGGGCGTGGGCTTCTCGATCCCGGTGAACGCCGTGCGGCGCATCGTGCCCACCCTGATCGCCAACGGCAGCTATATATACTCCTACATGGGGGTATCCCTACAATCACTGAACCTGAACCTGCAGGAGCGCTTCGACCTTCCCCGGTTGGCCGGCGCCTACGTGAGCGGCATCACGGCCGGCTCGCCGGCCGAGGCGGCCGGCCTTATCGCCGCCAACCCCAACGACGGCCGGGGCGGCGACCTCATCGTGGCCATAGACGGCCAACCGATCCGCGACACGGAAGGGCTGATCGCCTATCTGGTCTTCAACACCGAAGTTGGCCAAACGATCCAATTAAGCGTCATTCGCAGCGGCGAGACGATTACCGTGCCGCTGACATTGGGCGCGCGGCCGTAGGCGCGGCGCGTAGCGCCAGCGCAGACGAGTGCGAGGAGGACATGATTACCCAAGCTGAGCTGGAAGACCTGGTCGCCTTCAGCGCCCCAGACGGCCGCACGGTCAGCCTCTACCTGGACACCGACACGGGCGAACTGCCCCAGGAGCAAATTAAGTTGCAGGCGCGCTCACTGCTGAAGGAGGCCGATGACATTGAGAGCGACGCCGAGCGCATCCTGGAATACTTGGACTTCAGCTACGATTGGAGCAAGCCGGGCCTGGCCCTTTTCTCTAACGCGGGCCAAAATTTCTTCCGCAGCTATCCTGCCGCCGTTGCCTTTCGCAACCGAATGCGGCTGGGAGCCCGGCCGCACGTTAAGCCGCTCAACCACCTGCTTGATCATTACGCCCATTACGGCGTCATCGCCCTAGACAAAGTGGGGGCCCAATTTTACGAGTACCACCTTGGCGAGTTACAGGACAATGGCCAGACAATGGGCGACGACGTGCGCAAGGTGAAGCACGGCGGCGGCTCGGCGCGGGCAGCCGGTGGCGCGGCCGCTTCCGGCCGGCGCGGCGGGGCCGGGGACCGGCACGAGGAAGAGGTCAGCCAGCGCAACCTGCGCGAGGCGGCCACGGCCGCCCAGGCCTTCTTCGCCCGCAAGCCCATCCGCAGGCTGTTTTTGGCCGGCACGGCCGAGAACGTGGCCCAGTTCCGCGATTACCTGCCCAAGCAGCTACAAAGCTGCCTCGCGGGCAGCTTCGCCCACGACATGGACGCCGGCGAGCCGGCCGTGCGGGCCCGCTCCCTCGGGCTGCTGCACGAGGCCAACGCCCGCCGCGAGCAGGAGTTGGTGCGCACCTTGATCACGGCCGCCGCCAAGGGCGGCAACGCTGTCGTCGGCCTGGAAGATACTCTGTCAAAGGTCAGCCAGCGCCGCGTGCAGACGCTGGTCATTAGCGACGGCTACCGGGCGCCAGGCTACCTCGACGAGGCCAGCGCCACCCTCTCCAGCCGCGAAGACGGAACACCTGAGGGAGCGGCGCCCAGGCGGTTGGAGGATGTAGTCGAAGCCGCCGTCGCCCAGACGATAGGCAGCGGCGGTCGGGTCGAGATCATCAGCGACAATCAGGAGCTGGAGGACGCCGGCCGAATCGGCGCTGTGCTGCGCTATTAACCCGCCCCCAAGCCTGGTCACCAGGCTGCCAGCCGGCGCGGTGTTCTTGGCGGCGTTGGCCCTTATGCTGTGCGCCTGTGGCCTGGCCCAGTCGGGCCAGACCCCGCCGGCTGAAACACCGCCCGCTTCTGTCACGCCCAGGCCGGCTCAGACGAGCGCGGCAACCCGGCCGGCCACGCCGGCCGCGCCCGATGAACCCCCAATCACGTTGACCATCTGGCTTCCGCCGGAGATCAACGCCCTGCCTGAGACGGCCGGCGGCGATACCCTCGCCGGCCAACTGGCGGCCTTTGAGGCCCGCCAGCCTGAACTTCAGATCGAGACAGAAATCAAAGCGGCCGGCGGCCAGGGCGGGGCGCTGAGCTATATCATCGCCGCCGGCGAAGTGGCCCCCAGCGTCCTTCCCGACCTGGCGCTGCTACCTTTTGAACTTCTGCCCATCGCGGCCGGCGAGGGGGCCATCTTCCCACTTGGCGGCGCGCTCAACGCCGACATCTTGGAAGACCTTTACCCGGCCGCCCGGCCGGTCGCCGGGCCCGAAGGCCAGGCGCGCGCCCTCCCCTATGCCCTGACTAACCTGCAGCATCTGGCCATCAGCGCCGACGCCTATAACGGCAGCCGGATCAACCGGCTGACAGGCCTAGCGTCCATCGAGGACGCCGCCTTCGTCTACCCGGCGGCCGGAGCGGCCGGCGCGCAGTTCGTGCTCCAAATGTATTTGCAGGCCGGCGGCGCTCTGCTCGACGAAGAGGGCCGGCTCAGTCTGCAAGTTGAGCCGCTGGCGGCCGCGCTGGCTGAGCTGGCGGCCGCCCGCGACCTGGGCTTCCTCAGCGCCCAGAGCGCCAACCTGATCGCCATTGGCGAAAGCTGGCAGATCTACACCAGCGGCGCGGCCAATATCACCCTGACCGAGGCCGGCCAGTATCTGGCCGCCAGGGAAGGCGGCCGGCCGAGCGCGGCCCTGCCGGCGCCGGGCATTGACAGCCCGTTGGTTCCGCTGGTGCGCGGCTGGGCCTGGACGCTGACGGCCCGCGAGCAAAGCCGCCGGCCGGCGGCCGCGGAACTTCTGCTGTGGCTGTCTCAGCCTGACAACATGGCCGCCTGGAGCGAGGCCGCCGGCCGGCTGCCCGCCCGGCGCAGCGCTTTGAGGCTGTGGGCAAGCCAAGATGGCTACATTCGCTTCCTGAGCGCCCAGTTGGAGCAGGCCCAGCCCTTCCCGGAGGCCGCCGGCACCATTGTCCTGGGCGCGCTCAGCCAGGCGGCCTTCAACGTTTTGTCGCTCCAAGCGGATCCCCAAGCGGCGGCCGAGGAAGCGGCCGCCAACCTGACGCCCTAGACATGCCAGCGCCGGCCTTTGCCGATCACCGCCAGCACATAGACCAGCTCATTGCGTCTGGGCTGGCGGCGGCCGATCCGGCCGCCGCCGTCGGCCGCCACTTAGCCCGCCGAGGCGCTGAGGTCCAGGTGGCCGGCCGGCGCTACGGCCTGCGCCGGGGCGGCGTCTACCTGATTAGCGTGGGTAAAGCTGCCCTGCCGATGGCGGCGGCGGCCGCGGCCATTCTGGGGAACGCCATCCAGGCCGGGGTTGTGATCCCTAAGCGGGGCCGGGCGGCTGCGCCCCGGCCGTCCTTGCCGGCCGGCATCCAGATTAGCCCGGCCGGCCATCCAGTGCCGGATGAGGAAAGCCTACGCGCGACGGCCAACGCCCTGGCGCTGGCTCACCAGGCGGGCCGCGGCGACCTGCTGCTTTGCCTGGTGTCAGGCGGGGCCTCTGCCTTGCTGACCCGGCCACGGCTGGCGCTCGACGATTGGCAAGCCCTGGTGGAAGCTCTGCTGGCGGCCGGCTGCCCCATTCAGGCGATCAACACCGTCCGGCGCGAGCTGGACGCGGTCAAAGGGGGCGGGCTGGCGCGCGCCTTTGCTCCGGCCGCCTGCGCAGCCCTGATACTCAGCGACGTCGTCGGCAGCCCACTGGCGGCCATTGGCAGCGGCCCGACCGTGCCCGGCCCATCCCAGGCGGCCGAGGCCCTGGCCTTGCTGGAATGCTATCGGATAGAGGAGCGGCTGTCGGCCGGCGCCTGGGCGGCCGTGCAGGCGGCGCTCGTATCGGCGCCGGAGGCCGGCCGACCAACTGCGCCCGACGTTCACAATGTCATCATCGGCGACGGCCGGCTGGCGGCCGAGGCGGCTCTATTGGCCGCTCGGCGGCTGGGCTTTGCGGCCCGCCTGCTTACGGAGCATCTGGCGGGCGAGGCGCGCGCGGCCGGCCGGCTGTGCGCCAACCTGATCGTTGACGCCCCAGCCGGCAGCTGCCTGATCCTGGCCGGCGAGACCACAGTCACCTTGCGCGGCGACGGCCGCGGCGGCCGAAATCAGGAGCTGGCCCTGGCGGCCGCCGTCGGGCTGGACGGCTGGGAGGATCGGGCCGTTGCCGCCTTCGCCACAGACGGGGAAGATGGGCCCAGCGGCGCGGCCGGGGCCGTCGCTACCGGGCTGACGGCTGCGGCCGGGCGGGCGCTGGGGCTGGATCCGGCCGACCATCTGGCGCGCAATGACAGCGCCTCATTTTTCCGGCCGCTGGGCGGCCTGATCGAGACCGGGCCAACCGGGACGAATGTGAACGACCTGGTTTTCGGGCTGCATTATGCGTGCTGAAGGCTGAATTAAGATGACGATTCGTTTTGGCACCGATGGCTGGCGGGCGGTCATCAGTGAGGACTTCACCTTCGGCAACCTGCGCCTGGTTGCCCAGGCTATGGCCGACTTCATCCGCGAAAACAACGGCCAGGAACCGAGCGTTGTGATCGGCTTCGACACCCGCTTCCTGTCCGACCGCTACGCGGCCGAAGTGGCCCGCGTCATGGCCGCCAACGGCATCCGCACCTGGCTGGCGCGGGCCGACACGCCGACCCCGGCCGTCAGCTACGCCGTCGTCCACCGCGGCGCGACGGCCGGCATCATGGTCACCGCCAGCCACAACCCGCCGCGCTACAACGGCGTCAAGCTCAAGGCCGGCTATGGCGGCAGCGCCAGCCCCGAAGACAACCGGCGGGTGGAATATTACCTGGAGCGTAACTTGCGTGAGGGCCACGGCCCCAATTTGATGGACCTCGAGCGGGCGCTGAGCGCCGGCCGCGTCAGCCGCTTCGATCCCGCCTGGGCCTACTATGAACATCTGAGCACCATCGCCAACCTGGACACCATCGCCGCGGCCGAGCTGCGGGTGGTGGCCGACGGCATGTACGGCGCCGGCCGGGGCGCCTTCGGCGAAGTGTTGGCCCGCGGCCGGTCGCGTGTCCACAACATCCGCCACGAGATGAACCCCGGCTTCGGCGGCATCCATCCGGAGCCGATTGCCAAGCACCTGGGCCTGCTGATGTCCACCATCCAGGCCGGGCCCTGGGACGTGGGGCTGGCGACCGACGGTGACGCCGACCGCCTCGGCGCCGTGGACGGCCGGGGAGAGTTCGTTGATCCCCACCGCATCTTCGCCCTGGTGCTGCGCTACTTGATCGAAAGGCGTGGCTGGCGCGGCCGAGTCGTGCGCACCGTCTCTACCACCCGCATGATTGACCGCCTGGCCGAGCGCCACGGCCTAGATTTGGTCGAGACGCCTGTCGGCTTTAACTACATCGCCGACGAGATGCTCAAAGGCGACGTCTTGATGGGCGGCGAGGAGTCGGGCGGAATGAGCGTGGCGGGCCACATTCCGGAAGGCGACGGCATCCTGATGGGGCTGCTGCTGCTTGAGGTGATGGCCGACGCCGGCGTGCCCTTGCGCGAGCTGGTCGCCGATCTGCTCCAGGACGTTGGCCCGGCCGAATACGCCCGCGCCGATCTCAAGTTGAGCCGGCCGGTGGCCAAGAGCGAGATGACCCGGCTGCTGGTGTCGGCCGCGCCGCCGGCCATTGCCGGTGTGCCGGTGCAGGACGTGCAAACGGCCGATGGGGTCAAGTATTACCTGGAAGACGGCAGTTGGCTGCTGATCCGGCCGTCGGGCACAGAGCCGGTCCTTCGGGTTTACGCCGAAGCGCCGGACGAAGGCCGGGTGAAGGCGCTGCTCGGCTTCGGCGGCGAGCTGGCTAAAGCGGCTTGAAGCGCTCGAAGGGCTGGCCGCAGGCCTGGCAGACGTAAAGCGCCCGGCACAGGCCGGAGCCGAACGCGTTCGTGAGCGTGGTGCGCTCTGAGCCGCAGTCCGGGCAGCGGGCCGGCTCGAGAAAGGCGACTTCCGGCCGGCCACTGTGTCGCGGCGGCGGCGCCAGCCCCAGTTCCCGTAAGCGAGCCCGCCCTTCGGCGCTGATCCAGTCGCTGCTCCAGGGCGGATGGAGCACCGTTTCCACGCTGACCTCGGCCGGGCCGAGCCGGCGCACCGCCGCTTCAACCTCCCGGCGCATGACGTCCCAGGCCGGACAGCCGGAGAAGGTCGGCGTCATGGCAATCCGCACCGCTTCGCCGGCCACCTCGACCTTGCGGATGACGCCCAAGTCCACGACCGAGATCACGGGCAGCTCGGGGTCAGCCACCGCCTTTAAGGCCTGCCAGACCTCCTTCTCAGTCGCCATTTCCAATCACCACTCAGCGGCCGGGTCAAGCTGCGCGACGGCCTGCAAATCGGCCACGAGCGCGGCCAGATGGGGCGTGTGGGCCTCCCGGCCGGGCGGCAGGCCGGCTGCGGCCAGCGGAAGCACCAGCCCACAGCCCGCCAGGTGCGGCTCCACCAAGGCCAGCCAGTCGGTGCGCAACGCGGCCGGTTGGGGCACGAGGCCGGCCGCGGCCAATTGCCGCCTCTCAAGGTCGTCTGAGAACAGTTGACCGGTCAGCGGCCACAGGGCGTCAAGCGCCGCCTGGCTGCGCCGCCGGCCCTCCTCGGTACCCTGCCCCAGGCGCAGCAGCCAGCCGCTGGTGTGGCGGTAATGGTAACTCTCCTCCGGCCGCACCTTCAGCCAGGCCTCTTGCAGCGGCCGGTAGGCGCTGTGGCCGGCAAGCTCCCCGAAGCAGCGCTCGTAGGCGTCCCACAAGTATTGTCGTAGCATCGAGAAGGCCCAGTCGTCTCTGGGCAGCTCGACCAGTTGGACGTTGCGGAAGGCGGCCGCCGGCCGCCCGTAGGCGCTCTCATCCGGCCGGCCCGCGCCGAGTTCGGCCGCCATTTCGTACCACAGGATGGCGTGACCCAGCTCGTCCTGGGCGATGTTGGCGAAGGCGATGTCCTCTTCCAGGATCGGCGCGTGGCCGGTCCACTCGGCGTCGCGCTGGGCCAGGATCAGTTCATCGTCGCCCCAGGCCAGCAGATAACGGCACAATGGCTCGCGCAGCCCGATATCCAAGGAGGCGCTCACGCTCGCCCCTGGCTCCTTCCCAACCTGGGCCCCTGGAGTCTATTCATCCTCAAATTCCCTAATCCCGGCCCCTGATTCCCGGCCGCCGGTCAGATCCAGCATGACTGTCAGCACCCGGTAGGCCTGCGGCAGGCGATAATCCTTGTCCTCGGCCGGCTCGAACAGGCTGGCGGCCTCCTCCTCGCGGCTCTCGATGACGGCCGCCGCCGGGAGAACCCACCAGACGAAGGCGTCGGCGGCCTCAAACTGGGCCAGCGCCTGGCGCAGCGCATCTTCGGGGCCGGCCGCCTCGACGCTGCCGCTGTGCTGGACGAAGCTCATGGCCCGGCGCTGGCCGCGCTTCTGGAAGACGTGATACGTCTCCGGCCGGCCATTTGGGGGTCGTGCGCCGGCCGCCGGCCGCTGGGCGGCCAACTCTTCGGCCGTGCGGCTCAGGATGGCCTCGGCCGGGACGACCCACAGGCTGTGGCAGGCCGGCCGGCGCACGAAGACGTCGCGCGCGTTCATCAGGGCCATCTCGGCGTCCGGGGCGTGCACTGAACCAGCGTTTTGGTGGGGGCGGCCGGGCCGTTCCTGAAGGAAGACCTCAAAGCGCCGCCACTGAGTGTCGCTCATGCGGGCCGGCCGGCGGCCTGCTTGCTGGCGTAGGCTGCCACCGCCTCGCGCACCCAGCGGCCGTCCTCGTGCGCCCGGCGGCGGGCGGCCATGCGCTCCGCGTTGCAGGGGCCATTGCCGCCCACCACTTGCCAGAACTCGTCCCAATCTATCGGGCCGCTCTGCCAATGGCCGCTGGCCTCGTCCTGGCGCAGGTCGGGGTCGGGCAAGGTCAGGCCCAGGGCCAGCAGCTGCGGCGCCAACTCGTCAATGAACTCCTGGCGCAGCGTGTCGTTGCTCTTCGTCTTGACGCCCCAGCGCAGCAGGGTCGGGCTATTGGTGGATTCGTCGTCAGGCAGGCCAAACATCATCAGGGTCGGCCACCACCAACGGTTGAGGGCAGCCTGCACCATCTGCTGCTGCAGCAGCGTGCCCTGTGAGTAGCGGATGACCATCTCCTTGCCCTGCTTCATGTGGAAGCCCTCTTCGGCGCAGATGCGCACCATAGCCCGCGAATAGGGGCCATACGAGCTTTGGGCCAGCATGGTCTGGTTCTTAATGGCCGCCCCGTCCACCAGCCAGCCGATCATGCCCACGTCGGCCCAACTCAGCGCCGGGTAGTTAAAGACCGAGGCGTACTTGGCCTTGCCTTCCAATAGGGCGTCCAGCATCTCTTCCCGGCTGGCGCCCAGCGTCTCGGCCGCGTGGTACAGATATTGGCCGTGGCCCGCCTCGTCCTGAACCTTGGCCATCAGAATCAGCTTGCGTCGCAACGACGGCGCGCTGGCGATCCAGCCGCCTTCGGGCAGCATGCCGACGATCTCGCTGTGGGCGTGCTGCGAGATCATGCGGATCAACTGGCGTCGGTACTCCTCCGGCATCCAGTCGCCGGGCTCAATCTTTTCGCCGCCCGCGATGCGCGCTTCGAACTGGTCTAGGCGTTCTTGCTCGCCTGGCTCCGTTACGTCCATCAGGGGCAATCATACCAAGATCGCGGCCGAAATGGTACCGCTCTAAGCTGCGCGCGTCTGCGAGCCGGGCAGGTTTGGGAGCGAAGTGTAAAGCAGTTAATTTCAGGTCCGCCGCCGGCCGCCTATACTTTTGGTACTGCTTTCCTATGACCCTGGTACCTTGTGAGCCAGGGTTGTCGCGGCTAGTGGCGTTGGAGCTTGTTTGAGGATTGGCGAATCTATTGATTCAGGGGGACGAGCATGATTCTTATTAAACGGCGAAGAATATTCGCCGCCAATGGCCTAATCCTGGCGCTGTTTCTATCGTTGGCTTTTTTCGTAGGCAGCGCCAGCGCGGTCGAGGAATGCATCATTGACCAGCAAGGGGCGGACGATGAACCGGGCCAAAAAGACCTGAACGCCCTGTGCCAGGACGTGGAGCCCGACCCGCCGGCCGATCTGACGGCGCGCATCTTTTGGGACCAGGACGGCTGGACGGGCAACAACACTGGCGACGCCTGCATCCTGTTCGACACCGACGCCGACAACAACGCCAACTACGCCCTATGCGAAGTGGTCACCGGAACGCCGGCCGTGCACCTGGAATCGCGCCTGTATCGCTGCGTTGTCGACAGCTGGACTTCGCGCTGCTTTGGGGCCGAGCTGATGCCGGCCATGCAGACCAGTTGCACGGCCGCCACGGTGCCCGGCGCCGACCCCTTCCATCCGGGCGAAGCCGACACCGTGGCCGACTGCGTCATTGTCTTTAGCGACTTCGACGGCGCCACGGCCGCCACGCTGCTCGACATTTGCAGCTTCCCGTCCCAGGAGCCGAACTCCGATCCCTCGGACTGCGTCATCTCGCCCACGGATCCGACGGCGATCACCTCCAGCCGGGCCACGGCCGGGGCGGCCGACCTGCTGGGAACGGCCATCCTGGGCGCGTTTGCCGCCCTCTTTCTTGCGACCGGGGCGGCCGGCGTCTATTTTGTTCGGATGCAACAG
>JBOGUG010000153.1:0-3071 GCA_050696115.1 Promineifilaceae bacterium (SeqCode) | reverse complement strand
GCATAAGCCACGGTAATTGTTAGCACCGCGGGCGGTAATCCGTAGGCCCAAAACCCCTCGACGGTAAATAATGGCAAGAATGCCCAATATGAGAACCCGCAAAGTGACATGGCATAGCGAACGATGGAAACGGCTGCTGCTCCAAGCGCAATGCCCGTTGCAGCTCGAGGGCGGATCAAACTAACCAGCGCTGCGAGCCCAAACAACGCGCCACCCAATAAGAAATGGGCCGCCATCGCCAGACCCACATCATCACCGCGCTCGAGGTCGGCCCGAATATGAACGGCGGCGCTCAGAGAGACGGCGGCCGCGCTTATTGCGTAGAGTGCAAGAAGTTGCCATCTAAGCGACATGGTAGCGCATATCCTCCCGAAATTTACGGCGTCTTGAGCACCTGTCAACAACGCAAGAACCGCATGACGGGTCAGTGTCCAAGGTATCCCCTTGCATACCACCATGGACCATTAAGAATAGTAACCGCTTGGTTTGCGGCAAGAGGATTCAAACCCGTAATGGGTCCAGTCGGCAATGTTCCCAACCCAGTCGGGGTGAGTTGAGCCAGGGTGTCTATATGCTGGCCGTCTTGGTACTGATAGATTTCAAGCCAGGGGTATGGATCGCGGTTCACACCAACATCATATGACCCCACTATGTTAGGTGTGAGAATAATCTCGCCATTAATATCTGGTATGACCGCTCGAGCGATGGGACCATTAACTGCCGCAGGAGCTTCACCACAGTATACGCCGGCTTCGACGCATTCGATGTAAGGTTCCATGATCTGCTCATCGAGCTCGTATGCAGCAGCTGTTGCCCCATTCCTTAGTTGATAGACAACAGTAATCTCGCCCGTCTCTGAATTCAGAGTGACATTGAAATCACTCTGTTCAAAGTTGGCCGGAAATACTCCAACGTCTGTTACTGAGTCGTTGAGCCAAAATTCGGTCCTCGGATTTCCGTTTTCATCCGCCTCGTCGAGATAAATGTATAAGAAGCCACGGGACTGAGGAGGTAAAGAATTCGCACTAAATGTTCGGCCATCTCCTTCACCGCTGCCAAGCAATATCTCGCTATCCGCGATGAAAAGATCGATGCAGATGACGTTTCCGGTATCGTCCGCAGGCGCTGGACAATATCCTGTAGGGTCCGTATACGATAGTGGGTTCTGGAGCACGTAACTGTACCTATTGAAGCTCCCCGGCCGCGCCGGATCCGGCACCAGCGTATCGGCCGAGGCGAACCGCCCCACGGCCGGCACGTAGAACCTGGCGTTCATGTAGATCAGCCCGACCCCATCCGGCGGCAGGTTGTTGTGGGCGTGGCCGGTGAAGCCCCGGTCGGTGATCTCCGTGGTGGACAAGGCCCGGTGCTTGCCGAAGGGGAAGTATTGCACCACGCTGCCTTTCAAGGCCCCGCCTGTCGTGGCCAGGGCGCTGACGCTGCCCAGCTGGTCGCCCAGCACGAAGTACAGCCCGTTGTTGGCCGCCTCCGGGTCGCCCACGACCCGGGTGGCGACCCGCTGGCCGTCGAGGAAGTAGCTGGAGCGGGTTATGGCGGCCGCCTGCTGCCAGGTCGTCCCGTTCCACGTGTAGCGGAACTCCTCCTCGTACTGGGGGAAGGGAGTGTAGCTGACCTTCAGGCTGTCGCCCACGTCTTCGATAGGGGTCTGGACGCGCTGGCCGGCCGCGTCGTAGCGGAAGGTGGTCCAGGTGGCCGGGCTGGGCGCCGCCATGTGCACCTGGATGAGCCGGTTCTCCACGGCCGGCGCGGCCTCCCGGTACAGCGCCAGGGAAATGAGCTTGACTGTTCTGTCTGAAAGAGGACTGACGGGCACCTGCCAACTTGTCTCTCAGGCCAGGCTAGGGCATCTGTATGAAGCACGATCAGCCTTGCTCATGGCCTACAAGCGCCGAAACGTCGTATCGAAACACTTCGGCGTTTTCGCAGCCCGTTGCGCCACATCGAGTGACGGCGAGCTGGGTTCCATCAGGCGACCAGGTAGCGTCGAGGATCTCTCCAGCCTCAATTAGCTCAAGCTCGTTGTCCTCGGGATTGAACAACCAAAGCCCGCTGGCGCGCAGTGCGCCAGCACGCCCCAGAAATGCCAGCCATCGGCTATCCGGTGACCAAGCCAAAAAGCTCGGGTAATAGACTTTGCCTAGAGCAGGTTCTGGCCTTAGTTCGACGGGATCCATCAAGTAGAGGTGGTATTCGCCATCGCCCCTGGAGGGGCCGCTCCGATTTATTGCGGCTGTCGAAGCAAAGAAGGCAATCGTTCCCCCGTCAGGAGACCAACTTGGGTTATCGGCAATGCCGACATCACGCTTGTGCAACTGGACGTCTGCGTCAGGACTTAGTAGGATGCGCAAGTTCTCCGCCAGCGACCAAGAGCGAGCCCCTTCCCCGACCGTCACCTCCATGGGCTCATACCCGGCCGGCGTCAGCCAGTACAACGTCCCCAGCAAGCCGGCGAGCGCCTGAACGCCACGCGTCATGTCTGGGTTCCAACTAAACGCCGCCGCCTGGGTGGTTGGGAGCGGACCTGCCACAATCTGTTCAACCGTCTGACTTTGCCAGTCATAGGCGACCAGATAGCGCTCGTGGCCACCGATCGCAGGTGGCTCCTGTGGCCTCAGGCTGACACAGTCCTTAACTAGCCCCAGCCGGCCGTCCGGCAACACCTCCGGCGCTAAATACACTGTCTGGAGGGTGCAGCGCGGATCGCTCTCCAAACGAACCTCCCCACGAACGTTGCTAGGATACTCCAGATAGTCCCAAGTCCCTCGGTAAAAGACAAGCAGCCTCTCTTCAGAGAGCCACATCACTGGACCATAGTAGCCCGCCGCCAAGGCCAGCGGTTCGCGGACAACTTTGCCACTAACATCCGGTTGGCAAGCAGCAAGAAACATCAGCAGGCCAATGAGCAGGTTAGCCAACCGTCGATCGCGTTTCATCGTGGTAGCTTACACACGGACCGGTTACGGTGAGGAGATTCGCCACAGCCAGTTCGCTGCAAAATAGACCGGACTGTGACCAGCGACCACACTGCGCGGATCTGTGAACCACTCTCC
>JBOGUG010000152.1:0-5745 GCA_050696115.1 Promineifilaceae bacterium (SeqCode) | reverse complement strand
CGGCCTCGGCCTGCTCGTTGTCGTGAGCGCCGTTGCCCTTACCATTGCCGCCCAGGAACTGCACCCGGTCGGTCACGACCTCGAACGAAGCGCCGGCACTGCCGTCGTTGCGCTCGTAAATACGCGGGCCGCCCGTGCTGGGATCCGGCCGCAGCCGCCCTTCGATGAGCACCTGGCGGCCCTTGCGCAGGTACTGGTTGGCCGCCTCGGCCTGCTTGCCCCAGACCGAAACCCGGAACCAGCACACTTCTTCCTGCGGCTGGCCGGTGGCCTGGTCGGTCCAGCGCCGGTTGGCGGCCACGCTCAGGTTGGCGACCGCCTGCCCGGAGGGGAGATACCGCATCTCCGGATCGCGGCCCAGATTGCCAACGATGACGAGTTTCAAGTACGACATGGCTGTTTCTCCTTTCGGTGAGAGTGGATAATTCACCGCATCTGGCGCGATAGCGCCCCTCTCTGCCCGCGCCGGCCGCCAGGGTTCACGGGTTCGCTGTCCTCCCAAGAAGGAAAAAGACGGCGGCCGGCCCGTGAAAGGCCAGCCGCCGTCTCTACTGAGCGAAAAGGCCGCGTTTAAGCGGTTGCTGGTTCGAGGATGGCCATGACGTTGCCATCAACGGCCGTGGCCCAGGCGATGCGCCAGCGGTCGTAGCGCACGGCCGCCAGCTCGTGGTCGCGCTGGACGTAGCCGAACAGGTTGCCATGGGGCGTGCGGGTGATGACCCGGTTGCCATCGGAGACCTCGGTTAGGAGCATGAGGCCGCGGAATTCGTCCTGGACGAAGTCGGCGATGCGCGCCTTAGCCCGCTCCCGCTCGGCCGGCGGCACGTCACCCATGCAGGTATAGCGATGGCCGTTCCGGCTGTTGAGCCAGTTCAGCCAGACGCCATTCAGCCGGACCGGCACGCCCGCGCCTTTGGGGCAGGGAGCGTCGGGGTAATAGAGGACGGCGCGGGCCGTCGTCCAGACCGGCTCGCCCAGCAGCCCGATCTGGCGCAGCGCCTGGATGGTCAGTTGAGCGATGCCCGGTAACCGGCCGGCTCCCTCGCCCTCGCGGGGTTCACCCAGTTGCCACAGCAGCGCATCGCGCACCGGCTCGCCGTCCTGCGGTCCCTGAGCATACAGATACGCGGCCGCACCCAGTAGAACGTGGACCTGCTTCTCGGCCGGCCACTGCTGGAGAAAGGCCTGGCTGGCGGCGCGGGCAGCGGCAAACACGGCGTCATCGATCGCGTCGCCGGCCCGGGCGGCCGGCCGCATGACGCGGCTGTACGCCTGGCGTAGCTCCTTGCCGACCTGCAGCCACGCCCGGCCGTGCTCGAAGAGTTCGAGGGGCGGGCAGGCTTCGGTAGCCAGCGCCTCCACATCAGCCCAATACTGGGCTTTGTGCTGCTCCAGGGCGTTGGCCAGCGCGTCCAGCCAATGGGCGGTCTGGCGACCGCTTGAGGCGACGCCCTGGTCGCTCGCTGGTCTGGCCTGCGGCCGCAGCCACTCCGGCAGCCGGTCCAGCAGCGCGGCCGGCATGGCGCGATTAACGTTGGCCTGGCCGTGCTTGACCAGGCGGCTGATGGCCATCTGGTTCCAGGCTTTCACCGACGCCAGGTCCAGCCCGCTCTTCACCGAGCCATCAATGACCTCTTCCAGCGTGGCCGGGAGCTGGGCCGGCAAACGGCCGTAGATGGCCTTGCATAACATGGCCACGTTGCAGAAGCCGCCCAGGACGCCCCGGTTGGCGGCCGCGCGCCGAATGGTTGCCGCCATGGCGGCGATGGAGTATGATGCGCTTAGTTCATCAGGGTCGCTTGCCTCCGCCAACGAGCCGTACTGATAGTTACAGCTATCAATGCGGAGCGGGAGCAGGCGACTCTGCATTTGGGGGTAGGCGAGCGCGCCACCGGGGATGTCCCATTCAATGGCGTGACTACCGGCCGTTGGTTCGAGGACTACATACTCACCCAACTGGTTGGGGCTGCGCCAGATGAGCACCTTTCGCTGACCACCATCGGCCACATCGCTGAACGGCAACGCCCAGACGGCGTCATCCCCGTCGCAGCCGCCCAGGACATTGACGATATGGCCGAGCCAGTCCTCGTCGTTGACCCAGGCGGTGGCGCAGGCAGGATCCAGCTCGACGTGGCCGGCCGGCACGTCACGACCTCCCACGGCCGCCGGGAACAGATAGAATCTGCCCCCAGGAGCCGGGCAGCGCAGCTTGCTGGCCCGGCCGCCCAGCCGGTTCAGGTGTTGCCGGGCCACGGATTTGACCATACCGGCAAACCACATCAGGCGGCCGCCACGGGCGACGTACTCGCCCACGTGCCAGTCGGCCAAGGAGTCTAAATCGGCGACGGAGTCGGCATCATACAGCCGGTTGAGAACTGCTTCGAGACGGCCGCTCCGGATGCCGGACAGGAACAGCTCGCTTTCCATCTGCGCCCAGGCCAACAGGTGCTCCGGCCGGAAGAAGGGGTGCAGGTTAATGAGGCTCTGGATGTCCAGACACATCTGGTCTTCGCTGTGCACAGGGTGCAGGCCGACGAAGACCCGGCCGGTCCCCAGGGCCAGCTCCTGCCTGGCGCTGCCGGCCGGGAACAGGAAGTCAACGGCCAGATCATCCACCACCAGGACATGCCCCTTGTCCTGGCCGCCAGCGTGCAGCGTGGTTACCTCAAAGCGGTTGGTGTGCAGCAGCTCGCGGCGATGGCGGTCGTCCAATTCCAGGCTGCTGGCCAGACGCTGGATGAAGCCCCGGCCGACCTGGCCGCAGCCGTCCCACAGTTTCGGGTCCAGCTGCTCGTTGTAGTCAATGGTGACCTCGCTGGCGCCGAAGAAGCCCCAGGTGCGGTACGGCCGCATCACCCGCGAGAGGCGTTTGCTCAGCACATAGCCCCCTTTGCGCATCGAGAGCTGCAGACCGGTGCGCTCCAGGAACTCGGCCGTGTCCATGCCGGGTACATACAGGTCCAGCACCTTGTCGTCCTTCACCCAGCGTAAGCAGGGGCGCGTCTGAGACTCGCCTGCAGGGGAGTCGGCTTGGAGAATCCGGTCCAGGGCATCCTCGTCGCCAAAGGGGCGGGACACGATCTGCCAGTGCCAGCCGCTGGGCAGAAACGGGTAAGCCAGCCCGCCGCGCGGGCCATCGAAACGGATAACGGATTGGGTTGACATCGTACACTCTCCTCAAGACATGATCTGGGCTATGAACAAAAAGGCCGGAACCCACATGCGCGAGCCCCGGCCGAACCTAAGGACAACCATCTGACGACACCTGGGCGTCTTGCTCCTGAAGCCAGGCGGCCGCGGCGCGGGCTACGTCGCCATGGCGCGGCTCCGGCCTGCACCAGCAGACCAGCGCCGCCTCCTCGCTAATTCCCCGTAAGGCGTTGATTACCCCCTCGTCGCCGGCCTGGATGCGGCCCCACAGCCAGCGACGGTGATGGGGCAGCGTCCGGCCGCGGCCGCCGAACGTGATAGCCCGATATGGATTGGCCAGTGGCGACCGAGGCAACCCGGCATAACTGTTGGCCCGGCCGATGTAGAGCCAGCGGTCGCCAAAGGCCCGATCCAGCGCCGCTTTGGAGCCGTGCTGTTTGAAATTCACCACCGTGCACATGCGCTGGCTCCGCTAGAACAGCTTACCCAGCTTGCGCAGGACACGGATCGCGACGCCCCACTCGTCGAGCGCAGCATCCCCCTTGTGCTCCAACCCATTCACCGGCGGCCGTCTGCGGCCTCCCCCGCTTCTTGCCCGGCACAGCACGCTGGCCGGGCTTGAGATAGAGGGCATTCTTCGGGTCAATCTGTTGAGACATGAGCTTCCTCCTGCTGGAATGAAAGATGGGTAAACACAAAAAGGGCCGGCCGGACGTCTCAACGACATCCGGCCAGCCCTCTCTCGCCCAGCTTACAGGCGTCAGCCTGTCATGAGGAGCATGAATTCGAGGCTGCTCAGTTTTGCGGCAGTCTTAACTTCGTTCAGCCAGCTTTAGGACGATCTTTCGGTCCCCGGCCCAAATCTCGTTGCTACACACAACAACGTCGCTCAACTCGCGGTCTGGCGTGATACCAGGTGGTCATCGTCACCGCCATCAATCGACAGGTTGGCCGTTTCGTCCGTCTTCGCCGCAATGCGCTCTGTCAATAATTCCAGGAAGTGCTCGGCCGGCATCTCGCCATAACCGGTCGCGGTCCGTTCAACATAGCCGTCAATCAGGTGATCGAATTCAGCCATGCTCATCTCCGTAAACCGTTTTTCTGTCATCCTGCATTTCGCTCCAAACACAAAAAGGGCCTTTTCCACTCGGCATTATCCGGCGCCGCGACCGGAAACAGGGAGAACCGGGGTGTTTCCCCCGTCCCCGGCCGGGCCGGGTCGGGCACCAGCGCATCGGCCGAGGCGAACCGCCCCACGGCCGGCACGTAGAACCCGGCATTCATGTAGATCGGCCCGACCCCGTCCGGCGGCCGGTTGTTGTGGGGGCGGCCGGTGAAGCCGCGGTCGTGGATGCCACGGCCGTGGGCGCCGCCCGGAAAGCGCCGAGTTGGCTGTCAGCAGCGACCGCCCTAGCGCGGGCCAGCACCCCGAAGCGCCCGATGGTTAAGTTGGGACAAGTGTGCCAATACGCAAGCCCGTTGACTCTCGTCCCGCCGGTTACGCTTGGCGACGGCGGCTATGGTCTCGAGGCTCGTTGATCGCTTGGCTTTCAACAGCGATCAGTTCCCTCGAAGCTTGGAGGAGCTATCGCCCAGTCAATCGGTTGGCCTGGACCACTTGTCTCACCTCTCTGTGCTCGCCCTATGTCGAGGAACAGTGTTCCAGCTGCTGGCAAATGGGAAAGCGCAACCGGTACTACTTGATCAACTTCGGCCTGAAAAAAATACAGCTCTCCGGATGGCGATTCGCCAAGCCATAGTTCATCGCCGCGCAGCGCGCCGACGAGCCTGATGGCGCTTCCAGGTACCGTGCCACCTGGGAAACTCATCAAGGTTTCTCCTGTGTCCGGGTCCAACCAGAGAAGCTGAGCTTCTTCTTCGGACGTGCCCGGCCCGACAACCATGTAGGCGGCTATTCTCGCCCCGTCGTCCTTCCAGCCCATGATGAATATGCGGCCTTCCACCGGGGAGACCAGTTCGACGGCGTCCCCGCCCTTAGCCGGGATCGCCCACAGACTCGCATGAAATTCGCCATTCTCCTCAGTTACACCTGCTTCGAAGGCCATGCTTTCTCCGCCTGGTGACCAAACGGGCAATCCAATGTAATTGCCGGCTGGCTCACCAAGCGCAGCCCCACGTTCATGAAACATCGTTATCTGTTCCAGGTGACTGCCATCGGCCATCACGTGATAAAGTTGGCGTATTCCGGCCGTGTCGTAATCGCTGAATGCCAAACCATTTCCGTCCGGCGCCCACGCGAAGCTAAGCGTGCCACCACGGCTCGACAGCCTACGAGGGGGGGAGTTGTCCATCACCTTGCGTATCTCCAAGTCCTGAAATTCGGATGTTGCATAGTCGTGCTGGCCCGAATGGATGATATAGCTCACATGGTCGCCTGTCGGTGAAACGGCCCAAGACGACTGAAACGTCTCCTGAGCGTTGACGCCAACTGTCTGCTGTAATTGAAAGAGGAGCTTCGATTCATACGTGGCGAGGTCAAAGTCAAACAGCTCAATCATGTTGTCCTTCAGCTGCGTCAAGGTCAGGTGACAGCCTCCTGGCGACCATTCCACACCCAACGGCGCTCCCTCATCA
>JBOGUG010000151.1:0-2675 GCA_050696115.1 Promineifilaceae bacterium (SeqCode) | reverse complement strand
GCATCTACCAGGGCATCCGGCCGCTCTTCGACGAGGGCTAGCGGCCAGGGGCGGGGTGCGAATCAGCGTCAAACTGCACGGCCTGCTGCGGGCCCAGCGGCCGGCGGCTGCGGCCGGCGCGCCCCATCACCCTTTTGTCGTTGAGCTGCCGGCCGGCGCCCGCCTGGCCGACCTGATCCGCGCCTTAGGCGCGCCTGAAGGCCAGGTCAGCGCGGCGGCCGTCAACGGCCAACACGCGGCCGATGACGCCGCCCTGTCTGACGGTGACCAGGTGAGCCTGTTCCCGCCGGCGGCCGGGGGCTAAATCGCCGACCGGCCAACCTTAAACGGCTTGCCCGGCCCCCCGGCTGGGTCTAAAATAGGCCTGTAGGCCCCAGTAGCTCAAAGGATAGAGCGCCGGACTTCTAATCCGAAGGTTGGGGGTTCGAGTCCCTCCTGGGGCGCTATGGGGGCTGCGCCCCCATTCCCCCGCTAAATCTGGCGTTGCCATTGCCTGAAAGGGCATATGTGGCGGTGTTCTTAGGAGTGAGGTATGAGCACCGTTCAGAGCAACCACCGGACTCTTTTAGACTTTCAGCAACAAGCCGACGTGTCGGCCTGGATAAAGGCGTTTCTCGTTGACCGGCAGGCGCAACGGCTGGCGGCCGGCAGCCTGCGCTTCTACCGGGAGAAGTTGGAGCCGTTCGCCACGTTCTGCCGGGAGTGGGGCATCGTGCGCTTGCAGCAGGTGACGCCGACAGACGTACGCGCCTACCTGTTGTGGCTAGAGGAAGCCGGTCACAATGCCGGCGGGCTGCACGCCGCCTATCGCGCCCTGCGCGCCATGTTGAACTGGTGGGAGCAAGAGGTAGAACCGGCCGGCTGGGCCAATCCCATTCGCAAGGTGAAAGCGCCACGAGTGGCGCAAGAGCCATTGGAGCCGGCCGATACGGCCGCGATTAAGGCGATGCTGGCGACGTGCGAGCGGGGCGAGCTGACCGGCGCGCGTGACCGGGCGGCGCTGCTGTTCCTGATGGATACCGGAGTACGGGCGGCCGAATTCGTGGCGCTTGACCTGGAAGATTGCGACCTGTACGGTGGCGCGTTTCTGGTGCGCCGGGGCAAGGGCGGCAAGCCGCGCACGGTGTTTATCGGCCGGCAGACGCGGCAAGCGTTGCGGGCATACCTGAAGCTGCGCCAGGATGATTGCCCGGCCGTGTGGGTGACGCGAGACGAGGAAAGATTGGGCTACTACGGGCTAAGGGAAATCGTGCGACGGCGGGCGGCGCGGGCCGGGGTGCAAGCGCCGTCGCTGCACGGCTTCCGGCGGCTGTTTGCCCTTGAGTGCCTGCGGAATGGTATGGACGTATTCGCCTTGCAAAGGCTCATGGGCCATGCTGACTTAGCGGTACTGCGCCGCTACCTGGCACAGACAAGCGCCGACCTGGCCGAAGCACACCGGCGCACGAGCCCGGCCGACAGACTGTAACTAGCCTGCTGCGCCGGCAACCAACAAGGGGCTATGTCGCCAGGCATGGCCCCTTTTGCGTTTGTGCGCAAACCGGCCGGTTGACCTGTTCGAGAAGGGCGGAGGGCCGCGGCGGAGTTGCCCATCTGCCGTGGGAAACTTAGTAACCTATTAGCACACGCAGTGAAGGAGGCAGATGAATGGTTTTGGCGAAGATGCTCACGTTTTGCGAATCGCCGGTGGGCGCTGCCGGCATTGACCTGGCGGCCGAACGTTGCGGCTTGTCGCGCAGCGAGTTTATGCGCGGCGTGCTGGCCGCCGCCGTCGCCGATTTACTGGGCGAGCAACAGCCGCCCGAAGCGGGCTTTGAACCCCCTAGCATTCAAGGAGAAGATTCATGAACGCACAAAAAACGCCCCGGCCAGCAGCCGGGGCGGCGACGGGAGCGCGGGCAGCGTCTTACGTCAGCCCCGAGTTTAGCACCTTTCGAGGCGGCGCGCGAGTGCGCAACGCGGGCGGCCGCGTCTGCGGCAGGATTTCTGCCGGCGTGCTATCCAAACGCGCCCGGCCGGAACATATGTTGCGCCGCCCGCCGGCCTGGGCATGGGACGCGGACATCCTGGCCCAGGCTGAAGCGGCCGGCTGCCGGTGGACGGAGGTTTGCGACGTGGAAGGCGGCCGCATCTACCGCGCCTCCTTGGCCGACTTCCGGCAGCACGGCGTGCCTGTCAATCGAGGCTTCGGCCGCCAGATTGCCTTGCCGCTGGCTTGGTGGCGGGTGCACCGGCCGGGCGAGCCGGCCGCCGTGCAGCTGGAGCTCTTCGGGGGCCAGCCATGAGGCCAAGCGGCAACCTCCCAACTTTCCGGCCGGAAGACGGCGGCATCTTGGACGTCTGGGACGCCCGTTACGGTCGCGACTGGCTGTTTGTCGCCGGTTTTGACGAATGGCACGCCTGGACGGGCACGCATTGGCAGCCGGCGGCCGGGCTGGCCCTGAACGCGCAGATTGAGGCCCTGCTGGACGCGCTGAACGCCCAGGCGCGGGCGTCGGCGCGGGCGGCTCCCAACAAGGCCAAGCGGGAAGTGGCGCGG
This sequence comes from Promineifilaceae bacterium (SeqCode), assembly GCA_050696115.1. Lineage (GTDB taxonomy): Bacteria > Chloroflexota > Anaerolineae > Promineifilales > Promineifilaceae > UBA11865. The sequence continues at coordinate 136 of JBOGUG010000151.1, read as the reverse complement.
GCTGACGTCGCCGCTACCCGGCGCACCGCCGGCCGGGTAGCCAGCGTCGAGGCGATGGCGCGCGCCCGCCGCTTTGTCCCGGCCGGCCAGCTGGACGCGGCCGGGCTGCTGAATCTCGCCAACGGCTCGCTTGACC
>JBOGUG010000150.1:0-6133 GCA_050696115.1 Promineifilaceae bacterium (SeqCode) | reverse complement strand
GCTGCGCTCGGACGACGGCGGCGCGACCTGGGCACTGGCGCCGGGCAGCGACGGCCAGCCGCGCTTCGGCCGGCCGGAAGCCGGCCACGTCCACCCCGACGTTCATTCGGTAAACGGCCATCCCAGTTCGGCCGACATCGTTTACGCTCCCACCGGAGGCGGCTTTTACCTCTCGGCCGATGGCGGCGCCAACTGGGAGCTGCGCTACGCTGACTGCTACTGCCGGGCGGTCTGGGCGGACCCGACCGACCCCGACCATTTGCTGCTCAGCCCGGCCAACGACGTCGAGCGCAACGGCCGGATTGAGGAGAGCTTCGACGCCGGCCGCAGCTGGGCCGAGATTCATACAGGCCTGGAGGCTCCCTGGCCGCGTGCCCTGGTCGAGCGTTTCTACCCGGTGGAAGATGCGCTGTTTGCCGTCTTGTCGGACGGCCGGGTATTCGCGGCCGAGATCGGAGCCTGGGAGTGGCGGCCGCTGTTCGGAGACCTGAAGGGCGTGCGCGCCCTCGCCCCGGCCGTTTAGGGCCGGCCGCGGCCCACGCCGATGCCCATTCCCTCGCCTTTTCATTCGCGCACGTCGGCCGCCTGCGAGAGCCAGGAGTGGCGCGATTGGGCCGGCTACCTGGCGGCCGCCTGTTACGAGCCGTCCCATGAGCGTGAATATTACGCCATCCGCAACGCGGCCGGCCTGATTGACGTCTCGCCGCTGTTCAAATATGACGTGGTCGGGCCGGACGCCCTGCGCCTGGTCAACCGGGTGATGACGCGCGACCTGGCCCGCTGCAGCGTGGGGCAGATCATGTACTCGCCCTGGTGCGACGAAGCGGGCAAGCTGCTGGATGACGGCACCGTCTGGCGGCTGGGCACGGTTCATTTCCGCGTCACGGCCGCCGAACCAAACCTATTGTGGCTGGCGGACTGCGGCGTGGGCCTGACGGCCGAGGTGCGCGACGTGTCGGCCGAGCTGGCAGCGCTGGCCATCCAAGGGCCGGCTTCGCGCGCCATTTTAGGCCGCGTGGCCCCGGACGCCGACCTGGCGGGCTTGAAATATTATCGGCTGACGGAGGGGACGCTGGCGGACGTCCCCTTGACGGTGACCCGCACCGGTTACACGGGCGACCTGGGCTATGAGTTGTGGCTGGCGCCCCAGGACGCCGGCCGGGTCTGGGATTGCCTGCTGGACGCCGGCCGGGCGTACGGGCTGCTGCCGGCCGGCATGTTGGCCCTGGACATCGCCCGCATCGAAGCCGGACTGATCATGCAGGAAGTGGACTATCTCTCAGCCCGCAAGGCGCTCAGCGGCCTGCGCACCAGCTCGCCCTACGAGGCCGGCCTGGCCTGGGCGGTGGCGCTGGATAAGGGACCATTCATCGGCCGGCGGGCTCTGCGCGCCGAGCGAGCTGCCGGTTCGGCCTGGGCGCTGGTCGGGCTGGAAATTGACTGGCCCCAACTGGAGCGCCATTTCGAGCGTTTCGACTTGCCGCCCCAGGTCGCTGGCCGGGCCGCCCGTCAGACCACACCGCTGTACAACGCCCACGGCCGGCAAGTTGGCTACGCCACCAGCAGCGCCTTTTCGCCCATCCTGAAGAAATACATCGCCTTGGCGACGGTTGAGAGCGGCTACGCCCGGCCGGGCACGCAACTCCAGATCGAGCTGAGCGTCGAATACACCCGGCCGCGCAGCCTGGCGACCGTGGTTAAGACCCCCTTCTATGAGCCGGCCTGGAAACGGGCCTAGCCGGCCGCCGGCCGGCTACGACGCCATCGTGGTCGGCGGCGGGCACAACGGCCTGGTGTGCGCCGCCTACCTGGCGCGGGCCGGCAAGCGCACGCTTGTCTTGGAGCAGCGTCACGTCGTCGGCGGGGCCAGCGTCAGCGAAGAGCTTTACCCGGGCTTCAAGTACAGCGTCTTTTCGTACGTCGTCAGCCTGCTGCGGCCGGAGATCATCCGCGACCTGGCCTTGCCTCAGCATGGGCTGGTCATCCTGCCGCTGGAAAGCACGCTGACGCCGCTGCCCGACGGCCGGTTTCTCTACCGCGACGGGGACCATTGGCAGTCGCGGCGCAGCATCGCCCAATTCTCAGCCCGGGACGCCGACGCCTACGACGAATACGGCCGGATGATGCTGTTCATGGCCAAAGCGGTTAAATACATTCTGGGCGTCCGGCCGCCCGATCCGGCCAGTTGGCGGCCGCGCGACCTGCAAGGGCTGCTGGGGCTCGGCCGCCATTTCCTGGGCCTGGAGCGCGACCAGCTTCAGCTGTTGGCCAAGCTCATGACGATGGCCTCAGCCGACTTTTTGGAGCGTTGGTTCGAGTCCGAGCCGCTTAAGGCCACGCTGGCGGCCAGCGGCATTATCGGCACGTTCCTGGGCCCGCGCTCGCCCGGCTCGGCCTACGTCCTGCTGCACCATTACATGGGCGAGATTGACGGCCATTTTCGTGCTTGGGGCTTTGCCCGCGGGGGCGCCGGCGGCGTTGCCCAGGCCATTGCCCGCGCGGCCGAATCCTTCGGGGCTGAAGTGCGCACCAATGCCCGCGTGGCCCAGGTGTTGGTCAGGGACGGCCGGGCGGCCGGCGTGGCGCTGGAAAATGGGGACGAAATCAGGGCGCCCTTGGTCGTTTCCAGCCTGGACGCCAACCATACCTTCCTCAAGCTGGTGGACGAGAAGTGGCTGCCGGCCGAACTGCCGGCCGCCGTGCGCAGGATAAACAGCCGCGGCTCGTCGGCCAAGGTCAACCTCGCTCTTGATCGGCTGCCGGAGCTGGCCTGCCGGCCGGGCGGCGGCCGCTGGCTGGCCGGCGCCATCTCGATCAGCCCCAACCTGAACTATTTAGAGCGGGCCTACGACGACGCCAAGTACGGCCACTTCTCGGCCCGGCCGTACATTGATGTCATCATCCCGTCGCTGATCGATCCCGGCATGGCTCCGCCTGGCAAGCACGTCATGTCCTGCTTCGTTCAATACGCGCCCTATGCGCTGGCCGAGGGCAACTGGGACGATCAACGCGAGGCGCTCGGCGATACGGTCGTGGAGACCCTGAGCGACTATTTTCCCGGCCTCAAGGAGAGCATTCTCCATCGCCAGGTCTTAACGCCGCTCGACATCGAGCGCGCCATCGGGCTGACCCGAGGCAACATCTTCCAGGGCGAACTGGCGCTCTCGCAACTTTTCTTCCTCCGGCCGGTGGCCGGCTGGGCCCAGTACCGCACGCCGATTGAAGGCTACTACCAGTGTGGCTCGGCCACCCATCCCGGCGGCGGCATCACCGGCGCGCCCGGCCGGCTGGCTGCTCTGGAAATTCTCAAATCCCCTCTATAATAGAGGCGTGCTACTCCAGGGACGCTACCGGCTCGACGGCGAGCTCGGCCGCGGCGGCATGGGCGTGGTCTTCCGCGGCTACGATACGCTGCTGCTCCGGCCGGTGGCCATCAAGGTCGCCTCGGTCGGCGGTTTGGAGGCGGACCAGCGCGCCCGCCTGCTGGTCGAGGCCCAGGCGGCCGCCAGCCTAAACCATCCCCACATCGTCTCGATCTACGACGCGGGCGAACTGGCCCTCGACCCGGCGGCCGCTGGCGAGCCGGCCGGGCCGCATTTCTTCCTGGTCATGGAGCTGGTGGCCGGCGGCTCGCTGCGCCACTTCCGGTCTGAGGGACTGCGGGAGCAGGTCAGGCTGGCCGGCCAGGTGTGCGCGGCCCTGCAACACGCTCACGCGCGTGGCATCGTCCATCGCGATCTCAAGCCGGAGAACGTCCTGGTGCTGCCCGGCCAGCCAGCGGAGGGTGACAGCGGCCCGATTGGGGCGACCATTAAGCTGGCCGACTTCGGCCTGGCCCGGCTGGCCGGCGGCCACTCGCTGACCCGCGAGGGCACCCTAATGGGCACGCCTGCCTATCTGGCCCCGGAGGTGATCAAGGGCGCCCGGGCCGGCCCGCCGGCCGACATGTACGCCCTGGGCATCCTGCTCTACACGCTGGCCTGCGGCCAGTCGCCATATCTGGGCGAGGGCATCGCCGAGGTGCTGTCTCAGCACATCTACGCCAAGCCGGCCGCCCCCAGCCAGCACGACCCGCTCATCCCCCGCGAGTTGGACGAACTGCTGCTTGCGCTGCTGCAGAAGGAACCGGAACTGCGGCCGAAAGCTGGCGCGGCCTGGCTCGCGCTGGCGGAGATCGAGGCGCAGTTGGGCCTGCCGGCGCCGGCCGAGCCTTTTCGTTTGGCCTTCCTCAACCGCCTGGCGGCCGTGGGGCTGGCGGATGAAGCAGCCGACATGGCCGGCCGGCAGGCCCACCAGCGCTGGCTTGGCAGCCGCGCCGCCCGCGTCCAGCTCATCGTCTGGGCCGCGCTGGGCGCCAGCTTTGCCGGGGCGCTGGCCGGGCCGCTGACCTTGCCTCTCTTCCAGTTAGCTTTCCCGGCCGAGTTCAGCGAAAACCTGGCCTTTACGCCGCTGGCGGCCTGGCTGATCGCCCTGATCGTGGTCAGCGGCCTGATCGGCCTGCTGCGCGGCGCAGCCCTGGCGGCATTGGCCGGCCTGGCGGACAGCCTGTGGCCCAGCCGCGCCCGCGCCTGGCTGCCGCCCCGGCGCGGCATGTTGGCCGATGCCGGGGAGCGCCTGCGCCGGCCGGCGCTGGTGAGCCTGGCCGGGCTGTTGGACGCCTTTTTCCTGATCTCTTTCTCCCTGGCTGACCTGCTCAGCCCGGGCGTGGCCCCAACGCTCTACATCCCGGTGCAGTTCGCCATTGCCGGGCTGCGCGCGGGCGTATTGAGCCTGGTCATTCCTCGGCCGGGCGACGCGCCCGGTGGCCGCGAGCAGGCCGGCCGGCTTCTGACCTGCCTGCTGCTCCTGCTGCCGCTTACGGCCGTTTATGTGCTAGCCCTCTACCGCCAGCAATTGGGTCTGACCTTCCTGAACCAGTACGCGTTTCAGGCGCTGTTGGCAATTGGGCTAGCCCTAGCCCTGAGCCGGCTCAACCCCTTCTACCGGCCGGGGCAGTGAGGGCCGTCAGCGGGCGGGCGGCGGGGCCCGCACCTGCAGGCTTGGCCGTTCTCTTGACACCCGGCTGCAACCTGGCTACGCTGGTGTTCCTAGCTCAAGGGAGGAAGGTATATGCCCATGGAAGACAATTCCTATCGCGAGAAGGTGTTGGCCCTGATGGACGAGGCCAAACAGGACGAAGAGTTGGCCAACGCCCTGCGCACCGGCGCGCCTTCGGAAATCATGGAGATCCTGAACGCACGCGGCTTTACCAACACGGACGTCCAATACGCGCTGAAGGATTACGAGGCGATCGCCAACACCGAATTTCGTTGGTGGAGCTGGTAGGCGAGCCGAGCAAGCCGGCCGATCCGGCCCGAAACCCGGCCGCACCGGGCCTGGAGGCCCTCCAACGGCGCTACAACCGCTTCGTCGGCAGCCTGCCCGCGCCACTGGCCGAGGCGGCCGCCCGCGAGGCCACTTTCCGGCCGGCCCATGCCGGAGGGCCGCAGTCCGAGGAGCGGCTGGCGCTCGACGCGCTGAACCCAGTCCTGGTTGCCACGCCCTGGCTGTTTGAGCCGCTGTTTCAGGAGGTGGGCGGCGAGCCGGCCGCCGTGGCCCGCTGGCTCAACGAGGGCGGGGCGCTCAACCAATCCGACCGGCTGACAACCGGCCGACTGTTGGACCTGGCCGAAGCCGGCCTCTACGGTGTGCTGGCTTCGGTGCTGCAAGACCACCTGCTCGACCGGCAGTCGGAAGCCCCGGCCGAGGCCGCCTTGCTCAGCCAGGCGCTTAGCGCCGCCGCCGCCCGCGGCTACCGCCAACTCTTCCCGGCCGGCAACGCCTTTTGGCGCGATTTCGACCGCCTGTCGGCCGAGCACCTGGCCGGGCTGGCGGCCGAGCTGCGCGCTCAGCGGCCGGAGGCGACGTTTGATCAGGCCGCCTTCCGCCGGCTGGCCTGGGGCAAGGTGGCGCCCATCGTGCTGACCGTGGCTGGCGTCTGTCACGCGGCCGGTCAGGCGGTCCTGCTGCCGCTGCTGGAAGCCTCCCTGAAAGCCATCGCCCTGGCCTCGCAGATGTTGGACGACCTGGGCGATTGGCGCGCCGACCTGGCCGCCGGCCGGCGCACTTATTTTCTGGCCTGGCTGGCCGAGAG
>JBOGUG010000149.1:0-6197 GCA_050696115.1 Promineifilaceae bacterium (SeqCode) | reverse complement strand
CTTAGGCCCTGCGCGACCACGCCCTCACTGGGAGGTGTTACATGTCGCTAATGGGCATGAGGCCCACGTCGCGAACCTGCAGAACGATGTTGTTGCCGGCCGGCTCAAAGATGGGGAAGAACAGGATGCCCGCGCCGGAGGCGGCGACCTCGGTCAGCACCGGGCGCATGTCTTCCTGATCCTTGCCAACGGCCGTCTCTAGCGCGACCTCGCCGCCGAACTCGGTGAACGAGCCGGCGAAGGCGCCTGTCAGGCCCTGGGTGTAGGGATCGCCATCGTTAATGGTGGCGGCCGTCGTCACGCCCAGTTCCTCTTGGGCGAACTGGGCAGCGGCCCGGCCCTGGAACTCGTCGTTGTGCGAGGTCCGGAAGTAGCCATAAGCCCATGCCTCCGCCTGGGTCGGCCCCTCTTCACTGAAGTAGCCGGTGGCGGTCAGCGAGGGGGAGGTGTTGGAACCGGAGATGATCAGCACGCCCGCGCCAGACAGGGCCTCGGCCGCCGGAACGCCCGCGCCAGAGCAGCTCGTGCCGATTACGGCCACGATCTGCGGGTTGGCAATGATCTGCTGGGCGCCGGTCGTGCCGCCCTCGGCCGAGCACAGGTCGTCGGCCTCCAGGGACAGCTCCAGCGGGTGGTCGAGCAGCGTGCCGCCCCGGTCCTCGATGGCGATCTCAACGGCGCGCACCTGGTCCGTGCCCAGGTTGGAGACCGCGCCGCTGATGGCCTGCAGGGTGGCGATCTCGATCGGCGCGCCGGCCTCGATCACCACCTGGCCCAGGTCTTCGGCCGGGGCGTCGGGCAACTCGCCCACGCCGGCCTGAGACGCCTCAAAGGCGAAAGTGCGCTTCACATTGGAGAGCACGCCGGTCACGCCGGCGGCCAAGTCCTCGAAGCGCAGGATGTCAATGACCGGGCTGGCGCAGTCACCGTATCGGTTGCAGCTCAGCGTGCCGGTCAGACCTTCGTGCTCCATCTGGTACATGGCCTCGATGAGGGCGCCTCGATCAATGGTGATCGTGCCGTCATCGGCCACCTCGGCCACCTGCTCGATGGCGTTGAAGACCATATTGGCCGCGTCATAGGCGCGGGCGTGGAAGGCCTGGATGGGCGCCTCGCCGAAGGTGTCGGTGTACTTGGTGACGAACTCCTGATAGGCTGCGTTGTCGGCGGGCTGGCCGGGGCCAGAGAAGTACATGCCCAGGGCGTCTTCGCCGACGTTATCAAAGAAAGTGGCCGACAGCAGGCCGTCGGCGCCCATCAGGTAGATTTCGCCGCCCATGGGCTCCTCGGTGACCATGGGCTCCTCGGTGACCACGGGCTCCTCGTTGGCGTTATCGGCCGGGACGTCGGTCGCCGGCTCGTTGGCGTTGTCGGGCGGCTGGCCGCCGGCCGTACAGGCCACCATGACGAGGGCCAGAAGTAAGAGTAGGACGGTTAAGAAGCGTTTCATTTTCTCCTCCAAGAGAATAAAGCGGGAATCGTTCGACGCGAGCTGGCGGGGCCTTTCGGCGAAAGGCGTCTCCCGCCGGGTTCGGGGTTTGGGATCTTTTGGGCCTGCCTCACCTCCTCGCGAGCCGCTCAGCGCCGGGCCGGCCGGCCCGGCAGGCGCTCAGGTGAAAAAATTCTATTCTATTAGCTGTAGTTGTCAACCTGGAGCAGGCAACAGGGCGGGCACGGGGGCCCGCCTCTACAACGACCTTAGGCCAAGAGTCCCCCATATCCCCAATCCCGGCCGCTGTTCCCTCCATTCCCGTTTTTGCCCGGCCAGGTTTACAATCGGCCGCCGGCCGGGGCCCGGCCGGAAGCCACAAGGAGGCGCAGGCATGGATTTGGGATTGCGGGACAAGGTAGCCTTGGTGACGGCCGCCTCAAAAGGGCTGGGCAAGGCGTCGGCGCTGGCGCTGGCGGCCGAAGGCGCCCGGCTGGCGATCTGCGCGCGCAGCGCTGCCATTGAGGCGGCCGCGGCCGAGGTCCGCGGGGCGACATCGGCCGAGGTGCTGGCTATGCAGGCCGACATGATCGTCCCGGCCGACGTCGAGCGGGCCGTAAAGGCAACGCTGGCAGCGTACGGTCGGCTGGACATCCTGGTCATCAACGCCGGTGGCCCCAAGCCGGGCAGATTCCTGGAGCTGACGCCGGCCGATTGGGAGGCGGCCATCCAATTGACGCTGATGAGCGCCGTCCGGCTGTGTTACGCGGCCGTGCCGCCCATGCTGGCGGCCGGCAGCGGCAGCATCGTGGCCATCGAGTCGGTGTCGGTCAAGCAGCCAATCGAAAATTTGCTGCTGTCCAACTCGCTGCGCCTGGGCGTGATTGGGCTGCTAAAGACGTTGGCCAACGAGCTTGGGCCACAAGGTATCCGGGTTAACTCGATCAACCCGACCTTTACTTCCACCGAACGGACCGAAGCGCTTGTGCGCGGCCGGGCGGAGCGCAGCGGAGCCTCGCTGGAAGAGGAGGCGGCAAAGATCACGGCCGCCATTCCCCTGGGCCGGATGGGCACGCCGGCCGAGTTCGGCCGCACGCTTGCCTGGCTGGCTTCGCCGGCCGCCTCCTTCGTGCACGGCCACGCGCTCATGTTCGACGGTGGGGCGGTGCGGGCCGCCCTATAGCCGGCCGGCGCGCGCCTCAGCGCGCCAGGCGAATCAGGGTCTGGAGGGCGCGCGAATAGGCCCGCTGGCCAACGGCCGGCCAGCCGTCGCCCGGCAGCAGGGGCGGGAAGTTGCCCTGCGCGTCCGGCTCGTCGAAGCGGTTGCCAACCCCGGAGCCGTCCCATAGGATGTCGCCGGTCGGGACGCCCAGCTCGGCCACGGCTGGGGCCGGATCGTAGCCGTTGTGGTCGAAGCGGTTATCGTGCAGCCAGTTGCGCTCCGGGTTGGGCCCCACGTCCAGCGCCTCAAAGGCGCCCGTGCTGAGCAGGCTGTAGACGCCGATGCCGGCGCTTCGGTTGTCCTCGACCGTGTTGGCGTACACCTCGGCCTCGTCAGCCCCCAGCAGCAAGATACCCAGGCCAGGCGGCAGCAGCGCAGCCGTGGCCTCGGCCGGGGCGAAATTGTCCAGGTTGTTGGCCAGGGCGCGGTTGGCGTATACCCGCGTGTCCAGCGAGACCTTGGAAGTCAGGTTGGGCAGGACGACGATGAAGATGCCGACCGTGTTGCCGCTGACTTCGTTGTTGTAGACCTCGCCAGCCACCGTGTTTTCCAGCTCGATGCCGATGACGTTGCCGGTGGCTTGGCTGTCGCGCACGACGACATTTTCGCACTGGCCGGCGTAGATGCCGGCATCCGCCACGCCGCTCACGGCCAGCCGTTCGATCAGGACGTCGCTGCTCTGCACCGGGTAGACGCCGTAGATGCCGGTGTTATCGGCCCGGATGTCGTGCAGGTGGACGCCGCGGGCGCCCTCGACCAGGATGCCGTTTTCGGTGTAGTCGCGCAGGCGGAAGCGGCCGATGCGGATGTTGTTGCCGGAGGCGATCACCCCTTCCGTCAGCCGGCCGCCCCCATCGAGCAGCGGCCACTCGCCGGCCGCGTTGGGCAGCCCGAGCACGCTGATGTCGCTCATGTCAACCACCACCCGCTCTGAGTAGACGCCAAAGGGCACCTCGACCGTGTCGCCCGGCCGGGCCCGATCCACGGCCGACTGGATGCTCTCGCCCGCCAGCAGCCGGATCGTGCGCGCCGGGCGGCCTGGGGCCGCGGCCGGCCCAGGGGGCAGGTTGGTCTGGGCGACGATGGCGCGGGCGGGGCTGTCTAGCCGGCTGACAACCGGCAATCCCGAAGGCACCTGCTCCGGCACAGGCGGCAGCTGGCTCTCGTCGCTCAAGGCCAGCAGGAAGGCGATCAGGTCTGCCCGCTCCTGATCGCTGAGCGTAAAGCCCTGGACGAAGCTGTCTACATTGGCCGCCCCATGCGGCCGGCCGCCGCCCTGGGCGTAGAAGGCGATGACCTCCTCCAGGCTGGCGAAGGCGCCGTTGTGCATGTAGGGGGCGGTTAAGGCCACATTGCGCAGGCTGGGCACCTTGAACGCCCCGGCCGGGGCGTCGTTGGCGACAGCCGCCCGGCCGGGGTCGGCCGGCGCGCCCGGCGCGGCCGGCACGCCGCTGACGCGGAAAGTATCGCTGGCGAAGGTGGGCGCCTGATGGCATTCGAAGCAACGGGTGGCAGCCGAGCGGTAGACCGCCAGCCCGCGCCGCTGCGAGTTGGTCAGGGCCTCAAAGTCGCCGGCTGCGTAGCGGTCGAAGGGGCTGTCCCGGCTGATTAGCGACCGCTCAAAGGCTGCCAGGGCGCGCTGGCTGTTTTCCAGGCTGACGGGTTCCGACCTCGGCCCGAAGGCGGCCTCAAACAGGGCCACGTATTCGGGAATGGCGCGCAATTCGGCCACCAAAGCGGCCGTGTCGGCCGCGCCCATCTCGTCGGGGTGGGCGAGCGGCACCAGCGCCTGCTCTTCCAGACTGGCCGCCCGGCCGTCCCAAAACAGGCTGGAGGCGTAGCCCACGTTCCACAGGCTGGGCGTGTGGCGGGCCAGGCTGACGCCGCCCACCCGCGCCGGCCCCAGGCCCTCACCCCCCGCCCCAGCGGCCAGCGGCCGGCCGTCGGCGAAGCCCAGGTCGGGGTGGTGGCAGGTGGCGCAGGCGATGTCGTTGCCGGCCGAGAGGAGCGGGTCGAAGAAAAGCAGCCGGCCGAGTTCAGCTTTAGCTGGCGTGCTGGGGTTGTCGGCCGGCTCGTTGAGCGGCGGAAACTCGCGCTGCAGGCCGGAGAGCGACGGCTCGACGCTGCGGGCGCCGGCCCCGTAATCGGCCGGCGCGACGGCCGGGTCGCCCGCCAGGGGCGCCGCTCCGACAACTAACAGCCCCAGCACCAGCAACAGGATCAACCCCAGCAGTAGGCGCGCCAGCAGCTTGAGGAGGCGCATGGCGGCCGGCCTTAAAAGGAGGGGGTCAGCCGGGGCGCGGCCGCGCCGGCCGGCTTATGGCCCATAGAGATCCAGAACTGGCGCGTATTTGCAGCGGCAGCCGGACGGGTGGGAGCAGCCTTCGACCGGCAGCGCCGGCACGGCCTCGAAGGCGAAAGCCCCTTCGACCTTCTTGCACGCCGGGCAACTGTCATAACTGACGAAGATGCGCACCTTCGTCGCCAGGCCGGCCTTGATCCGGGCCAGGGCCGCGGCGTGTTCGGCCGCTGGCGTTTCGACGTCTTCGATCTGGCGCTGGCGCGGCTCGTTGATGGCGACCGTGCGCTGGCCCTGTAGCTTGCTGATTTCGCTCTCTGCCACGCCCTCTGACCTCCTGAAGCACGTTACGAACCACCATTGTAACCAACCTGCGGACGGCTCCAAACCGAGCCCCGGCGCTGCCCGCGCCCCAAGCGCGGCCGCCTAGGCCTTGTAGCCCAGCAGCCGCAGGCCGTTGAGCGAAACCAGCACGGTGCTGCCTTCGTGGCCCAGCACGCTCAGCGGCAAAGCCAGGCCCAGCCCCAGCACGCCGGCCACCAGCCCAGCCATCACGGCGAAGGCGAAGAGCAGGTTTTGCATCAGGGTGCGGCGCGTCTGCCGGCCGAGGCCGATGACGTAGGGCAGCTTGTCCAGGTCGTCGGCCATGAGCACGACATCGGCCGTCTCCAGGGCCACATCGCTGCCGGCCGCGCCCATGGCGATGCCCAAGTCGGCCGCCGCCAGCGCGGGGGCGTCGTTGACGCCGTCGCCCACCATCGCCACCGGCCCATAGCGCGCCCGCAACCGGCCCAAGACCTCCAGCTTCGCCTCCGGCAGCAGGTCGGCAAAATAGTCGTCCACGCCGGCCTGGGCGGCAATCGCCCCGGCCACCTGGGCGTTGTCGCCCGTCAGCATGACGACCCGCTCGACCCCAAGCGCCTTAAGCCGGGCCACGGTTTCGGCCGCATTCGGCCGCAGCGCGTCGGCCACACCGAGCGCGCCTAGCAATTCGGCCGGCCCGCCGTCCTGGCTGGCGGCCACCAAAACCGGGCTTTGGCCGGCCTGCTCCATCCGGGCGCTCAGGGCTTCGGCCTGGGCCAGGGCGCCGTTGCTCCGGCCGGCCAGGAAGCGCGCATTGCCGACCAGGATCGTCCGGCCGTTCACCTGCCCTTCGATGCCCTGACCGGTGGCGGCGCGAAAGGCGCTGCTCTCGGCCAGGGCCAGGCCGCGCTCGCGGGCCAGGGCCATCACTGCCCGGCCGACCG
>JBOGUG010000148.1:0-11987 GCA_050696115.1 Promineifilaceae bacterium (SeqCode) | reverse complement strand
GGCCGGCGCGCCGGCCGGGCCCACCTCAAAGTTGAAGCGGGTCTCGGCGTCAAAAGCGTCTGGCTGGATCACGCGCACCTCGGCCTGCCAGCGGCCGGCGACGCTCAACGCCAGGCCGTGAAAAGTGTAGACGCCGGCCGCGTCGGCATGGCCCTCGGCCTGCAAAGGCGGTAGCTCGCCATCCAGGTAGCGCAGCGTCAGGTTCACGCCGGAGGCGTCCGCGATCGGCTCGCCGCGCCTGTCGCTCAGCACGGCTGTGACGCTGTTCGTGCCCGCCTCGGCCGGCTCAACCGTCAGTGCCACCGTCGTGCCCTCGTCACTGGCCTCGAACGGCCCGGCCGCGGCCGGGGCGGGGCGCAGCGTCTGGCGGGCCGGCGGAATGGCGCTCAGGGCGGCCGCCAGAAGCAGCACGACCAACACCAGGCCCGCCTCGGCGCGCACCGTGTCGCGCAGCCGGCCGCCGGCCCCGTCGCGTCGGTCCAGGCGCGGGCTGACGATCAGCAGGTTGCCGGCCCCCAGCGCCAGCAGCACCGCCACCAGGGCCAGCTTGGCCAGCAGCGTCCGGCCGTAGGGCGTGTTGAGGGCTGCCAGCGTCGTCACCTGGACGTAGGTGGCGAACAGGCCGGTCAGGATCAGGCTGGCAACGCTGACAATCGCCAGGCGCGAAAAGCTCGGCGTCAGCCGGGCCAGCAGCGCCCGCCGCTCGCCACCCGCCAGGCTGCCAAGCACCAGCGGAGTCGCCAGGGCAAAGTGCAGCAGCCCACCGGCCCAGACTGACGAAGCCAGCAGGTGCAGGAAATCGTTGGCCACGGCCGCTGCCCGCAGCTCCGGCACGGCCGCCGCGTGGCTGACCAGCGTCAGAGTCAGCAGTATCCCCGCGCCGACCAGGATGCCCAGCGCCTCGCGCTGCCGCTCCCAACTGGCGCCCCAGCCCCGGCCGGCGTTCAGCTGGGGCGAAAGCGGCAGCACGGCCAGCAGCAGCAGGAACAAGCCCATGCGCCAGGCCCATAGCCGGCCCCAGCCGGTGGCGCTCACGGTCTCCAGCAGCGGCCGGCCCAGCGCCTCGGCCGCCGTCAGGCCATACGCGTTGGCCGTCTGCAGCCAGAGTTGGCCCAGCGAGCCGAGGAAGAACAGCAGCATGGCCAGCCAGACCAGGTTGAGGCTGCGGTTGGCCAGCCGCCGGCGCAGGCGCGGGTGTTCGGCCGCGCAGGCCGGCTCGCTGACGGCCAATTCGAAAGTCAGGCCGCCGATGATGGCCAGGATGCCCGCCAGCACCGCCCAGCGCGCCAGCGGCTCGAAGGGCGACGTGAACAGCGGCCCGGCCGGCTGTTCCGGCCCGGCCGCCGGCGGCGCCACGCCCACGCCAAAGCGGAAAACGCCCTCCAGCGCGTGGCCGTCCACGGCCGAGACGTTGCGCCAGGCGACGGTGTAGGCCCCATCCGGCAGGCTGGGCAGGCCGACGCTGAGGCGGGTGGGCTCAGCCGGCTCCACCTGGCCGTCGCCGCCGTCCACCCCCTGCCCGGCCGCGTCCAACACCTGGATGCGGCTCAGGCCGGGCTCCACCGGCTCGGTGAACCAGATGGAGACCCGGGCCGGGGCCGCCTCCAGGCTGGCGTTGGCGGCCGGCTCGGAGCGCACGATGCCTCCGTGAGCCTCGGCCCGGCCGGCGGCCAACAACAGGCCGGCAGCCAGCAGGATGACCGCCAACCGGCCCGGCCGGCCGCGCCCTAGCACGGCATCAAACAAGTGTCGTCCATCACTTCGCCAGCACCCTCCGTGGCGAGTAGTCTGTTAGTTTCAGCGTCCGATCCGCGATCTCGCCGACCAATGCCCCCTGAACCGTTCCTGTGGCTCGCTTGATCTCAATCCATTCTGTGTCTGCCAGGAACCTGGCCCAGCGGTCCTTCATCGTCGCTTCGTCCGGCCATTCGAGCAGATAGACGAACTCCGTTCGAGTCCCTTGGCGCGATTCCCATATCGCCACGATCTCGAACTCATACCGCGCCATTATGCGCACGGCGTGCGCTCGAAACCGCTGGTGGAAGGCTTCCTTGTTGCCGTCGAAGATCTCGTAGATGCGAAGTTGATGAATCACACTCTTCACAGTCCTTCTCCTGCCAGACCATCCATCGAATGCCCTCCCCATCAGCTTTGGTGATGACCCTGCCGCCTCAGGCCGCCTTGCGCCGCAGGCCAACGACCAGCGCGGCTGCGCCGAGCAGCAGCCCGGCCGCGCCGGCCGCCAGCGCCAGGTTGCCCCGGCTCTGGGCCGCTTCGCCGGCCGCCAGGGCCTCAGCCGCTGTCTCCTGGGCGCCCCGGACGGCGCTTTCGAGCTCGCGCGGCTGGGCCACCGGCTCGGGAAAGTAGAGATCATCGGCCGGTTGCACGCTGCCGAAGGTCTCCTCAGACGATTCGAAAACCTCGTCTACTGCCAGGTCGCCTACCTGGCCGGTGAAATGAAAGCGATAGGCGCCGGGCGCCGTCGGGATCCAGTCGTTGGTGTAACGACCCGGCTCGCCAAAGACGGCCCGCAGGCCCATCACCTGGGCTACCCCGCTGTCCAGGTGAGTCACCTCCACCTGGAGCGTTTCGGCCGCGCCTTCGACCGGCGTGGGCTCTTCGCCCTCCCCGGCCGGCACGCGGATGTGCAGCTCAACCCCGTTCGGCTGGCCCTCGAAGGCCGGCTCCTGGCGAAAGCCGACCACAAACTCGAACTCGCCCACCGGCCGCGATTCGTGGGCCAGCGCGGCGCCAGCGCCGGCCAAGAGCCAGCCAGCCAGCAAGGCTATCAACCCAAGAATGAGTCGCTGTGATTTTGACATCTGAGATTTCTCCACGATTAACTGCGTCTGACGATGCAGCCGCGCCGGCCACTGCGCCGGCCCGGACGCACCCGAAAAGGCTGGAGCGCCGGCCGCCCAGGGCCCGCAGGGGGCCCAAGGCCAGCGCCTATAAGGGCACATTGGCTCGGCTCGCTAGGTGGGTCGTGGAGGTTGGTCCGGCGCGGGTAAATCAATCCGGCCGGGCGCAGCCAGCCTCACCAGAAGTGGAAAGGCGATGCCGCTTTGCGCCGGCTCAAAGGCGGGCCCGTCCGGCGCGCCCAGGTCGAAGCTCAGGGCGCGCAGGTGGGGCGCCAGATCCTGGCCCGGCAGGTTGACGACCACGCTACAGGCCGCCAGGCAGCCGTTTTCGCCGGCCGCGGCCGGGGCGTCGTGGGAGTGGCCATGATGGGGATTGGCGTCGCCCAGGAAAAGGTGGTCGTGCGCCGGCTGGCGGGCGGCGAAATTGCCGTCCAGCCAGGGGCCGTAAATCGGCAATAGTACGCCAAGCGCCAGCAGCAGCCGCAGCGCCCTCCCGGCCGGCGCCTTCAAGTCCAGCATGTGCCATTCATAGCGCATCGGCCGCCTTCGGGCAAGATGAACAAAAAAACCTCCCGGAGGCTCAAGGCCTCCGGGAGGTTACGAGAAGCAAACGACTTTTGGCGTGAGCTTACGGCTGGGACACGACGATGACCGTGCCGGTGCTGTCGCCATCCGGATCGTGGTTGTCGGCCGGCTGGTAGGTGTGCACGCCGTCGCTGACCTCCTCAACAGTAAAGGTCACGCTCGCCCGGTTGTCCGAGATATTCTGCTTGTCAATGCTGCACTGGCCACTGGCGTTCGTGACGCAGGAGCCGGTGCCCTTGGCGCCGTTGCTCCAGCGGCCCTTGACAGTCGCCCCGGCCACCGGGTTGTCGTTGGCGTCGTGCACCGAGACGGTTACGCTGGCATCCCAGCGCCGGCCGTCGTTGGTGCCGAAGCCGTCCAGGTCGCCCACGTGCATGCTGCTGGCCGGCGGCGGGGTGGCCGTCGGGGTCGGCGTGGGCGGGACGGTTGTCGGCGTGGGCGACGGGCCTGGCGGCGGGGTCGGGGTGGGCGTGGGCGGCGGGCCGCCGGCATCGCAGTCGGGGAAGCTGAAGGAGCCGATGTAGGTGCCCCAGCGCCCCTGGGTCGTGCCCGTGTTCTTGCTGTACTCGCCCAGGTACCAGAACGTCTCGCCGTCGGGGGCAATGGTCATTTCGGTGTAGTCGCCCCAGCGGCGCGGCGCGCTGTCGAAGGCCGTGTAGGTGAGCTCGCCGGCCTTCAACTGGGCCTCGGCCTGCAAGCTGCCGGCCGGGTCGTCGCTTTCGCGGCCGGTGTACCAGATGCTGGGCCACATGCTGCTGCTCGACTTGGTGTAGCCCACGGCCATGTCGTTGCAGTGGTTGGCCGCCAGGTCGCCGAAGAAGCGGTATTGGCCGCTGCTGGCGTAGACGCCGGCGTCCACCACGGCGGCCGCGGCCGGGTCAATTTGCGCCCAGCGGATGCAGTCCACCGTGCCCCCGCCGGGGTTACAGGCGATGGTCTGAACCGACCAGGCGAAACCGTTGCGGAATTCAAAGTCCTGCGGCCGGAAGTCATTGGCCTGGACCGTCTGGCCGCCCGACTGAGGCACGTTCACCGGCATGCCGGCCGACACGCCCGTCGCGTTCACCAGGTCCACAGTGCCCTCGTTGACGAAGGTGTCGGCCCCAAAGGGGTCGTTCCAGGAGAAGACGCTGTAGGTGGCCCCGTTGTAGTTGGTCTCAGTGAAGAAGTAGTGCGGGCCGCCGGCCGGCCAGGTGCCCTGGGCCCAGCCGTGCAGGTTGAGCGGCTGGGGCGTGTCCTCGCTGGTGGCCAGGTTGCGGGTGACGAAGGAGGCCGGCTGGCCGGCGTACATCTCAGCCTTGTCAAAGGCCCACACCTGGGAGCGGAGGAAGGAGCACGTGAAGATGTTGCACGAGAAGATATTGGCTCCCATGTAAATGGCGTCGTTGCCCACACCGGCATGTGGGTAGTCAAAGAAGTTGCTGCCGGTGGGGAAGAAATACAGATTCCATGTTGTGGTCGGATCGCCCGTCTGGGAGACGGCCAAACAATAACCTGCGCCATCGGCGTCAATGCCCAGGATGTAGCGGTCGGCCGACTCGTCATACAGCGCGTTCGGGTCGAAGACGCCGGTGCAGTTCGGGTTTCCGCTCATGAAGCTGGCGAAGGTCGTCGCCGGCACCAGCACGTTGCCGTTGGTGCTGTAGATCTCAAAGGCCACGTTGACCACGGCGATGGCGTGGTTCGGGCCGACGGCCAACTCCGGGTCGGGCGGGACGTTGCCGCCGCCGCCGCAGCACTGGGTGAAGTCGAGGCTGTCGAAGGCCACGCCCGGCACGGGCGCGCGCGACCCCTCGGCCGCCTGCTGGACGCCGTCGCTCGGCCGGAGCTCCAGCGAGGCGGCTTGCAAAGCCGCCATCTGCTCCTCGCTGACGATGCCCTCGTGTTCGAACTCGATCTCGCCCCGCAGCCAGCGGTCATACTGGTTGTTGGGGTCGTATTGGCCCGGGGCGACCTCGGCCAGGTCAACGACCACCGGGGCGACCGGGGCGTCGCTGACGGCGCCGGCTGCGGCCGCGCTCCGGCCTTGGGCCGGGCCGAGGGCCAACAGGGCCCCCTGGCGGGCGGCGCTGTCGGGCCCCGGCCCCGAGGCGGCTGCGAAGACCAGCCACAGGCCGGCGGCGGCGACCAACGCCAAAGCAGCCATCCGAATGAACTTGGATGCAGACATGGGAATCCCTCCGTGATTGTGGTTCAATTGTCGCCGGTTAAGTTAGGCCAGCTCAAGTTGATTTGCGGGGGAAATCTTACCCTTTCAACCGCCAGCGCGCTATCACCTAATTTATAGGCGGTCGGCCGGCGTGCAGCCGGGAGCCGCGCGGGCGTAAGTGGCTGCGGCCGGAGTAATGGGGGCTGCTGGCCGCCAAGCATAGGGAATGACCCCATGCAGGCCGGCCGCCGGCCGTGCTACCCTGGCGATTGCTTACTGACCTGTCTGGTCCGACCGGCCAAGCTCGGCCGGATTCCAGAGGAGGTTATTCCCATGCACAGCCATAAGATCGAACACCGCCAGCCCCGGATGAATCGGGCTAGCGCCTTCCGGCCGGCCTGGGGCCTGCTGGCCCTGCTGCTCGGCCTGCTGTTGCTCACGGCTTGCGCCGAGGGCGGCAACCCCTTCCTGGCCCTGGCGGCCGGCGAGCCGCTGATCAGCGCGGCCGAGGGCGAGGTCAGCCTGAAGCCGGCCGATGGCGGCGACGACTGGAGCGCCACCCGCCAGGGCCAGGCCATCTCGGCCGGCGACAGCCTGCGCACGGGGCCGGCCGGCCGGGCTTGGCTCACCTTCGGCGGCGACAGCCGCCTCTTCTTGGGCCCTGACACCGAGGTGACCATCCGCGCCCTGGAGTCCAGCTCCGAGCCGAAGCGCCGTATGGTGCGGCTCGAGCAGCGCCGGGGCGAAACCCGCCACGTCGTGGCCGAGGAAGAGGATGCCGATGTGCTCTACGAAGTGACGACGCCAGCGGCCGTTATCGTCGCCGACGACGCCGTCTTCTCGATCTGGCTGCCGGCCGCGGCCGAAGGCGAGGCAGCCAGCGCGCGCGTCACTGTCAGCCAGGGGCTGGCCCTGTCCCAGAGTGGCGGCCAGAGCTACCCCTTATCGGCCGGCAAGACCCTGCTGCTGAGCGCCGGCCAGACGCCGCCAATAGCCAACTTCCTGGTCTTCGGCCAGGGCACGGTCACCCAGATGGGCGGCGTCTGGATCGTCGCCGGCCGGAGCTTCAGCGTCCACGCCGGCACGGCCATCCCAGCCGGTATTGAAGTGGGCGACGAGGTCTACGTGCAGGGCCACCTGACGCCGGAGGGCGAGCTGGTTGCCGACCGGATCATCCCGCTGCCGGCCGCCTTGCTGCTGCCCGCCTTGGCCGAGCGTGACGATTTTGACCTGCCGGCCGAGCTTGAGGCCGGCCAGGAGTGCGTGACCGTAGTCGCCGCGGCGGCCGACGTGGGCGAGGATCACATCGTCTTGCACAACGGCACGCGCCTGGATCTGGCCGAGGCCGAGGAAATTGAGGGCGAAGTCGCGCCCCTTTCTCTGCTGCGCATCACAACCTGTCTGCGCGACGGCCAACCCGTGACCACCATCCGCGTGCTAGAACCGGCCGAGGATGACGAGCGTGACGACAGCGGCGAAGATAAGGCGCTGCTGTGCCACATACCGCCGGGCAACCCGGCCAACGCCCACACCATCAGCGTCGGCGAAGCGGCCGTCTCGGCCCACCTGGCCCACGGCGACATCGCCGGCGCGTGCGACCTGGACCCCTTAGACGAAGCGGATGACGCTGCGGACGACCGGGACGATGTAGATGCTGAGGACGACGCCAACGAGAACGGTGGCGATGACGACGAGGACAATGCTGGCGCGGGCCAGGCTCAGGTGACGCTTTGCCACCGGCCGCCGGGCAACCCGGCCAACGCCCACACCATCAGCGTCGGCGAAGCGGCCGTCTCGGCCCACCTGGCCCACGGCGACATCGCCGGAGCCTGCTAGCCGGCCAGCGGCCGCGCCTATCCTCCTCTCCCCGCTGGGAGAGGGCCGGGGCGAGGGGCGGCGCAGCGGTCGGGCGCGTTGGCGACCATCGTCTCGCTCATGTCGGCGCCCGCTCCAGCGGCGCGTCAATGGCCGCCAGGATCTCGTCGGCCCGGTAGAGACGGTTGCGGGCCCGGCCGGTGATCTCCCGCAGAATGCCGGCCGCCACCAGCCGGTCCACGTAGCTCTGGGCGGTCGGGTAGCCGACGCCCAGCGCCCGGCTGACTTCGCGAATGGACAGGGCCGGCCGCTCGAAAAGCAAGTCCACCAGTTGCAACAGGCGGGCAGCTGAGCGGGCCCTTTGCCAGCGTTGGCGATAGGCCTCCCGCAACGCCTGCAGGCGGCCGATCCGCGCCGTGGCGTCGGCCGCCTGGCTGTGCACGCCGCGCAAGAAATAAGCCAGCCATTCCGCCCATTCCCCCGCCTGACTGACGCGCAGCAAGCACTCGTAATACAGCGCACGGTTGGCTTCGAAGTAGGCACTCAAGTAGAGCAGAGGCTGAGGCAGTAAACGCCAGGCGAACAACAGCAGGCTGATGAGCAACCGCCCGACGCGGCCGTTGCCGTCCAGGAACGCGTGAATGGCCTCGAACTGATAATGGATCAGCGCCAGCCGGACCAGCGGCGGCAGGTTGGAGGGCGCGTGCAGGAAGCGCTCCAGCGCATCGAGAGCTGCTAGCATTTCGGCCGGTGGTGGCGGCACAAAAGCGGCCGTCGCCAGGGTATCGCCCGGCCGGCCAACGATGTTTTGGACTGTACGAAAGTCGCCCGGTGTGAGCCTTTCGCCCCGTACTCCTTCCAGCAGGGTGGCATGCAACTCGCGAATGAGCCGCAAGCTCACGGGGAGTTGCTCCAGGCGCTTCAGGCCGTGCTCCATGGCCTCGACGTAGTTGTGGACTTCGCGCACGTCATCAGGCAGTTCGAAGAGCGTCATCTGAAGCGCCTCACCCAGGTACAAGTCGGCCAGGGATGCGCGCGTGCCCTCAATGCGCGAGGAGAGGACGGCTTCGCGCCGGATGAACGGCCGAACCAGGAGATGGGGATTGGCCAGGGTTCCGCCCAGGCCGGCCAGCTCCCCCAGCGATCGATCGGCTTCGGAGAGCAGGGATACCAGGCCCGGCGTCCACTCAATCCTGGGTGGCAGCGGACTGGGCACGAAAGCCCAATAATTCTGGGGCGTCCGGATGACCCTGCCGGCCGTGCTATCGCGAAAATCGTCCGGGTGCAATCAACCCATCCTTTATCACGGTTCTCGATAATAAACCGCGCTCTTATTACAATTCTATCGCGGAAACCATAATTAGTACAGCCCACGGTCTCTTTGAAGCCGTTCATCGGCTCTGGCTCAGCCACCACGCCACCCACTAAAACCCAGGGCACTCAGCACCTGATCTAATTCCGCGTCGGCGAAGCTGGCGAGCGACGCGGGCATCCTACCCTCACCCTAGCCCTCTCCCTGAAAGGGAGAGGGGACGAAGCGGCCGCGCCTATCCTCCTCTCCCCGCTGGGAGAGGGCCGGGGTGAGGGGCGGCGCAGCGGCCGGGCCGCTTTGTCCAAGCCCGCTTGACAGCGCCATATTGCGAATCACGCCAATTAGTGCTCACCCCTTAGACCTCAGGCACCTGCTAAGACCCATGAGGTCTAAGCTGGGTATGCTATACTCCGGCCTCATGAAAGAGGCCTCCCCTTTCTCCAGCGCCATGCGCGAGGCCGTCCGCGAGACGGTGGCCGGTTACGCCCGCGCCGACGAATACTTGCGAGCCGAACGGATGGCCCGGCTGGCGCATATGACAGACGAACAGGCCCGCGCGATCTTTGACCAGCTTGTTGAAGCCGGGGTTAGGTACGAGCCGCCGGATGAGGAGCGGGAAGCGTACGAGCTGTGGCGCATCGAGTCCACCCTCGTTGTGCGCCGCGCCATGCAGCGCCTGGCAGAGTCGCAAGGCTGGCTGTGAACGGTTTTGAAGAGGCGGCCTGGGAAGCACACCAATTCTTCGGCGACCTCGGCGTTTCCTATGCGATTATCGACGGGATGGCTGTCCAGCAGTGGGGCGAGCCCCGCCTTACGCGGGACATTGACATTACGGTAGCTGCACCGCTAGACGAACTAGATGCCTTACTTCGGCGCGTACTCAACCATTTCCCTGCCCGGCTGGATGATGCCCTCGCCTTTGCCCGGCGCAATCGGGTCATTCTCGTCACGGCCAGTAATGGCCTGCCGCTCGACATTGCGCTTGGACTTCCGGGCTACGAAGATGAGGTGATGCAGCGGGCGGTCGCTGTAGAGGTTGAGCCTGGTAAAGCGCTGCGAATCTGTTCGGCCGAGGATTTGATTATCTGCAAGGCAGTGGCCGGCCGGCCACAGGACCTCCGCGATATCGAGGGCATCGTTCACCGCCAGGGCCAAAAACTCAAGGCCGACCTGATCAGGCATTGGCTCGCGCACTTCGCCGTCATCTTGGACCGCCAAGACATCACTGAGCCATTCGAAAGCTCGTGGAGAAAAGTCCGCTCAGATTTACCGTGCGCCCCCGTCCCTAGCTTCGTTCTGCCCTAGTGCGGGGCAGTTCATACCAGGCCGGCGCCTTCATGTCACGGGAGACGCATTGCCAACCACGCCAAAGCGATCTAAGCTAGGCAACGGCCGGAGCCATACAGTCGTCGCCAGCACGAACACGGAGAAGCCACATGCCGGACGCCCTGCAAACCATGTCGCAACACGACCTGATCGCCAACACCATCCGCGGCCTGGCTATGGACGCGGTCCAGAAGGCGGAGTCAGGCCACCCCGGCACGCCGATGGGCCTGGCCGACGTGGCCACCGTCCTGTGGACGAAGTTCCTCAAGTTCAACCCGGCCAACCCCAACTGGCCCGACCGGGATCGCTTTGTGCTCTCGGCCGGCCACGCCTCCATGCTGCTCTACAGCCTGCTCTACCTGACCGGCTACCCGATGACGCTGGAACAGATCAAGAACTTCCGCCAACTGCACAGCAAGACGCCCGGCCACCCGGAGTCGTTTGTGACGGCCGGGGTGGACACCACGACCGGCCCGCTGGGCCAGGGGCTGTCCAACGCCGTCGGCATGGCGGCCGCCGAGCGCTGGTTGGCGGTCCATTTCAACCGCGAAGATCACCTCATCGTGGATCATTACACCTACGTGATCGTCAGCGACGGCGACCTGATGGAAGGCGTGTCGCACGAGTCCTTTGCCCTGGCCGGCCATCTGGGGCTAAGCAAGTTGATCGTCTTCTACGACGATAACCACATCACCATTGACGGCCCGACCGCCCTGGCCTACAGCGACGACGTGCTCAAGCGCTTCGAAGCCTACGGCTGGCAGGCACAGCGGGTGGACGGCCACGACCCGGCCGCGGTCGAGGCCGCCATCCGCGCGGCGCGGGCCGAGCAGGCCCGGCCGTCGTTAATCGCCTGCCGCACCCACATCGGCTACGGCAGCCCCAACCGCCAGGATACGGCCAAGGCGCACGGCGAGCCGTTGGGCCAGGAGGAAGTCCGGCTGGCCAAGCAGAACCTGGGCTGGCCGCTAGAGCCGCTCTTCTATGTGCCCGACAAGGCCCTGAAGGCGATGCGGGCCGTCGGCGCGCACGGGGCCGACCTGGAGGCGGAGTGGGAGCGGCGGTTGGCGGCCTACGCAGAGGCCCACCCGCGGCTGGCGGCCCGCTTCAGGCGCAGCCTGCGGCGCGAATTGCCGGCCGGCTGGGATGACGACCTGCCCACCTTTGAGCCCGGCAAGGCCATCGCCACGCGCAACGCCTCCGGCAAGGTGCTCGATCAACTAGCCAAGAACATCCCTGAACTGGTGGGCGGCTCGGCCGACCTGACGCCCTCCAACAAGACCCTGCCCAAGGGGGCCGACAACTTGACGCACGAGGATTTCTCCGGCCGCTATTTCCATTTTGGCATCCGCGAGCACGGCATGAGCGGCATGCTGAGCGGCATGGCGCTGCACGGCGGCATTCGCCCCTACGGCGGCACCTTTCTGATCTTCTCGGATTACCTGCGGCCGACGCTGCGCCTGGCCTGCATGATGCGCCTGCCGGTCATTTATGTGTTTACGCACGACAGCATCGGCCTGGGCGAGGATGGGCCGACCCACCAGCCCATCGGCCACCTGATGAGCCTGCGCGCCATCCCCGGCCTGACCCTCTTCCGGCCGTGCGACGCGGCCGAGACGACCATCGGCTGGAAGCTGGCCCTGGAGCGGGAGGACGGCCCGCTGGCGCTGGTGTTGACCCGCCAGGACGTGCCGACGCTAGACCGCGGCCGCTACCCGCCGGCCGAGAACGCCCGGCGCGGGGCTTACGTGCTGAGCGACGTCAAGGACCCGGCCGTCATCCTGATCGGCACCGGCTCAGAAGTGCACATTGCCCTGGAGGCCCAGGGGCTGCTCAAGGAAAAGGGCATCCCGGCCCGGGTGGTTTCGATGCCCAGCTGGGAGCTGTTCGACGCCCAACCGGCCGAATACCGGCGCAGCGTCCTGCCGGAGCGCATCAC
>JBOGUG010000147.1:0-7398 GCA_050696115.1 Promineifilaceae bacterium (SeqCode) | reverse complement strand
GATCTCGCCGGTGCGGTGGTCGTAGCCGCCCCAAAAGGACAGCGGCTCGGCGGCCACCAACGCCCGGCCGCGCGCCCGGCCGGCCACCACCGCCTGGCCCTGGATCAACCGTTCCACAGCCGTTCGTCGCGCACCACCCGGCCGGCCACGGCCGACTCGACGCAGTCGGCCAGGCTGCCAAAGGCCACCTGGACGTCCAGCAGGCCGGGCGAATAGTAGGCGTACTTGGCCGAGTTGGTCATCAAGCTCCTGATCTCCGGCGGCAGCATCGGCGACGCCAGAATGCAGGTGTCCACCGTCAGCCGGCCGCCGAAGGCGCGCAGCGAGGCCAACAGGCTGGCCTTCTCGGCCAGTTGCGCCGCTGCCCGGCTGGTGGTCACCAGAAAGCGCACGTCAGCGTGGGCCCGCCGGCCGCGCAGCAGCGGCGCCAGTTGGGCGAACTCGGCCGGCGAAAAGTGGGGGCTGCCCAGCACCACCAGGTCGAGCGCAGCGCCGCCGGCGGTGCTCAACTCTTGCCGCGCCGCCCGCAGATCGGCGAAGGTTACTTCGACTTCGCGCTCCGGCCGGCGGCCTTGAAAGGCGGCCGCCAGCGTGGGCGCTTCGGGCGTCACGCCGACCAGGTGAAAGAGCGCCACCGCGCCGGATGAAGCCGCCGCCGCGCCCAGCGCCTTGAGTTGGTCCTCGGTCGGCTGATGCTCCAGGCCGGCGATGACCGGAATGCCATCCCCCGCCAGCCGGCCGACCAGGTGGCCCAACACCGGATAGAACGCGTCGTCGGCCTGCACGGCCGGGGGCACATCCGCCAGCCGCAGCAAGAGTTGGCCGGCCCGGTTGGCGCTCAGGTGCAGGCCGGCCGCCGGCGCCCGGCCGGTGATGGCGCAGCAGATGTCGAGCAGGTCGGGGTAGCGCTCGCTGCGCGCCCCCAGAACCGAGTTGGCGAAGACGATGGCGTTCGACTCGGCCCAGGCGATCTGCTGGCCGAAGGCCGGCCGGACCCCGGCCTGGTAGGGGGCGCAGGTCCAGGTCGGCCGGCAGCCCATTTGCTGGTAGGCGACCATCTGGCGGCGGGCGTTGGCCGCCCACTCCTGCGGCACGGCCCACTCGCGCCAGCCGTGCTCGTCCAGACCGCTCACGTTCAGGCTAGTGGGCACGGCCACCCGGCCGCCCAGGGCCGCCAGCCGCTCGGCGAACTCCAGCCCGGCCGGGCCGATGTATATGGCGCTGTCAATATGGGCCGCGCTGATGTCGAGCAGCTTGGCCGCGCCGTAAATCTCGGCCATCGGCAACAGGATGGTCATAGCCATCTCGGTCGCCGGGCCGCGCCGGCCGGCCCGCATCGCCTCGTCCTCGGCCGTCAGCCGCACGCCCGTCGCTGCCATCCTTACCCCTACACCGAAAATCCCCAAATCTTGGCCGCATTTCGGCCGCCATTCCCCTCTCCCCAGTGGGGAGAGGTGCCATGGGTGAGGGGCTTATCAATCATAAATCCCTTAATCCCCAAATCCCGGCCGTCTCTCCCACAGCGACGCGCTCATGACCGCGTACTGCTGCGGGAACATGTCCACCGGCTGCGCCTCGACCAGCCCAAAGCCCTTCTCGACCAGCCGCCGGCCGTCGCGGGCCAACGTGGCCGCGTCGGCGCTGACGTACACCAGCCGCCCGGCCGGCAGCCGGCCCAGCTCGTCCACCACCTCGACCGGCAGCCCGGCCGGGGGCGGGCTGAGGACGACCACGTCCGGCCGGAACGCCAGGCCAGGCAGCACCGCCTCCGGCGCACCCTGGTACACGCTGATGTGCGCGAAGTCGTCCAGGTTGGCGGCCGCGTCGGCCACCGCGTCCGGGTTGGCTTCGACACAAACCACCTCGTCCGCAGCTGGGGCCAGGAAGGCCGTCAGGGCGCCCACGCCGCTGTATAGCTCCAGCAGGCGCTCGCCGGCCGCCAGCCCTGCCTGGGCCAGCACCACCTCGAGCAGCGCCTCGGCCGCGCCCGGGTTGGGGTAAAACGGGCAGCCGGCCGAGACGCGAAAGGCGCGCCCATTGAGCGATTGCGCCAGGTAGTTGTCGCCGATCAGGTTGGCGGCCGTGCCGTCCGGCAGCAGCAGCGCGGCCGAAACCGGGAAGTCCGCCTCCAGCGCCGGCGGCTCCAGGTCGTCCACCTCCAAGGCCAGCAGCAACTCCGCGCCGGCTCCGCTGCGCAGGTTGGCCCGGCGCAGGCCAGCCAACTCCAGATCGAGGTCTTCGTACAGTGCCAGCAGCTCCGGCCGGATCAGCAAGCACACCTGGATGGGGATGACGCGCCCCTGCTCCGGC
Source organism: Promineifilaceae bacterium (SeqCode) (assembly GCA_050696115.1). Classification (GTDB taxonomy): domain Bacteria; phylum Chloroflexota; class Anaerolineae; order Promineifilales; family Promineifilaceae; genus UBA11865. The sequence continues at coordinate 5,088 of JBOGUG010000147.1, read as the reverse complement.
GACCACAGGCCGAGCTGCCCCTCGGCCGCCAGGCTGAAGCTCATCTCGTTGCGGTAGGCGTAGGGCTCCGGGCTGGGGATGGCCGGCCGGACCAGCGGGTCGGGCAGCCGGCCGATCCGCTCCAACTGGTCGCGCAGGATGGCGGCCTTGTAGCGCAGTTGGGCCGCATAGCTCATGTGCTGGTACTGGCAGCCGCCGCAGGGGCCAAAGTGGGGACACGGGGCCGGGACGCGCTCACCGGCCGGCTCGATCACCCGCAGCAGCCGGGAGTGGGCGTAGCGCGGCCGCTCCTCGGTCAGCTCAACCTCCACCCGCTCGCCCGGCAGCACGAAGGGCACGAACACCGCCCGGCCGGCGGCGTCGCGGCCGATGCCCGCCCCGCCGTGAGCCATCTCGCCAATGGTCAGTTCAAGGCTCATCTCACGGCCGGGCCACGAGCTGCGTGAACGAAGAAACGAACCAGTGGATCAGGAAAGGGTAGAGGAAGGACTGGCTGTGCCAGGCGATCAGGCCGAAGGCCACTCCGCCGAAGAAGGTGGAGAAGCTCTCCAGCTCCGGCTTGCCCAGGTGCATGAAGGCGAAGGGGATGGCCTGAATCAAAATGGCCGGGCCGGGGCCCAGCAGCCGCGCCAGCCCAAACAGCGCGAAGCCGCGCCACATGAACTCCCAGCCGAACAGGTCAACGGCCGTGATGTAGATCAGGTACAGGTTGCCGGCCGGCGCTTTGGCGCTGTAATAGCGTTGCATGGCCGGCGTGTGGGCCACAAACCAGAGCACGGCCGCCATCAGCAGGCAAGCCGCCAGCGTCCAGGCCAGGCCAATCCGCCATTGGCCCAGGCGCAGGCCGTAGGCGTCCGGCCGCTCGCGGAACAGCAGCAGGATGACGGCCAGCGGCAAGACGAAATAGATTATCAGCCGGTCGTAGGCCTTGATCGGCGTCAGGCGGTGGCCGTACCAATCCAGCATCGGCACGACGGTGCTGAGCAGGGCGATGACGAGCAGCTTGGGGTCGAAATCAACGCCGAGGAGGCTCAAGGGGCGCATGGCGCCTGATTATACAAGAAACGCGCCCGACCTGGCGGCCGGGCGCGCTAGAATTGTCAGGATCAGGCTTTAAGGGCTCAGCCCACGGTCACCATCGGTTGCAGCACGCGCTCCATGGCCATGGTGTGGCCGCAGACCGAGCGGGTGGCGAAGAAGTCGCAGTCGCAGTGCCACCGGCCGGACTGGTAGGTGACGGTATGGCTGTTGTTATCGCCGTTGATGCGCACCCGGAAATCCTCAAAATGGATCCGGTCGCGCTCTTCGGCGTAAAGCTTGGCCTTCTCGATCTTGCCAATCATCCCATAGTCCATATCTGTCTCCTCTTTGGCCTTGATTGGCCCTGGCGGGCCGGGAAATGAAAAACGCACGCGGTCTGCGTGCGTCATAACCAATCGACAGGTTGTGTGGGGCGTGCGCCACCAATCATGGCTGAAGTATAGCCGCCCCGGCCGGGCTGTCAACGTGACCGGCGGGGCATTTTGGGGACATTTTCGGATCTTTTAAGCCAGCGCCGAGCGGGCCACCTCGACAAGCTGGCCGAAGGCGGCCGCGTCGCGCACGGCCAGGTCGGCCATCACCTTGCGATCCAGGTCCACTTCGGCCAGCTTCAGGCCGTGCATCAGCTGGCTGTAGGACAGGCCATTCTGGCGGCTGGCGGCGTTGATGCGCGCGATCCACAGCCGGCGGAAGTCGCGCCGCCGGGCGCGCCGGTCGCGGTAGGCGTACCAGTTGGACTTCATGAAGGCTTCGTTCGAGCGCCGGAAGAGGCGGCCGCGCGTACCCCACTGGCCGGAAACGGCCTTGATGATCTTTTTATGACGGCGTCGGGTTACCGTCCCACCCTTTACACGCATTCCCTGTCCTCTCTAAGCGGGAGCAGCCGCCCCCATTGTCGTTGGCTCGAAGAGCGCCATGCCCTGGCCTGGGCCTAGGCCGGCGGGTGCACCTTGTACTTCTTCAGATAGGGGGCCAGCCGCTTGATGCGCCGCTTGGCGCCCGGCGCCGTCACCTCGTGGTCGCGCCGCAGGGCGTGCAGCACGCGGGTAGACTTCTTGCGCCGCAAGTGGCTCTTGCCGCCCTTGGTGCGCATGATCTTGCCGCTCTTGGTGATGCGGAAGCGCTTGGCGGCCGCCTTATACGTCTTGAGCTTAAATTTCCTGGTTGCCTGGGCCATAACCTATTCCTTGACTGCCGGCCGCGCGCCCGAATGGCTGCTGGGCGTCAACAGCATCGTCATTGACCAGCCTTCCATGTTGGGCTGCTGCTCGATGGCGCTCACGTCGTGTAAATCCTTGGCGACCTCATCCATTAGCTCGCGGCCGATTTCGGGGTAAGTGATTTCGCCGCCCCGAAAGCGCACCACAACCTTGACTTTCTTGCCTTCCTCCAGCCACTCGCGCGCCCGTTTGACGTTCAGCGAGCGGTGGAAATTCGCGATCTTAGGGCTCAGCTTAATTGTCTTGACTTCGACCTGCTTTTGGTGTTTGCGGGCTTCCCGATCGCGCCGGGTCTTCTCGTAGATGAACTTGCCGTAATCCATGACTCGGGCCACGGGCGGCTCGGCGTTGGGGGCCACTTCAACCAGATCCATGCCAGCCTCGCGCGCGATTTGCATCGCGTCTTCGGTGGTCAGGACGCCCCGGTTGCTGCCGTCGGCGTCAATCAGGCGCACTTCGCGCGTGCGGATCCGGCTGTTTATGCGGTAATTGGTTGTGCTGATCGAATGGTCCTCGTCTTTAGGCTGTATACGCCTAACAACAAACGATCCGGCCGCCGGCCGGATTCAGGCGCAATCATAGCACAAGCCATAGGGGGCGTCAACAACAGGCGCTGATGGCAATGCCCCATCGTAAGGACAGCCTCCGTGGCTGCCCGGCCGCGGGCAAGATGCCCGCAACCAGGGCGGGCACAGGGGCCCGGCCCTACACGCCGGCCGCCCGGCTCCCGTTGGCGCTCGGGTTCAGCAGCGCCCACACCTCGCGCCGCAGCTCCGTCTCCACCCGCGGCTTGCGGTTGACGTGCTCCCGGCTGATGTCGTCAATCTGGAACTGGAGCTGGAACTCCAGCCCGTCTTCGCCAAACGAGGTAAAGGTAACGGTCGGGTACTTCCAGTCGGGCGTTGTCTCCTTGAACTGGGCGAGGATCCAATCCTCCACGTCACGTACCCGGTCGTCTAGCCGCTGCTCGTTGCCGTGCTCCAACTCGTCGTACAGGTGGCGCAGGCGGCGCTCCAGGATGACCAGGCGCCGGTTCCAGTTGAGCACCAAAAGCTCAAACTCGAGGCGAATGTCGGCGTCGGTGAAGCCGCCGTCAAAGCCTTCGAAGCCCGAGCGGCGGGCGTAACGTTGGAGGGCTTGCTTGATCTCGCGCTCCCGCTGCCGGCCGATCTGCAGGCTGCCTACCACCGGGATCTCCTTGCCGATCAGGCGCGTGGTGTAGGCTATGTAGCCGTGGGCCCGCTTGCGGATCGTCTCCAGCGGCTCGAACACTGTATCGTCGCAATGCAGCCGGCGGGCGATGACGAAGCGCACACTCATCAGCCAGCGTGACGTCTGGCGGGCAACCCGGCCGAACTGAGCCATCGTCTCGGCCAGGTCTTGGCCGATTTCGCCTTTCTCGGCCCGGCTCAGCCCGCCGGCCTCAACGGCGTCAATGTGCATCGCCAGCGTCTCTAGCTGGGCCTCCAGGCGGTCAATTTCCAAGTTCAGCTCGTGCTCCTGGCCCAGGCGCAGCAGCTCGCCGGCCGTGTCGTGCATCTTTTGCCAGCTCTTGGGGTCGCTGACCAGCCCTTCGGCCGGCCGGCAGGCGGCCGCGTAAAGCGCGCCCAGCCGCCGCTCCAACAGTTCGATCTTACGCGGGATGGGTGACAAGACGTTCGGATGGCTCTGGGCGATCTCCTCCAGGGCCTCGATGATCGCGCCAGGGTCGCGGTCGTTCGGCGCGCTGACTTTGATCGTGGCCCGCAGGTCGGTGTTCGGCTTGGTGATGTTCAGCAGGCGCTCGTTGGCCAGGCTGCTGTTGGGCATGTAGATCACCGTGTTGTCGGCCACGTTGTACAACTCGGTGCTGCGCACGCCGATGCGCTCCACCCGGCAGGTCTTGCCGTCGGCCAGCTCGATCAGGTCGCCATATTTGAACGGCGTGTCAACGATCAGCGACATGCCGCTGAAGATGTTCGACAGGATGTCTTGCAGGGCGAAGGCCAGGATGAAGGCCGCCCCGCCCAGGGCGACCCAGACGCCGGTCAGGTCAATCCCCAGATAGCGCAGCACCAAATAGAAGCCGGTTAACAGGATGATGATCCGGCCGAGCTGGTGCACGATGGGCAGCAGCACGTCGTCAATCTTGGTCTCGGTGCGGGCGGCGTAGATGGCCCCGTAATACAGGATCACCTCGCGGAAGAAGCGCCACACCAGCAGCACGATCAGCAGGGTGATGGCCGCGTCCCGAATGTGGACGACGAGATTGTCCAGCGACTCCGACAGCGGCGGGATACGCAGGATGTTGGCCGCGCCGATGACGCCGACGATGAGCAAGACCGGGAAGCGCAGCACCTCCAGGATAGTGTCGTCAACGTCGGGCACCGTACGCCGGGCGAGCGGCCGGCCGATGAAATAGTAGACGTAATGGATGACGCCCATGATGACCAGCCACAGGATGATGGACAGCAGCATCGAAACGTAGATGTTGCCGAAGCGGCTGAGCTGGTCGGGCAATTGAATGGGCACACCGCCGATCTCAATCACGACACCCTCCGCAAATAGTGAAAAAGGCGAGCAGAACAACTGGCCCCGGAACAGGGGCGTAACAGCGGATTCTATGCCGGCCGGGGGCGGGCGGCAACAGGACTATCGGCCGGTGGGGGATGTGGGTAGGGGCAAGTTGCCACGTGCCCACACGATTCCGGCCGGCGCCTATTTTGTGGCGCGGGCTGGTGCCCGCTGACGGGCTGGAAGCCCGTCCCACATCGTAGCCGAGCGTGATTTCCTAACCTGATGGCCGGTCTTGTGGCGCGGGCATCTTGGCCGCGGCCGGGCCATAGGC
>JBOGUG010000146.1:0-4571 GCA_050696115.1 Promineifilaceae bacterium (SeqCode) | reverse complement strand
CGCGCGGCCTGGGGCTGGCCCGGGCGCGCGCCCTGGCCCAACGCGGCTGGCGGCTGCTGATTGACGGCCGCGGCCGGCCGGCGCTGGAGCAGGCCGCCCGCGAGCTGTCGGCCTTGACGCAGGTGACGGCCGTGGCGGGTGACGTGACCGATCCGGCTCACCGCCGCGCCCTGGCCACCGCCGCCCGCGCCATGGGCGGGCTGGACGCCCTGGTCAACAACGCCAGCCACCTCGGCCCCAGCCCCCAGCCGGAGCTGCTCGCTTACCCGCCGGCCGAGCTTGACCAGGTCTACCGCGCCAATGTCTTTGCGCCCCTGGCGCTGATCCAGGCGCTCTCCGACTTACTCCGGCCGGGCGCGGCCGTCGTGAACATCACCAGCGATGCGGCCGTCGAGCCGTACGAAGGCTGGGGTGGCTACGGCTCCAGCAAGGCGGCCCTCGAGCAACTTTCGGCCATTTTGGCGGCCGAGAACCCCGCCTGGCGCGTCTACTGGGCCGACCCCGGCGACATGCGCACCCAAATGCAGCAGGAGGCGTTCCCCGGCGAGGACATCAGCGATCGGCCGCCGCCGGAGGAAAGCGTGCCCGGCCTGCTGGCGCTCCTGGAAGGGGAGCGGCCGAGCGGCCGCTATCTGGCTCGCGAGCTAGCTGAGTTGGTGCCCGCCTGATGGTCCCCCTGGCCCCGCTCCGGCCGGCTCCGGCCGCCCACCCCAGACTCGCGCCCGCGCCCAGCCTGGATTTCGAGCTGCCGGCCGCGCTCGAAGCGGCCGCGCCGCCCGAAGCCCGCGGCCTGGCCCGCGACCGGGTGCGGCTGCTGGTCTCCGACCCGGCCAGCGACCGGGTCGCCCACGCCGCCTTTCGTGACCTGCCCAGCTACCTGACGGCTGGCGACGTGGTGGTGATTAACACCAGCGCCACCCTGCCGGCGGCCGTGCCTGCCCGCCGCGCCGACGGCTCGGCCCTTGAGTTGCGCCTGTCGAGTCGCACCCCGGCCGGCGGCTGGACGGCCGAGCTGCGCCGCCTGCAGGACGGCAAGAGCGAGACGTTCTACGCGGCCGAAGCCGGCGAGTGGCTCAGCCTGCCGGCCGGCGGCCGGGCCCGGCTGCTGGCGCCCTTCAGCCCGGCAGGGCGCCGAGCCCGCCTGTGGACGCTGCGCCTCGACCTGCCGGGCGGGCTGGAGAGCTACCTGGCCCACCACGGCCGGCCGATTCGCTACAACTACGTCCCCCAGCCCTGGCCGCTCGCCTATTACCAGACCGTGTACGCCACCGAGGCTGGCAGCGCCGAGATGCCCTCGGCCGGGCGGGCCTTCACGCCGGAGATCATCACCCAACTCGTGGCCAAGGGCGTCCAGGTCGCGCCGCTGCTGCTGCACACCGGCGTCGCCAGCCTGGAGGCGGGCGAGCCGCCCTACCCCGAATACTACCGCCTGCCGCCGGCCACGGCCGCAGCCGTGAACTTCCCCCGTGCCCACGGCCGGCGCGTGCTGGCGGTGGGCACGACAGTGGTGCGCGCCCTGGAGACGGCCGCCAGCAGCGCCGGCCGGGCCCGGCCGGGCGAGGGCTGGACCGACCTGCTGGTCGAGCCGGGGCGCTGCCTGCGGCTGGTGAATGCCCTGCTGACCGGCTTCCACGACCCCCAGGCCAGCCACCTGGCAATGCTGGAGGCGTTGGCCGGCCGGCGCCACGTTGCCCTGGCCTACGTGGCCGCCCTGCGCGGCCGCTATTTGTGGCATGAGTTTGGCGACTTGCACCTGATCGGCCGCTGGGACTTTGAGGCTGCGGCCCGCGATGCCGCAAGAGCCGGCCAGATGGCGGCAATCGGGCAGCACTCTGATTAGCCTCGCCGGGCCGATAACCCTTTGGCAGGCTTGTGGCCGGCCGATGGGGTAAAATCCCCCGGCCGCATGAACCCCGCTATCGCCTACGAGGTTAACCTACCCGTCTCGGCCGCGGCTGTGGCCGAGGTATTCCGCGACTCCGGCCTGTCCCGGCCGGTGGCCGACCTGGCCCGCATCCAACGTATGCTGGATAACGCCGACGTCACCGTCACCGCCTGGGACGGCGAGCGGCTGGTGGGCGTTGGCCGGGCGCTGACCGATTTCAGCTTCTGCTGTTATCTGTCTGATCTGGCCGTGGCGCGCGCCTACCAGCGCCAGGGTATCGGCCGGGAGATCGTCGCCCAGGTTCAGGCCGTCATCGGCGAGGAGAGCATGTTGCTGCTGCTGGCGACGCCGCTGGCGATGAGCTATTACCCTCACCTCGGCTTCGAGTCTCAGGATCGGGCATGGATGATTCCGCGCCGGCGCTAGCCGCGCCGGCCGTCCGGCCGCTGACGCCGGCCGATGGCGGCTGGGCTGGCCCTCTGCTGGAAGCGGCCTGGGGCGCGGACTTTGTGGTCGCCCGAGGCCGGGCTTTTGACCTGGCTGAGTTGCCGGGCCTGGTGGCCGAGGTCGCCGGCCGGCCTATCGGTCTGCTCCATTACCGCCTCGAGGCGGGCGAGTGCGAGCTGATGAGCTTGCTGGCCCTTGAGGAGGGCCGCGGCGCTGGAGCGGCCCTGTTGGCGGCCGTCGAGGAGATCTCCCGCGCCGCCGGCTGCCGGCGCCTCTACCTCGTCACGACGAACGACAACAGCCATGCCCTGCGCTTCTACCAGCGAAACAGCTACCGTCTGTCCGGGCTGCGGCCGGGCCAGTTGAGCCTCAGCCGGTGGCTCAAGCCGGGCATTCCGGCCGTCGGCCAGGCCGGCATCCCCTTGCGCGATGAGCTGGAGCTGGAGCGGGTCTTGCGGCCGGAACTGCCGGCCGTAACCGGGCTCCACCACGTCCAAATCACCATCCCGGCCGGGGCCGAGGCGGCCGGGCGCGCTTTCTATTGTGGCCTGCTCGGGCTGGAGGAGATCGCAAAGCCGGCCGGGCTCGCCGGCCGGGGCGGCTTCTGGCTGCGGCTCGGCGACCGCGAATTGCACGTGGGCGCAGAGGCGGCCGGCGTCGAGCGCGCGGCCACCAAGGCCCACCTGGCTTACCGGGTGAACAATTTGGAGGCCTGGCGCGGCCGGCTGGCTGAGGCCGGCGTCGCCGTGCAGACGGACGCGCCGCTGCCCGGCTACCGGCGGCTCAAGCTGCGCGACCCATTTGGCAACGGGATTGAGCTGATTGAGCTGATTGAGGACTAGGGGCCGGCTAGAACAGAATTGACGCCAGTTGGCGCCGGCCGGTCTGCGTCAGCGGGTCGGCGTCACCCAGCAGCTCAAATAGGGCCAGCACGACCGCCTTGGCCTTGCCGTCGCGATAGTTCTTGTTGTGGCGCAGGACGTCCAGCAGCCCTTCCAACCCGGCCGCCGGCTGGCCCCGGCCGAGCAACTGGGCCGCCTGGCGAAAAGTCGCCTCGACCGGCGTCAGCTCCACCTCTCCCTCGGCCGGCTCGGCGTAACGGGCCAGGTAATCGGCCAGCGGCCGCAGCCTTTCCACCTGGGCCAGCATGGCCGGCGCCCCGGCGGCTGCCTCGAGCTGGGCCCGGGCCTCGGCCCCCTTGCCCTGGCCCAGCAGCGCTCTGGCCAGCCCCAGTTGGGCCGCCGGAGCCGCGCCGTTGCTGGCCAACAGGTCGCTGTAGAGGCGCTCGGCCGCCGCCCACTCGCGCCGTCCCAGCTGCGCCTCGGCCGCCGCCAGGCCGCTGTCGGCCGCCTTGGGCGCGACCTGCGCCAGCCAGTGGCGCACGCGCGGCTCGGGCAGCGCGCCCACAAATTGGTTCGCCACCCGGCCGTCGCGAAACGCCTTCACGGCCGGGATGCCCTGGATGCCGTATTCCATCGCCAGCCGCGGGTTGGCATCCACGTCCACCTTGGCCAGGATGAAGCCGGCGTCCGGCTCGGCCGCCAGCCGCTCCAGGACCGGGCCAAGCATGCGGCAGGGGCCGCACCAGGCGGCCCAAAAATCCACCACCACCGGTTTTTGGTGGGAGCGTTCAACCACTTCCTCGGCGAAAGTGGCTTCGCTGACCTCAATGACGTTTGTTCCAGCCTGCATGTCCTGCTCCTCAAAGTTTGATCGGCCCGGATTGTAACACGGCCGCGTTAGCAGGCCGTAAGCGGCCCTCAGTCGGCCGTGCCGATGGCCCGAATCCCCACCCCGGCCAGGAAGAGGGTCAGCAGGGCAAAGTACCATTGAGCCTGGTTGGAGTCGTCCCCCCGCAAGTAGGCGAACAGGCCGGGCAGGGCCACCAGAGCGAAGACGCCGTACAACAGATGCACGCCCCGGCCGGGCCGCTCACCGGCTATCATCAAGGCCGCGCCCAGCAGCGCCTCGACGATGTAAAGCCCTTCGGCGATAACCAGGGCGCCCAGATAGTCGCCGTCCAGCCCCTGCTTGCGCACCGCGCGCAGCAGGCCCCACAGCCCGGCCAGCAGGAAGTAGAGCACGATCGCCTGCGACAGGAAGCGGTGCGCTTCGGCGACAAATTCCATGGCTTCAAGCTCTCCTTGCGTGGAATAGACCGGCCGGAGGCGGCTCGGCCGAGAGGCGCATTGTACCCAACCTGGCTGCCTTTTGGCTACAATCAGCGCCTATGCCCGAC
>JBOGUG010000145.1:0-2486 GCA_050696115.1 Promineifilaceae bacterium (SeqCode) | reverse complement strand
GGCTGGGCCCAGCCGGCGACGGCGACATCATCGTACCCCAGCGTGGCCTGTCCATCGTCGGTACCAGCTCCTGGCTGGTCGAAGACCCCGACAACCTGGGCCTGCCCAAGGATCACGTCCAGCGCATGGTGGACGAAGGGGCCAAGATGATCCCCTTGGTGCGGGCGGCCGAATTCCGGGCCGCTTGGTCGGCCGCTCGGCCCCTCATTGGGCCGCGCGGGGCCGACGCCGGCCGGGAGCTGAGCCGCACCTTTAAGTGTTTCGACCACGCCGAGGAGGGCGTGGAGGGTTTTGTGACCATCACCGGCGGCAAGGCGACCACCTTGCGCGGCATGGCTGAGGCGACGGCCGACGTGGTGGCCAGCAAGTTGGGGCTGGCGGCCCCCGGCCGCACGCGCGAGGTCGTCCTCCCGCCCCATACAGCTTACTACCAATGAGGCCGCCGGCTTACCCGTTGAGGCTTCGCTGATGCCCGAACAGACAGTCGGCTTCAAAATCCAACGCTACAAACAGGGCTGGCCCGCGCCGCGCTACCAGCGCTTCGAGGCGGCCGTGGACGAGGACACCACCCTCCTGGTGGCCCTGCAGAGCATCCGGCGCGACCAGGACCCCAGCTTGGCGCTGCGCCACTCCTGCCACCACGCCTCCTGCGGCACCTGCGGCCTGAAGGTCAACGGCGTCGAGGAGCTGGCCTGCGTGGTGAATGTGCTGGCCCTGGGCACGGCCGAGGTGCTGGTCGAGCCGCTGGATCACGCGCCGCTGTTGGCCGACCTGGTCGTCGAGATGGGCCCCTTTTACGCCCTGTACGCCACGCCGGGCATGGCCTACCTGCGGGCCAGCGAGGCCCTGCCCCAGGCCGAGACGCCCGGCGACGTGGCCGCCTACACCCGTTTTGAGAACTGCATCGAATGCGGCCTGTGTGTGTCAGCCTGCCCGGTGGTTGAGGGCGACCCGGCCTATCTGGGCCCGGCCGCCATGGCCGCCGCCTGGCGCGTGGTGGAGGAGCCGCGCGCGGCCGACCCGGCCGCCGCCCTGGCATGGGTGGACAACGAGCACGGCTGCTGGCGCTGCCACGCGATCTTTGAGTGCACCGAAGTCTGCCCCTCCGAGGTCTACCCTGGCGAGTCTATCATGGCCTTGCGCCAGCAGTTGACGCGCCGCAAGCTCGGCCGCCTGTTCGGCCGCGCCAGCCCCCCGCAAGCTTCCGCGCCCCCGGCGGATTGAGGTCAATGGAGCGCCTATGACCCAAGACACATCTACCTCTGGCCAAGCCCTCCGGCCGCGCCGGCCGCTGCGCGCCTGGTTCGGCGTCGGCCGCAGCCGGCTGGGCGGCTGGGCCTTCGCTCTCAACCGCCTGACCAGCTTGGGCCTGACAGCCTACCTGTTCATCCATCTGATCGTGCTCAGCACGCTCACCCGCGGCCAGAGCGGCTGGGACAACTTCATCGCCATTGTGCGCAGCCCGGTTTTCCTGGCATTGGACGTGCTGCTATTGGCCGGCATCCTGTTTCACGGCCTGAACGGAATTCGCGTCGCCCTGGTCGGCATGGGCGTCGGCCGGCGCAGCCACCGGGCCTTGTTCTGGCTGCTGATGGCCTTGGGCCTCGTGCTGCTGGCGGTCAGCGCCTGGCGCGTGTTTACGATTTAGGCCCCGGCGGGCCAATTTAAAGGAGGCAAGCATGCCGGCGACAACGCGTGACGGAGAGCGCATCCGGGCCGCGGCCGGGCGCGGCGCGGCCGGCGCCCTCTGGCTGGTGCAGGCGTTCTCCGGACTGCTGCTCGTCTTCCTGCTCCTGCTGCACATGGTCGCCCACCATTTCGTCGTCGAGGGCGGTTTGCGCACCTTCGCCGACGTGGTGGATTACGTCTCCCAGCCGGTCATTTTCGGCCTTGAGGTCCTGTTCTTGATCGTGGTCATCGTCCACGCCGTACTGGGCCTGCGCGCCATCCTGCTGGACTTGGGGCTGACCGGCCGATCGCAGCGGATGGCCGACCGGCTGCTGGCGCTGCTGGGCGCAGTCACCCTGGGCTACGGCCTGTGGCTGGCGATCGCCATCCAGCGCCTCTAGCCCGGCCGGCCGGTGGAGGAGCCGATATGGGGGACGCGGCTTCGCCGGCGCCCGGCGATCGGGTGGCGCTGGTCATCGTGTCGCACAGCCGCCGCCTGGCCGAGGGGGTGGCCGAGCTTGCCCGCCAAATGGCCCAACCGCCGCCGGCCATTGCCCTGGCGGCCGGCCTGGACGACCCCGAACAGCCGCTGGGCACCGACGCGGCCCGCGTGCTGGCAGCGATCGAGTCGGTCTACACCCCGGCCGGCGTGGTGTTGCTCATGGACCTGGGCAGCGCCTTGCTCAGCGCCGAAACCGCCCTGGAGCTGCTGCCGGCCGACAAACGGGCCAACGTCCGGCTGTGCCCTGCCCCGCTTGTCGAGGGGGCTTTGGCGGCCGCCGTCCAGGCCGCCGTCGGCGCGCCGCTGGCGGCCGTGC
>JBOGUG010000144.1:0-5601 GCA_050696115.1 Promineifilaceae bacterium (SeqCode) | reverse complement strand
AGCTGAAGGAGGGCGGCATCAACGTCAACTGCGTCCTGCCCGGCCGGATTGACACGCCCGCCAACCGCCAGGAGACGCCCGAGGCCGATTTCAGCAAGTGGGTGCGGCCGGAGGCCCTGGCCGAGGTGATCGTCTTTTTGGCCTCGCCGGCTGCGGCCGCAGTCCACGGCGCGGCCGTGCCGGTGTATGGCTTGAGTTAGGGGGTGGGCTGGCCGCCGAGGGTCGCGGCCGCCAGCAGGTTGCGCTGGTCGTAGACATAGGCGGTCACGCCGCCACCGGCCAGCCCTGGCGCCGCAATGGCCGGGACAGGCGGCCGCGTCCTCCTGCTCGCCGGTGAAGCCGTAGACGCTAGTGCTGGCCCCCGCCTGAACCAGCAGATTGCCGTAGGGCTCGTAGGTGGTGGTGGATTGGACGCCCGCCTGGCACGAAAAGGTGGGCCATGAGGGACTCGAACCCCCGACCAAGTGATTAAAAGTCACCTGCTCTGCCAACTGAGCTAATGGCCCGGCTCCAGGAGCAATTATAGCCGGGTCCCCGGCCGGGGGCCACCGGCCGGGCTGGCCCGGCCGGCCGGTTGCGATCCCCTGGGCCAGACTCTATAATTCCCAACCACCTGACAGCGCCATGATTCACTACCCCGAGGCGGCCGGCCCGCCCGCCCCCAGCCCAACCGAAACCCGGCCGCGGCCCCGCCGCCAGCCCTCCGCCAACCTGCTGCGCGAGATCGTCGAGACGCTCTTGCTGATGGCCTTTATGATGTGGCTGGTCAACACGGCCACCGGCCGCTTCCGCATCGAAGGCTACAGCATGTTGCCCACCCTCAAGGAGGGCGAGTACGTCATTATCAACAAGCTGGCCTACCATCTGGACGAGCCAGAGCGGGGCGACATCATCGTGCTGCATTTCCCCAACGACCGCAGCCGCGATTTCATTAAACGGGTCGTGGGCCTGCCGGGCGACCAGGTGCAGGTGCAAGACGGCGTCGTGCGCGTCAACGGCCGCGTGCTGGACGAGCCCTACATCAACGCCCAGCCCAGCTACGACGGCAGTTGGCAGGTGCCGGCCGGCGAATATTTCGTCCTGGGCGACAACCGCAACAACTCCAGCGACTCGCACAACTGGCAGTTCCTGCCGCGCCAGGACATCGTCGGCAAGGCCTGGGTCATCTATTGGGGCCCGGAAGATTGGGGGCTGGTGCCCCATTACCAGCACGCCATTTGATGAGCGTCAGCCAGGAGGAGGTGGCCGCGCTGGTGCGCCAGGCCGTCGGCCGGCTGCTGGGCACCCCCGGCCGGCCCATCCTGGATGAAGAGGCGGTGCGCCGCCTGCCGGCCGGCTCGACCCACGCCCTTCCGGCCGGCGCCCTGGTCACCCCGCTGGCGCGCCAGGCGGCCCTCGAGCAGCATATCCGGCTGGTGGCAGGCGATCCGGCCGGCGCGGCCGGCCCGGCCCCAGATTCAGACGGCCGCCAGGTGGTCGCCCTGGGCGCCGACCACGGCGGCTACGAGCTGAAGGAGCGCCTGAAGGCGGTCGTCGAGGCGGCCGGTTACGCGCCCTGGGACTGCGGCACGCACGGCCGGGAGGCGGTGGACTATCCCGACTACGCCTACGCCGTCGCCCGCCTGGTGGCCGACGGCCGGGCCTGGCGCGGCATTATCGTGGACGGGGCCGGCATCGGCAGTTGCATGGCGGCCAACAAGGTGCCCGGCGTGCGGGCGGCAATGTGCTATGATCAGGCCACGGCCGTCAACAGTCGCGAACACAACAACGCCAACGTCTTGACGCTGGGCGCCGGGCTCATCGGCCCGGCGCTGGCGAGCCAGATCGTGACGGCCTGGCTGGCGACCGAATTTGGCGGCGGCCGGCACGCCGGCCGGGTGGCGAAGATTGACGCCCTCGACCGGCGCTACGCCAGAAGCCTGTAGACCTGTCCGCCCATGCCAACTTACGACCGGGCCACGGTTGAACGCCTGATTGAGGAGATCACCCATGAGGTGCTGCTGCGCCTTAACCTGCCGCCGGCCGCCGCCGCGCCGGGCTGCAATTGCAGCGACGGCTCCTGCGCCGAGCACTGCGCCGACAAGCTCGGCCCGGTCGTCCAGGCCGGCGCCAGCCGCATCAGCGCCACCCTGGGCACGCGGCCGCACAACGAATCGCTTGCGCGCATGATTGACCATACCTTGCTCAAGCCCGACGCCAGCCAGGATCAGATCGCCCAACTGTGCTACGAGGCGCGGGCGCACCATTTCGCCTCGGTCTGCGTCAACCCGGCCCACGTCAGGCTGGCGGCCCAGCTGCTCAAAGGCTCCGACGTCGCCGTCTGCACGGTGGTCGGCTTCCCGCTGGGCGCGACGCCGGCCGCGGTCAAGGCTTTCGAGACCCAGCAGGCGATCCGCGACGGGGCCACCGAAATTGACATGGTGATCAATATCGGCGCCCTCAAGTCCAGCGACTATCAGGCCGTCTACCAGGACATCGCGGCCGTGGTGCGAGCGGCCCACGCCGGCAACGCCCTGGTCAAGGTGATTATTGAGGCCGCCCTGCTGAGCGACGAGGAAAAAGTGGTCGCCAGCCAGTTGGCCAAAGCGGCCGGGGCCGATTACGTCAAGACCTCGACCGGCTTCGGGCCGGGTGGGGCGACGGCGGCCGACGTGGCCCTGATGCGCCGCGTGGTCGGGCCGGATGTGGGCGTCAAGGCGGCCGGCGGCGTGCGCGACTACGCCGACGCCCAGGCCCTGATCGCGGCCGGCGCCAGCCGCATCGGGGCCAGCGCCGGCGTCAAGATTGTGGCCGAGGCGGGCGCGTAGGGGCACTTCGATACGTGCCCAGAGGAGAAATGGGTGAACGGCAACGTTGAGCTGCGCAGTTACGTCTATTTAGACAGCCTCCAGCCGCAGCATGCAGCCTTCCTGGGCACGGTGGCGCGCGGCTTCCTGCCTCTGCCGGGCGACGCCTCGCTGTGGATCGAAATCTCGCCCGGCATCGAGATCAACCGCATCACCGACATCGCCCTCAAGGCCACCGGCGTCCGGCCGGGCATGCAGATCGTCGAGCGCCTCTACGGCCTGTTGGAGGTGCACTCCGACAGCCAGGCCGAGGCGCGCGCGGCCGGGGCCGCCATTCTCGACGCCCTGGGGCTGAGCGAGGATCAGCGGCTCAAGCCGCGCGTCATCTCCAGCCAGATCATCCGCAACCTGGACGCCCACCAGGTGCAGCTGATCAACCGCATGCGCCACGGCCACATGATCTTGGCGGGCCAGACGCTGTACGTGATGGAAGTCCAGCCGGCCGCCTACGCCGCCCTGGCGGCCAACGAGGCCGAGAAGCGGGCCGACCTCAACATCCTGGAGGTGACCGCGTTCGGCAGCTTCGGCCGGCTCTATCTGGGGGGCGAGGAGCGCGACATCATGGCCGGCTACCAGGCGGCCGTGGACGCCATTGGCGCCGTCAGCGGCCGGGAAATAGAGGTCAAGCGGGCCGAGTGACGCCCGCCATATACAGGCCTGAGAGTCGGCAAGACAGGCGACAGGCGGCTGAAGCCCCTGGCCTAATAAGGAGTGAGGTATGACCGAAGCATTGGGGATGATTGAGTGCCGCAGCTTTGCGGCCGTGGTCGAGGCGTCCGACGCCATGGTCAAGGCGGCCCGCGTCGAGCTGGTCAGCTATGAGAAGACCGGCGGCGGCTACGTGACCGCCGTCGTGCGCGGCGACGTCGCCGCCGTCAAGGCGGCCGTCGAGGCCGGCGCCCGCGGCGCGGAAAAGGTCGGCGAAGTGGTCTCCGTCCACGTGATCCCCCGGCCGCACGCCAACGTGGACGTCGTCCTGCCGCTCGGCCGGCAAGACGTGGCCCCCGAAGGCGAATAGGAACGCGCCCTGGGGCGGCCCGGCTGCCCGGCCGGGGAGGCGCGACGCTCCCCTGGCCGGCCGCCCGCCCCCGGCGCCAGGAGCGCAGGCCATGTTTTTAGGCCGGGTGGTGGGCACGCTGGTCGCCAGCCGCAAGGAAGCCAGCCTGGAAGGGCTGAAGTTCCTGGTTGTGCGCCGGCTGGGCATAGACAACCAGGAGGCGGCCGGCTACGTCGTGGCGGCCGACGCGGTCGGCGCCGGCCTGGGCGAGGTGGTCATGGTGGCCACCGGCAGCTCGGCGCGCCAGACGCGGCTGACCGACCGCCGGCCGGCCGACGCCGTGGTTATGGCCATCGTGGACACCTGGGAAGTGGACGGCGAGGTCAAATACGTCAAGGAGTAGGCCGACCGGGCGGGGCTGAGCCGGCCCGGCCGCCGAAGGCGGGTGTGTGATGCTGGACGACAACCAGATACAAGCCATCGTGGCGCGCGTCATGCGCGAAATCGGCCGGCCGGAGGGCGCGCCGCCAGAGGCCGGCCGGCATAACCCCAATGAGGGCGGCAATGGCGCCGGCCGGCGCGCCGGCTACAGCGCGCCCCCGGCCCAGGCCCAGGGCACTCAGTCTGGCGTCTTCACCACCCTAGACGAGGCGGTGGCCGCGGCCGGGGACGCCTTCGGCCGCCTCAACCGCTTGCCGCTGGATATCCGCCAGGACATGGTGGCCCACATGCGCCAGGCCGGCCGGGAGTACGCGGCCGTGCTGGCCGAGATGGCCGTCAGCGAGACCGGCATGGGCCGGGTCGAGGATAAGATCCTCAAGAACATCCTCAACGCCGACAAGACCCAGGGCACCGAGGCCCTGGCGACCGAAGCCTGGTCGGGCGATGGCGGGCTGACGATCGCCGAGTACGCCCCCTACGGCGTCATCGGCGCCCTGACGCCCAGCACCAACCCCACCAGCACCATCATCTGCAACGCCATCGCCATGGTCGCGGCCGGCAACGCAGCGGTCTTCAACGCCCATCCCAGCGCCAAGGGCTGCTCCAACAAGACGGTTGAGGTGCTCAACCAGGCCATCCAGCAGGCAGGCGGGCCGGCCAACCTGCTGGCCTGCGTGGCCGAACCGACGCTGGAGTCGGCCACGGCCCTGATGGGCCACGCCGGGGTGCGCCTGCTGGTGGTCACCGGCGGCATTGGCGTGGTGCGGGCGGCCATGAAGAGCGGCAAGCGGGCCGTCTGCGCCGGGCCGGGCAACCCGCCGGTGGTGGTGGACGAGACGGCCGACATCGAGCAGGCCGGCCGGGACGTGGTGCGCGGCGGCTCATTCGACAACAACATCGTCTGCACCACCGAGAAGGAGACCTTTGCCGTGGACGCCATTTGCGACCGGCTGCTGGAGGCGATGCAGCGCCACGGCGCGCTCAAGATCAATTCCTGGCAGTTTGAGCGCCTGTGGCAGGCGGTCACCGTCAAGAGCCGCGGGCCGGGCAAGCCGGCCGACATGAACAAGGCGTTCATCGGCAAGAACGCGGCCGTGCTGCTCAAGGAGGTGGGCATCTCGGCCGGGCCCGAAGTGCGCCAGATTGTGGTCGAGGTGGAGCGCGAGCATCCGGCCGTCTGGTCAGAGCAGATGATGCCGATCATGCCGGTGGTGCGCGTGGCCAGCGCCGACGAGGGCATTGACCTGGCCGTGGCGGCCGAGCACGGCTTCCACCACACGGCCGTCATGCACTCCAAAAACCTGGACAACCTGAGCC
>JBOGUG010000143.1:0-2023 GCA_050696115.1 Promineifilaceae bacterium (SeqCode) | reverse complement strand
GGGTGCGGTAGTCGCCCTGGATGAGCCGGCGAGGCAAGTGATCCTGGAAAGGCAGATCCTTCCGGCCGGCCAGGGCCTGCAGGCATTCGGCTGCCTCCAGGGCGCGTTCCTGGTGCAGCTCCACGCCGTAGGCCTCCAGTTTCAGCCCGGCGGCCAGCGCGGCCAGGGCCAGGCCCGCGCCGGCGCAGGGGTCGAGAATGCGGCCGCCATGGGACGCGGCGACGTAGCTGAAGATGAGCGGGGTGACGGCCGCGGGCAGGGGGTAATAGCCGCCCTTTTCGGCCGCGGCGAGTCGGGCCATAGCAAGCCTCCTTATTCAGCTGGGGATGAAGAGGTGGGAAATGCTTTTAAGTGAGAAGCAACGTGCCTGGCAGGAGAAAGAGGAGGCCGAAAAGAATGCGGCTCGCCGCGTGCAGCATGTCAGCGCCAGGCTGCTCCGACTCGCCCGTTACGTCCTGGACTCTGCCCCCATGGTTCGTCAGAGATACTCAACGTGGCCTCTCATTTCCTCAGCGGAGAGGACTTCGAAGATTAGCAGCAAGCCGCGGATGAGATCGCCTGTCGAGCGCGCCTGCAGTTGGCAATAGGCAATCCCCAGGTGATCCTGATCGCCAGACGCCAAACGCAGAAAGTCGTCATCGTGCGTGACTATCACCCGCGCTTCTCTTTTAGCAAACGCCAGTTGCGCTTCGTCATCGTGGCCGCGCAAGCCGGCCTCGGCTGTGGTGGTAACGTCAGCCCCATAGCGTCGCAAGGCATTGGCAATGACCGGATCAACATTCTCGTCCAGGTGAAAGCGGACCCGCTCACTCACGGCCCATGGCCTGGAGTTTCTGGTCCACTAAGGAGCGGGACGCTCTTTTCCTCATGTCGTAGTAGCTACGACTGGCTTCGATTTCTTCATCTATTTCGGCCCGGTGGTCAAAATAGTAGGCTAAGGCGGCATAAACAGCGGCCAAGGATAGATCGTAACGCGCGGCCACCTCTTCCAGTGGTTGTCCAAGTCGAAGGTGCCAGATGGCCACGTCCGAGACCGTGATCCGCGTCCCGGAAAGGTGCGGCTTGCCACCACGCAGACCTTCAGTCACTTCGATGTGTTGTTCCAGAACGAGGGCCATGATCCTTTCACCTTCCTTGAAGCTGGTCGAAATTATAGCATGTTCACTCAGTGGGTAGTCTCCCCTAATCATGTTGCTGAGGAGATAATGACCGACAACCTCGAAGCAAGGAGTGGTCACCATGACAGCAGCGCTGGTAGAAGTCGGTCAGTTTTGCCCCAACGAAAGATGTCCACGTTACGGCGATATCGAGAACGGCCAGATGATCCGCTTCGGCCGCACGGCCAAAGGCACCCAACGCTTCCGGTGCCGGGTCTGCGGCCAGACCTTCGTCGAGACCAGGGGCACGCTGTTCTACGGCAAACATACGCCCAGGCAAGACATCCTGGAGACCCTGGCCTTGCTGGCGGAAGGGGTGCGGATCAGCAGTCTCTCGCGGGCCAAAGGGTTCAAAGTAGACACCATTCTGGGCTGGCTGCGCCAGGCGGCCCGGCAGGCCGAGCAGGTGGATGCGGCGTTGCTGAACAACTACCAGGTCAGCCGGGCCCAGATAGATGCCTTGTGGGCCTACGTGGGCCACAATGGGCAAAAGAGCGCATAAGAGCGACGTCAGAAAGCGTCTTACGGGCTCTAAGTGCCTGAATCCGCTCTGGCATGGCCTGGGCTAACGGCCGGCCAAATTCAGCATAGCAGATCGGCGCAACCCGCTGTCAACCGATCACTAGCGCCATCGGAGATGCTCAAACTCTTCTTCTCGGCCCCTGGATGAGCACTCGGTGTTCCAGCTCGTCAAGAGCGCCGCGAGCCTGCTTGCATTTATCGCGCAAGTCGCGAACTCTGGCCTCAAGGCTTGGCAGCTGGATCTCTTCCAGCTCAACCAGGCAACCAGCAGCCTCTGCGAAAAGCTGCTCGATCGGCTGTTTTCTGGCCATGCTCACTCACCTCCTCCCCAAGCAGGCATAGGT
>JBOGUG010000142.1:0-3605 GCA_050696115.1 Promineifilaceae bacterium (SeqCode) | reverse complement strand
GGCCCGGCGCGCAGGCCGAGCCGGGCCGCCTGATCCATTCGGGCGCCTACGACGGGCTGAGCTCGGAGGAAGGCGGCCGGCGCATGGCGGCCGCGCTGGCCGAGCAGGGGCTGGCCCGGCCGCAGGTGGTCTACAAGCTGCGCGACTGGCTTATCTCGCGCCAGCGCTATTGGGGCGCGCCCATCCCCATCGTCCACTGCCCGGCCTGCGGCCCGGTGCCGGTGCCAGAGGCGCAGCTGCCGGTGCTGCTGCCGCAGGTGGCCGACTTCGCCCCCGGCGACGACGGCCGCTCGCCGCTGGCGCGGGTCGCCTCCTGGGTGGAGACGACCTGCCCCCAGTGCGGCCGGCCGGCCCGGCGCGAGACAGACACGCTGGACGGCTTCGCCTGCTCGTCCTGGTACTTCCTGCGCTTCGCCAGCCCGGATTACGACCAGGGGCCGTTCGAGCCGGCCGCCATGCGCTATTGGCTGCCGGTGGACACCTACGTCGGCGGGGCCGAGCACGCCGTCATGCACCTGCTGTACGCCCGCTTCTGGACCAAGGTGATGCACGACGCCGGGCTGGTGCCGTTCGACGAGCCGTTCAGCCAACTGCGCAACCAGGGGGTGCTGCACGCGGACGACGGCCAGCGCATGTCCAAATCCAAGGGCAACGTGGTGACGCCGGACGAGGTGATCGCGGCCCACGGCACGGACGCGCTGCGGGCCTACATCTTGTTCATCGGCCCCTTCGAGGGCAACCTGAACTGGGACGAGCGCAACATCGTGGGCGTGACGCGCTTCCTGGAGCGCTTCTGGCGGCTGGCCTGGGAGAAGAGCGCCGCGTCGGGTAACACCGGCACGCCTGCGGCCGAAGAGGGCTTCAGGCGCGGCATGCACCGGGCCATCAAGGCGGTAACAGAGGACATCGAGGCCTGGCGCTTCAACACGGCCGTGGCCGGCCTGATGAGCTACCTGAACGAGCTAAGCGAGCAGCGCGACGCGGCCGTCGGCCCGGCCGCCTGGCGGCAGGCGCTGGAGGCCCTTTGCCTGCTGCTGGCGCCGATTGCGCCCTTCATCAGCGAGGAGATCTGGCAGGCGGCGCTGGGCCATCGCGGCCGGTCGGTGCACCAGGCGGCCTGGCCGGCCTATGACCCGGCGCTGGCGGCGGCCGAAGAGCAGACCATCATCATCCAGGTCAACGGCAAGCGGCGCGACCAGCTGAGCGCGCCGGCCGGGCTGGACGAAGCGGCCCTGCGTGAGCTGGCCTTGGGGCGGGAGAAGGTGCAGCGGCTGATCGCCGGCCGGCCGGTGCGCCGCACGGTGGTGGTGCCGGGCCAGCTGGTCAACCTGGTGGTCGAGTAGGCGCGCCTTGCCGCCCGCTCTGCCCCGACCGCCCATCTTGCGCTGGCTGCTGCTGGCAGCCTCAGCCGGGCTGTTGGCCGTCGCCATCCTGTACGTCGCCGTCTTCAGCCGGATCAACGTGAGGCCGACGCTGGGCCCCGGCCGCGAGACGGCCCTCAGCCTGCCGGCCGGCTTCCAGGCGACGGTCTTCGCCCGCGGCCTGGCCGGGCCGCGCTTCATCCACTTCGGGCCAGACGGCCGGCTGTACGTGGCCGAACGGGGCGCCGGCCGCATCGTTTCTGTGGCCGATGGCGATGGGGACGGCGCGGCCGATCCAATCATCCCCTTCGCGGCCGACCTGCCGGGCGTCCACAGCCTGGTATTTCACGAGGGCGCCTGGTACGCGGGCGTTCCGACCGGCGTGGTGCGGCTGGTGGATGAACAAGGCGACGGCGAGGCCGAGAGCCGGCAGGTGCTGATCGCCGACTACCCCACCGGCGGCCACGACACGCGCACGGTCCTGTTCCTGCCCGACGGCCGGCTGGTGGTCGCGGTCGGCTCCAGCTGCAACGTGTGTCAGGAGGAGGACGCGCGCCGGGCGGCCGTGGTGGTCTATGACGACCCGGGCGCAGCCGGCGAGCGGATCTACGCCCGCGGCCTGCGCAACGCCGTTGGCCTGGCGCTCAATCCAGCAGACGGGGCGCTGTGGGCGACCAACAACGGCCGGGACATGTTGGGCGACGACCGGCCGCCGGAGAGCATCTACATCCTGCGCGAGGGGGCCGATTACGGCTGGCCGCGCTGCCACAGCGGCGACATTCCCGACCCGAGATTTGGCGGTCGGGACGCCTGCCAGGGCGTGGCGCAGCCCGTGGCCGAGCTGCTGGCCCACAGCGCGCCGCTCGGGCTGGCCTTTTACACGGGCCGCGCCTTCCCGGCCGACTACCAGGGCGACCTGTTCATCGCCCTGCACGGCTCATGGAACCGCAGCCAGCCGGTTGGCTACAGCGTGGTGCGCCTGCCCCTGGCCAGCGGCCGACCGGCCGGGCCGGCCGAGCCGTTCGCGGCCGGCTGGCTCGACCCGGAGAGCGACGAGGCCAGCGGCCGGCCGGTGGGCCTGGCGGTTGGGCCCGACGGGGCGCTGTACGTCAGTGACGACAAGGGCGGCTTCATCTACCGCCTTAGCTATTCGGGCTAGCTGCTTCGCCAGCCCAGTCCCCTCGCCTCTGGGGAGAGGGTTGGGGCGAGGGGCGCTCCCAGCCTTGCCCCGCGGCCGGAGTGTGGCATAATTAAGCCCTCAGTTTGCAGGCCACTGAGGGATAGTTTAACGGTAGAACAGCGGACTCTGAATCCGTCAGTCCTGGTTCGAATCCAGGTCCCTCAGCCTTGATCGAGGCGCCCTTTGCGGGGCGCTTTTGTTTTGCCTGGCGAGCAGGCGGTAGGCACTGGGCGCAGCAAGCGGCGCCCCTACATGATGCGGCAGCCTGCGAGCTTCAGGTCGCGGCACGTTGCAGCCTGCCCCGCCGGCCATGTCATTCATAGCCGGTCCGTACCGGCCCTACACATCGCCGGCGGCGCGCCCCTACCTCAGGCGCTGGCCGCCGATGTCGTAGGCCACGTTGATGCTCTCGTCGGCGCCGGGGTTCGGCCGCCAGCCGCCGGAGAAGGTGTTGCCGTCTGGACTGAAGTCGCCCTCGAAACTGGAGTCCATCGCGCCGTAATTGACCGAGATGGTCAGCTTGTCGCCCCGGAGGTCCCACTTGTAAGGCAGCGGGGTGGGCGACATGTTGGAGTAGACGTTGGACGCGAAGGCCCCCGTTTCGGGGTCGTAGCCGATAAGCTCGTGGCTCACGATGTGGAATTGGCCGGCAAAGTCGATTTCCACGTCTTGCTGCATGAAAAAGCCCCCGGCCAGCCACTGGAAGGTGGCCTTGCCGTGGATGTTCTCCTCGTCTGAGCCGAGCAGGTGGCCTTGCATGCTCCAGGAGCCGACCAGGCGGTCGAGCCGCTTCAGGGCAGGGTCGGGTTGCGGCAATTGGGCCGCGGGCGCATCATTTTGGTCAGGCATTGTGTTTTCCTCTTGTGTTTTCCTAGCGGGCTGCGCGCCTGAGATTGTATCCGCCCTGCGGCGGCCGTCAACGCCACGCATTGCCTCATAATTATTGTTACCGAAGGTGAATACGTTGCCTCATAAATGGTGTTACCGTGGTCGGTATGGACGAACACGGGAAGAACACGATGAGCAACAAGAGCCGTAAGGAATTGGTCAAGGTGCAGCATCCG
>JBOGUG010000141.1:0-2903 GCA_050696115.1 Promineifilaceae bacterium (SeqCode) | reverse complement strand
GCGCCAGGGGTAAAGCGTCCGCCGGCCGCTCGGCCGGCGCCGGCTCGGCCCCGGCCGGTTGGTTCAGGATGGCCGGCAGGTAGAGTTTCACGCCGGCCGGCTCCTCGCTGACCGTCAGCGAGACCGGGACGGTCACCAGCGGCTCATCCGGGTCGTTGCTGTTGACGCATAGGGCGCCGGTGTAGACGCCCAGCGCCAGCCCGGCCGAGTCGAACGTCACCGCGACGTCCGTGCTACCGGCCGGCGGCACGGTGCCGCTGATGGGCGCCGCGCTGAGCCAGGGGATTTCGCCGACCTGGCAGCCGCCGGTGGCCGGCGGTGGGCCTGACTCCTCCAGATCCCAAATCAGCCCGGCCGTTCCCAGGTTGGCGATGGCCAGCGTCTGGGTTAATTGGACGTCGGGCGGCTGGATGCTGCTCAGCGCGGCCGGCGAAACCTCGACATCCGGCTCGCCCGTCACGTCCACAGTGGCCGTGTCCGTGGCGGTGACCACGTCAATTGGGCCGGGATTGTAGGCGGTCCAGGTGGCCGTGTTGACCGTGTCGGCGTCAATGACGGCCGACTGGGTCAAGAAGGCGCTGGCGCCCGGAACCAAGCTGTACGGGAGTGCATCGAGTATCGCTCCCAGCTCGCTGTCGTCGAGATCGTGCAGCGTCAGGGTCACCGCGCCGGTGTTGGTCACTTCGTAGCAATAGGTCACCTCGGTCCCGGCCGGCACGGAGACCTCGTCCTCGCTGGCGCAGATGTCCGCATCCAGGCCCACGGTCTTGTTGAGGCTGATGGCCGGCTCCTGGCTTATCAACTCGATGTACTGGGCGCTGACATCGGCGATCTTCGTTTCGACAAGGTTGCCCAACCGGTCGATCTCGTGTACGCCGCCGGCATTGGTCGTCAGGATATTGCCATTGGGCAATTCGTAAACCCCGCGGTAGCCGCCCAGGACGGCCGGGTTGTAGATGTCTATCACCACGCCCTCAGGGTCGAATTCCACAATGCCTTCCTGGGAGCCGCTGAAGTTGGCCACCAGCACGTTGAGGTTGGCGGCCTGGTCCACCTGCTCTGGAAAGTCGTTGATGCCGGCAAATATGCCGTTTGGGGCGCCGGTGTCCTGGTCATAACGCAGGATCTGGTTGCTGTTAATGCTTGGCACGAGCCAATCGGACCATTCGAGCCGCAGGTAGACGTCGAACGGGCCGTCCAGCCCGCCTGAGCCGATGGCAACGAAGTTACCCAGATAGTTGCCGGCCGTGTCGAACTCGGCCACCGAATCCTCGTTGGCGCCGCCGCTCACGGTCACCAGCAGGTTGCCGTTCGGCCGCAGGGCGATGCCCAGGATGTTCTCCATAATGGCCGGGTTTGGCCCGCCGGCCGGGGCGAAGACGCCGATATAATTCCCGTCCAGATCGTATTCCTGGACCACGTCGTCGATCTGGTCACTTACGAGAATGGTGTTGCCGCCGGCGCTGAGAATGGCATCCTTGGGCGTGGTGAGGTTCGTTGCATCAGGGGGGATGAAATCGGCGTCCACCAGGTCACCCGTGGCCGGATCGAAGGCCATGACGCGGTCGTTTGTAGAATCAGGGATCAGCAGCAGGCCACCGCCGCCGGCCAGGATGGCGGCCGCCCGGGCGGCCGAGGCCGGATCGCGCTGCGGCACGGCTGCCGGCTCGGCCGGCGGGCACAGGTACAGCCTGTAGCCGGCGTCGTACACGCATGCCTCAGAGGTGGCTTCGGTTAAGGGGAGCTGACCGGTGGCCTCGGCGATTGCGGCCAGCTCCTCGGCCGAGCGGGGCGCGCCTTGGGCGCTGACCGCGCCGGACAGCGCCAATCCCAGCGCCAATCCCAGCGCCAGGGCGACCACCAGCGGCGCGGCCAGAGCGGCCGCCAGGGTTATACTTCGCCTATTCATACTTCCCTCGGCAAGAACAGCCGGGATCTGGGCCGTTTCGTAAGGGCAAGTTGCAACGTGCCCCTACAGTCCCCAATCCCCAGATCCCGGCCAACATTCTGTCAGCGCCCGCGGCGGCGATGCAAGAACAAGGCCGCCAGCGGGGCCAGCGCCAGCGCCACCGGCGCGGCCGCCTCCGGCCGCTCGGCCGGGGCGGCTGCGCTGTCGGGCTGGTAGAGGATGACGGGCAGGAACAGCTTGTTGCCGCTGACAGCCACCGTAGCGCTGTCTGTGTCCGAGGCCGATACGTCACCCTCGCCGAAGGCGGTCCAGGTGGCCGTGTTGGTCGTGTCCTCGAAGATCACGGTCGAGACGGTGATCAAGGTGCTCGCCCCTGGGGCCAGCGCAAATGGGTAGCCCGTCAGGAGCATGCCCAACTCGCTGTCCTCCAGGTTGTGGGCCGTCAGCGTGACGTTGCCCGTGTTTTGCACCGTGAAGCAGTAGGTCACCTCCGTGGCCGGATCGACCTTGATGCTGTCTGTGCTGGCGCAGACGTCGGGGTCAGTGCCCACAGTCTTGGTCAGGACGATGCTCGCCACCGGCGGCGGCGGCTCGTCGTTGACCGTCAGCGTCAGCGGGACGCTCACGAGCGGCTCGTCCGGGTCGTTGCTCGCCACGCACAGCGTGCCGGTGTAGACGCCGGCCGCCAGCCCGGTTGCGTCGAAGGTGGCGTCCACCAAGGAGGTGGCGCCCGAGATGGTCGTGCCGGCCGTGGGCGAGACGCTGACCCAGGGGATGTCCCCGGTCGTGGCGCAGGGGCCAGGAGGACCGGCTGTGGTCTGGGTCGCGCCTTCGAACTCGCCCTGCGGGTTGTCCACCGAGAGCGGGGTCAGGGCGCCGGTGGCCAGGTCGATGGTGCCGTACTGGTTGGCGCCGCCGCCCTGGTAGGTCCAGGCGTACAGGGTGCCGTCTTCGTTGTCGAAGTCCATGCCCTGGGCGAAGTTCGAATTGACCC
>JBOGUG010000140.1:0-1576 GCA_050696115.1 Promineifilaceae bacterium (SeqCode) | reverse complement strand
GGCGCGGGCATCTTGCCCGCGGCCGGGCCGCAGGCCTGGGGCCGGCCGGCGGCTGCCCCCGCCCTACAGCACCTGGCGCAGCGGCACAGGCACGAACACGAGCACGAACAGCAGCAGCGAAAACAGGGCAACCGAACGCCGGCCGGCGTCGAGGTCGGTGGCGTCGTCCAGCGGCTCGGCGTGGTAGCGGCCGAGGAAGAAGACCAGCGCCGCCCAGATGCCCCACATCAGCGTTCCGGAGAGCAGCGCCAGGGCCACCAGGCCGGCGATGACCGGCCAGTAGAAGAGGCGCGCCCGCCGGCCGAGGAGGGCGTAGGCGATGTGGCCGCCGTCCAGTTGGCCAACCGGGATCAGGTTTAACCCCGTCACCAGCAGGCCAACCCAGCCGGCCCAGGCGATCTGGCTCAGAAAAACGTCCTGGCCGTTGGCGGGCAGGAATTGCCCTTTGACCAGCAGCTTGGCCAGGGCGTACAGGATGGAGTTGCCTTCAAGATTGTAGCCTCCGGCCGGCAGCGGCTGCACGGGCGAGATGGACAGCCCATACAACAAGATGGGGATGGCAAAGACCAGGCCGGCCAAGGGCCCGGCCGCGCCGATGTCCAGCAGGGCGCGCCGGTTCTTGATCGGCGCTTTGAGGCGGATGAAGGCGCCCATCGTGCCCACCGGTGGCAGGGGAAAGGGGATGAAGTAGGGCAATGTCACCGGCGTCTTGTGATGGCGGCCGGCGAAGTAGTGGCCCAGCTCGTGGGCCCCCAGGATAGTCATCAGGCTCAGGCTGTAGGGCAGCCCCAGCGCCAGGTCGCTCAGCCCCGGCGCGCCCGGCCGGCCCTGGGCGGCGAACTCGCTCAGGGCGCCCACCCACAGGGTTGACAGCACCGTCAGGATCAGCAGCGCCAGGTTGGCGACCCAGTTGCTCTCTTCGGCGGCGAAGATGCCCGGCACGCCGATCAGCATTGGCCGGCCGGCCTCTTCACGCACGATGGGGGTGAAGCCGTGGGCCTCAAAGCGGCCGCGCAGCTCGTCGAAGCAGCTTTCCAGCCGGCACAGGAAGTTGCCGTGAAAGCGCACCTGGCCGACCACCGGCCGGTCCAGGGTGACGTTGTCCACGGCGAACAGGTCGCCGATGTCCTGGCGCAGGGCCGCGGCCCGCTCCCAGGTGACGCTGTGGCCGCGAATGCGTTCAAACATGGCTCTGTGGGCCCTGCCGCTGCTCGCCTTCCTCTTCGTCGTCGCCCCAACTGATGATCCAGATGCAGGCCCCGGCCACCAGAATGGTGATGACGATGAGCCAGAACCACTGCCCGGCTTGCAGGCCCACGTCCTGGGCCTGCCAGATGAGGATGGCGACCATGCCGGCCGCCAGCACCAGCCAGGCAGCCAGGTTGGGGTGGGCCCTGACCCAGTTCTTGATGGCGTCCATTGCCAACTCCCGGAGGTCGAGGACCTCCGGGAGGCGCGTTCGGGCCGCCTCCCGGAGGTCTCTCATGGCTAAGTGCTTACCGGCGCCGGAAGAGCAGCGCGGCCAGCGGGGCCAAGGCCAGCCCCACCGGCAGCGCCGCCGCCGGCCGGCTCGCGC
>JBOGUG010000139.1:0-2275 GCA_050696115.1 Promineifilaceae bacterium (SeqCode) | reverse complement strand
GCCTTGGTGGGCTTCATTTCATTTCTGCTCTGGTGGTGGCTGGCGACTTGGGCCGTCTACAGCCTGGCGGGCGAAAAGATGGCCTGGTTGAGCAGCCACTTTGTGCTGCCGATGGCCCTCTTGGGCGGCTGGTACATGGGCGAGCGCCTCACCAGCGGCAATTGGCGCGAGGTGCGCTCCGGCCGCTTCCTTGCCCTTACCGTCCTGACGGGCCTGCTGCTGCTGTCCATCTTCTTGACGCTGCGGCCGGTGATTATCGGCACGGCCCGCCTGGGTGGCGTTGAGCAGGAGAACTTACGCCAACTGGGCCTGCTGCTGGGCAGTCTGGTGCTGACGGCCGCAATCGGCTATTTTGTCTGGCGGCGAGCTGAAGGGCTGGAAGTCGGCACCCTAAAGAGGGCTTTCATCCTGGCGGGCTTTGGCCTTTTGGCCTTGCTCACCGTTCGCTTTAGCTATATGGCCGCCTTCCCGAATGGAGATTACGTTACCGAGTTCTTGGTGTACGCGCACGGCGCCCCGGCTACCAAGAGAGAAGTTCTCGACATGCTCGAAGAGCTTTCAATGCGCTTGAGCGGAGATAAGGGTGTCGCCGTTGGCTTTGACAATGATGCCGCCTGGCCCTACCTATGGTACCTACGCGATTACCCTAACCGAGTCTACTTCGGCGACAACCCGCAGCGCAGCATCACCGAATCGCCCATCCTGATCGTCGGTAGCAGCAGTTGGACCAAGGTAGAGCCTTTCCTTGGCGACGATTACGAGAGCTGGACTTACACCTTCCTGTGGTGGCCGATGGAGGAGTACCGCCAGGTTAGCTGGAACGCGATCTTTGGCGACCCGAGCACAGCCGCGGCCGAGCGGCGCGGCCTGGGTAATCCGGAGGTGCGTCGGGCGCTGTGGGACATCTTCTTCTATCGCGATTATACCCGCTACGGTGAGGTCTTTGGGGGCACCTATACGGCCGGTGAATGGCCGCTGCGCCACGACCTGAAGGTGTACGTGCGGCGTGATGTGCTGGCCTCCCTGTGGGATCGGGGCACGATCGCGGTGGCCGCCGAGCCGCCGCCCGACCCTTACGCCGGCAAGGATCTGGCCTTTAACCCCAGCCAGGTGATCGGCTCGCCGGGCAGCCAGGCCGGCCAACTCCAGACGCCGCGCAACGTGGCCCTCGGCCCCGACGGACTGATCTACGTGGCCGATACGGGCAACCACCGCATCCAGGTGTTTGACGCTGACGGCCGCTTCGTGCGAGGTTGGGGAACGAACGGCAGAGGCCAGGGCCAGTTCAATGAGCCTTGGGGCCTTGCGGTGGACGACGAGTTCGTCTACGTGGCCGACACTTGGAACCACCGCTTGCAGAAGTTCAGCCTCGACGGGGACTTCGTGGCCGAGATCGGCCGCAGCGGCACGCCGGCCGAGGGGCAGATCGGCGGCGGCTTGTTCTTCGGGCCGCGCGACATCCTGATGCGCCCGGATGGCAATCTGTTGGTCACCGATACTGGCAATCATCGTTTGCAGTTGCTCGACCCAAACGGCAACTTCCTCCAGGCGGTTGGCGGCCCGCGGCCAGGGTCAGAATTAGGCAGCTTCTCGGAGCCGGTTGGGCTGGCGGCCGGGCCAGATGGGACAGCCTTCGTAGCCGACACCTGGAACGGCCGCATCCAACAGCTCTCAGCCGACCTTTCGCCCTTAACCAGTTGGCCCGTTGACGCCTGGTTCGGCCAATCCACGATCAATAAGCCATATTTGGCGACGGATGAGGCCGGGCGCCTGTACGTCACGGATCCTGAGGGCTACCGGGTTCTGATTTTCGATGTTGCGGGCGCGTTCCTGGGCCGCCTTGGCGACTACAGCACAGGCTCGGATGGCTTCGGCTTGCCTACCGGCGTCGCGGCCGGCGCTTCCGGCCGGATATTTGTTGCCGACGCTGCCAATGGCCAGATCTTGATCTTCGACGACCCGTTGGCTGCAGCGCCGGCCGGCGACGGCTAGCGGAGCGTTAGACGGCCGCAAGCGGCTTGCCAGATCGGCCCAAGACCGGCCATAATCTGACCGACTCACTGCTGGTAGCCCTCTGTTGGAAAGGTGAAACCGAGACCCCTCCCGTTACGGCCGCGGTTGAGATGGCTGGCAACCAGCCTGGCGCTGGCGGCCGTTTTGTTTGGGCTCGGCCTGGCCGCCGCCCGTTTCGCCGGCCCGGCCGAGGCCCGGCCGGCGCCGGCCGCCCACGGCGGCAGTGAAAAAATCGAGCCGTCACTTTTGGAGGCCCTGGACG
>JBOGUG010000138.1:0-2469 GCA_050696115.1 Promineifilaceae bacterium (SeqCode) | reverse complement strand
GAGATCGCGGCCGGCGGCTCGGCTGAGGTGACGGCGACGATCACGCCGTCGGAGCAGGCTCTGGCCGGCGACTACGTCGTCACCTTCCGGGCCACGCCCGAAGGGGGCGCGGCCGCCTCGGCCGAGTTCCGCATCACGGCCCGCACCTCGACGCTGTGGGGCGTGGTGGGCATCGGCCTGATCGCGGTGGCCGTGGCGGTGGTCGGCATGGCGGTCAGCCGCTTCGGCCGGCGATGACGGCCCCGGCCGGCGGCCCAGACGAGGCCGTCATCCAGACGCACAAGCTGACCAAACGCTACGGCGATTTCACGGCCGTGGATCGGCTCGACCTGGTGGTGCAGCCGGGCGAGGTCTACGGCCTGCTGGGGCCTAACGGCTCCGGCAAGACGACCACGATTTTGATGCTGCTGGGCCTGACCATCCCCAGCCGGGGCACGGTGCGGGTGCTGGGCTTCGACCCCGGCCGCAAGCCGCTGTCGGTCAAGTCGCGCGTCGGCTATTTGCCCGACCAGGTGGGCTTCTACGACAACCTGAGCGCCGAGGAGAACCTGATTTACATCGCCCGCCTAAATGGGCTGGAGCGGGGTGAGGCCGGCCGGCGCATCGCGGCCGTGCTGGCCCAGATGGAGCTGGGCGAGGTGGCCTCCAACCGCGTTGGCACCTTCTCGCGCGGCATGCGCCAGCGGCTCGGGGTGGCCGAGGTGCTGCTCAAGCGGCCGCAGCTCATCATCCTGGACGAGCCGACGCTGGGGCTGGACCCGGAGGCGGCGCGCGAATTCCTGTTGGTGATCGGCCGGCTCAGGGCCGAGGGCATCACCATCCTGCTCTCCTCCCACCTGCTGCACCAGGTGCAGGCGGTCTGCGACCGGGTGGGGCTGTTCCAGCGCGGCCGCAAGGTGCTGGAAGGGCGGGTGGACGAACTGGCGCGCCAGGTGCTGGGCAGCGCCTACCGCATCCACTTGGAGGCCGACGGGCCGGCCGAGCTGGGCGCGCGCCTGGAGGCATTAGCGGGCATCCGGGCGGTCAGCCGGCAGGACGGCCACTTCGAGCTGGAAGCGGCCGGCGACCTGCGGGCCGAGGTGGCCCAGGCGGTGGTGGCGGCCGGCGGCCGGCTGTATGGCCTGGCCATCGAAAGCCCGAACCTGGAGGAGATCTACGCCCGCTACTTCCAACGGCCGGAGCGGCCGGCGGGCGCGGGCCCGAAGGAGGCCGGCGATGACGTCAGCGCGTGAACTGCCCCGCCGCCGCAGCCGGGAAGGCTCGCCCTGGACCGGGCTGTGGGCGGTGGTGGGCAAAGAGATGGCCGACGCGCTCTCCAGCGCCCGCATGTTTATCCTGGAGCTGCTGATCGTGCTGACGGCCGCGGGCACAGTCTACGCCGCCAGCCAAAACCTGCGCCAGGCGGCCGGCGACGACCCATTCGTCTTTCTGCGCCTGTTCACCACCGGCCAGGAGCCGCTGCCGGCTTTCGTCGGCTTCCTCGGCTTTCTGGTGCCGCTGATCGCCATCGCCCTGGGCTTCGACAGCATTAACGGTGAGTTCAGCCAGGGCACCCTGTCGCGGGTGTTGGCCCAGCCCATCTACCGCGACGCGCTGCTGATGGGCAAATATCTGGCCGGGCTGTTCACGCTGGCGCTGGTTTTGGCGGCCACCTGGCTGGTGACCATCGGCATGGGCATCGTCGTGCTGGGCATCCCGCCCGGCGGCGAAGAGGTGGCGCGCAGCCTGTTGTTTCTGCTGGTGACCATCTTTTATGGCGGGGTCTGGCTGGCGCTGGCCATGCTCTTCTCGATCGTGTACCGCCAGCCGGCGACGGCCGCGCTGGCGGCGATTGCGGTCTGGCTCTTCTTCACCGTCTTTTGGGGCATCCTGGCCAGCCTGTGGGCGCGGGCGCTGATCCCGGCCCAATTGGCCGACCCGGAGACGCTGTTCAGCCAGGTGCAGCTCGAGCTGGCGCTCGGCCGGTTGTCGCCGAACACCCTGTTTGCCGAGGCGGTGGTGGCGCTGCTCAACCCGGCCGTGCGTTCTTTGGGGCTGGTGCTGCCGTTCCAACTGTCGGGCGCGGTGGCCGGCGCGCCGCTGCCGCTGGGCCAGAGCGTGCTGCTGATCTGGCCCCACCTGACCGGCCTGGTGGCCCTAAGCCTGCTGCTGTTCGCGGCCGGTTACGTCTTCTTCCAGCGCCAGGAAATCCGGGCCTGATCGGCGCCGGCGGCGCCCATTTTTTGTAGCGCGGGCATCCTGCCCGCGGCCGGGCCGCAGGCCCGGGATCTGGGCTGCGGGCTGGCGCCCGCCGACGGGCTGGAAGCCCGTCCCACATGCCGGAAGCCCGCGGCCGGGGCCTTTTTTTGTGGCGCGGGCATCCTGCCCGCGGCCGGGCCGCAAGTCCGGGATCTGGGCTGCGGGCTGGCGCCCGCCGACGGGCTGGAAGCCCGTCCCACATGCCGGAAGCCCGCGGCCGGTGGTTGGCCC
>JBOGUG010000137.1:0-13168 GCA_050696115.1 Promineifilaceae bacterium (SeqCode) | reverse complement strand
GCTCCATCCTGACCGGTGTGAACCCGGGCAAGCATGGGATATTTGACATGACGTTGCGCCGGCCGGGCAGCTATGAGTCTGAGCTCTTGAACGGAAGCCATCGCCGGGCAGCGCCCTTCTGGCAAGCGCTCAACCAGGCCGGCTATCGGGTGGGCCTGGTTAACGTGCCTTTCACCTACCCGCCGGCGGCGCTCGACGGCTTCGCTCTGTGCGGCTTTGGGGCCCCGGCCGATGCGCGGAAACACATCTATCCGGCCAGCCTGCAGGCGCGGGTGGAGGCGGAGGTCGAGGGCTACCGGCCGGAGCTGTCCTCTAACTTTTTGCAACGGGCCGGCGAGAGGGAGCTTCTAGAAGCCGAACGGCGCCACCAAGCGCGCCAGATCGCGGCCGTGGCCGTGGCCGTTCGTGAGCAGCCGGTGCAGGTGCTGGTAATCAACCTGATGCTGGTGGATCACGCCAATCACTATGCCAGCAGCATGCTGGACGTGAACGATGCCATCCGGCGCAGCGACGAGCACCTAGGCCAACTGTTAGAAGCCTTCCGGCCGGATAACGTGCTGCTCATTTCCGACCACGGGTCGCGCCGCATCGAGAGCAATTTCCTGTTGTTCGCCTGGCTGCGCGACCGGGGCTATCTTAGCCAGAAGCCGGCGGCAAAGGCCGCCCGGCCGGCGGCGATGAATTGGCTGCTGCAGCAGTGGCTGCCGGCCGCGGCCGGCCCCAAGCGCCTGCTGCGGAGCGGGCTGCGCCGCCTAGCCTTGGCGCTGCCGGAAGCAGCATTGGCAGGATTGCTGAGCCGGCTGGAGCGGCGCTATCCAGGAGCCGGGGCAGCCGTTCTTTACGACAGCCAGCTCGATTACAGCCGTTCCAGCCTCATTACCGGCACCGCTTTCTCCGAGATCCTGTATTTCAATTGCCGCGGCCGTGAGCCGGCCGGGGTGGTAGAGCCGGCCGAGGCGGCCGAGCTTGGCGCTCGGCTGCAAGATGAGCTGGGCGAGGTGATCGATCCCGGCACGGGCCGACCGCTCTTTAGCGCCGTCTGCCACAATCATGAGGTATATGCCGGGCCCTGGGCTGCCTGGGGGCCCGACATGATTCTGGACAGCATGGACTCGGCCTGTGGCGTGCTGACCAGCGACTACCGTGACTATCCCCTTGGTGACGCCCTGCCCGGCCGTTACTTCATCTCCAATCAGAGCCGGCGCGACTTCGGCCGGCACGCCAGGGAAGGCATTTTCGTCTTTGCCGGCCCGCAGTTTGATTCCGGGGCGGCCGGGCAATCGTACAGCGTGATGGATGTGCCGGCCACGCTGCTGCACATGTATGGCGTCCGGCCGCCGGCCGAATACGACGGTCGGGTCATGCGCGAGGCATTCGCCTAGCTGTGGAACTTGTCAGCATCATTTTGACCACGCTCAACAGCGAGCGCTATCTGGAACGCTCGATCCGTAGTTGCCTGGATCAGAGCCACGGCCGGCTTGAGTTGTTGGTGGTGGACGGCGGCTCCAGCGACGGCACGCTGGAAATTGTGCACAGCCAGCGCGACGGCCGGGTGCGGTTAATCCAGCAGCCGGCCAATGAAGGCAAGTTACCAGGGGCGATCAATCTGGGGCTGGCTGCTGCCAGGGGCGATTTCATCACCTGGAGCCAGGACGACTCGTGGTTCGAGCCAGACGCCATTGAGAGCATGCTCGGTTTCCTGCGCGAGCGGCCGGAAGTGGCGCTGGTCTACACCGATTACTGGGAAGTTGACGCGGCCGGCCGGCCGCTGCGCCTGCGACGCGTCAATCCGCCGGAGCATATCCTGGTAGACGACGTGATCCGCCAATGTTTTCTCATGCGCCGAGGCGTATACGAAGCGGTCGGGCCTCAGGAGACGGCTTACTTTCCGGTCCACGAGGTACCCTGGCGAATTCAGGTTGCGAAACAATTTACCATTTGCCCCTGGCGCCGGCCGCTGCTGCATTACACCGTCCATCCGGATTCGCTGACCGGCCGAATTGGAAACCTGGCGCTGCGACGAATGACGGCCCGCTTGCTGCATCAGCTCAGCTACTTTGACGCCCGCGGCTATCGGCGCCGGCTGGCCGAAATAGACGTTCTGGAGGCGTACGAGGCGCTTGAAGGGGCAGGCGGCCGTGGCCGGTTCGTGAAGTATGCCTTGCGGGGCCTGATCCAGGATCCGGGCTTCCTGCGCAACCGGGGCCTGTTGAAATTGCTGGCCGCTTCGCTGCTGCCGATTCCCGGGCTGAAACCAGTAGCGGCCGCCGGTGTGGGCGGCTCCAAGGGCGACGAAGGGGGCCGGCCGTGACCGCGCCAGCGCGGGCCAAACGGTCGGCCCGGCCAAGGCCGCGGGCGAGCGACCAGCCGGGCGAGCGGAGGCTGCGCCTCCTGATCGTGTCGGCCGCTGCTCCCGCGCCAACCAACGGGGGCGGCACGCGCCTCTATAACCTGGCGCGCCAATTGGCCAAGCGGCATGCGGTCAGCCTTGTCTGCCTTATGCGGCCGGAGGAGGCGTCGTTCCTGGAAGCGCTCCGACCGGACGTCGAGCGCCTCATCGGCATAACGGCCCCCGATCTGGAGCCCCTTTCACCATGGCGCAACCGACTGCACGGCTGGCGCCAACTTCTCTTCAGCCGAACGCCGCGCTACGCGGCCACCTATCCGGTGCAAGAACTGGAAGAGCCCTTGCGGATGTTGCTGGCCGAGACGCAATTTAACGCCGCCCTCGCCTTCGAGCTTTTCTCGGCGCCACTGTTGGACTATCTAGGGCCTTTGCCGGCCGTCCTAATTGCGGACAACGTCGAGCACGACATCGCGCGGCAGCTGCTACTCCAGGCCGGCAACCCGATTCACTGGCTGCGCGATTGGCTCATGTGGCGTCGCTTGCGGGCCTACGAAGTGGGTTGGCTGCGGCGCTGCAGCGCGATCGCGGCCGTCAGCCCGGAAGACGGCAAAACGATTCAGGCGCATGCGCCCGACGCTCATGTGTTCCTGGTGCCGAACGGCGTGGACTCGGCCGTCTATGCCCCGCCGGCCGGCGCGAAGCGCAACGGCCGGCTGCTGTTCTTCGGCACACTGAATTATTTGCCCAACGTTGAAGGGCTAGAGTGGTTCGGCCGCGAAATTTGGGCGCGGCTGCGGGCCGCCCGGCCGGATCTTGGGCTAGACATCAGCGGCAAGGGAGCGCATCAAAGACTACGGCCATTGGCTGACGCTGCTGGCGTCCAGTTGCTGGGCTTCGCGCCCGACATACGCCCAAGGCTCTGGCAGGCTTCGGTCTGCGTTGTGCCGTTGCTGTCCGGCGGCGGAACGAGGCTAAAAATCCTGGAGGCATTGGCGGCCGGCTGCCCGGTCGTCTCGACGGCGACCGGCGCGAGCGGGCTTGACCTGGCGACCGGCGACGAAATCCTGTTGGCCGACGAGCCGGCCGATTTTGCGGCCGCCGTGCTGCGCCTGCTCGACGAACCTGACCTGTGGGCCCGGCTAAGCGAGCAGGGGCGCCTAGCCGCGGCCGAGCGTTTCGACTGGGGGCCGATAGCCCGCCAGCTAGAGCGGGCTTGCCGGATGGCAGCCGGCAGGCCGGAACCTTTACGGCCGGGGCCACAGCCATGAGAATCTTGTTCCTCAGTAGCTGGGCGCTGGCGCCCATCAGCAATGGTTCCACGCTGCGCCTGCATTACTTGCTGTCAGAATTGGCCAGCCACCACGCCGTCTCGCTGGCCGCCTGCGTCTTTGGGCCGGCGGCCAAGGCCCCAGCTGAGGCCGCGTCGCTCAGCTTGGAGCGTTACTGGCCCATCCGGCTCGATCCGCATGACGTCTCGGCCATGGGCCGGCCGGCGCTCCACCTAGGGCTCGCCCCGGGCTACGCCAGGCTGCGGCCGGAGGCGACGGAGGTTGTGCGCCGCGCCCTGGCGGCCGGGCTATATGATCTGCTGGTGGCGTCGGCCGCGCCGATGGCCGGCTACGTGCTCCTCGCGCCAGCCAACCTGCCAAGGGTGTTAGAAGAACACAATTCAATGGCTCGCATTAGCCTGGAGCGGCGCCAGGCGGCCCGGCGGCCGGCCCAGCGGCTGCGAACCTGGCTTAGCTGGCGCAAGCAGGTCGCCTATGACCGTCGCCTGTTGCCTCAATTTGACCGCATTACAATGGTCAGCGAACAGGACCGCAGCCTGACTCAAAAGATCTTGGCCCCATTTCAGGTCCCTGTTGACGTGATCCCCAATGGCGTGGACTGCGCCTATAACGCCTTCACGCTTGGCCCGCGCCGGCCGGGGAGCCTGGTATTCAACGGCTCACTGACCTATGCGGCCAACTACGCCGCCATGCGCTTCTTCGTCGAGCTGGTGATGCCGCTTATCGGCCGGGGCCATCCAGA
Organism: Promineifilaceae bacterium (SeqCode); assembly: GCA_050696115.1. Classification (GTDB taxonomy): domain Bacteria; phylum Chloroflexota; class Anaerolineae; order Promineifilales; family Promineifilaceae; genus UBA11865. The sequence continues at coordinate 8,790 of JBOGUG010000137.1, read as the reverse complement.
CGCCTGCCTGACGATCACCGGCGACCACGCCGGGGTAGACCTTTCGCCCTTCAGCAGCCGGCGGAATATCAGCCTGGCGGGCCACGTTGCCGATGTGCGGCCGCACGTCGCCGAGGCCAGCGCCTGCGTCGTGCCAATCACGGAAGGGGGCGGCAGCCGGCTGAAGGTCTTGGAGGCGCTGGCGTTGGGCACGCCTGTCGTGAGCACAGCTAAGGGCGTCGAAGGGCACGCGCTGCGGGATGGCGAGCACTATCTGCGGGCGGAAACGCCGGCCGAATTCGCGGCCGCGGTCGGCCGGCTGTGGTCTGATCCGGCCCTGGCCCGCAGGCTGTCGCTTTGCGGCCGGGAAGTGGTTGAGCGCGAATGCGACTGGCGCTTCATTGCGCCCAAGTTTCGCCAGTTATGCGAGGATGTCGCCGATGCCCGCCGGGCCTAAGCTGGCTGTCGCCCTGGTCAACTGGAACAATCGCGACTATTTGCGCGCCTGTCTGGAGTCTATCGAGGCGGCCGCGCTGCCCTTCGAGACCGAGGTTGTGGTCGCCGACCACGGCTCAACGGACGGCAGCCTGGAGATGCTGGCCGGGCGATTTCCGCAGGTGCGCGTAATCCAGAACGAGGGCAACGTGGGCGTGGCGCGGGGCAATAATCAATGTATCCGCAACAGCCGGGCACCCTATATCTATATCCTTAATAACGACACGCTGGTCAACCACGACTCCGTCCTAGCTATGCTGCGCTTCCTGGACGATAGGCCCGATGTGGGCGCGGCCGGTGGCAACCTTGTTCACCGAGATGGCAGCTTGCAGGCGTCATTCAACCATTTCCCGACGCTGCGCGAAGAGTTTCTGCTGGTAACACACCTGGGGGCGCGCCGCAACCCGCGCTTTCCAGGCCACAACGGCCGCTGGCCGGAGCCGCGGCCGGTAGACTGGCTCAGCTCGGCCAGCATCATGGTGCGCCGGGCCGCCATCGAAGCAATTGGGCTGATTGATGAATCCTACTTTATTTACTCAGACGAGACGGACTGGCAATATAGGCTCTGGCGGGCCGGTTGGAAGGTCTATTACCTGCCGGAAGTGACAACGATACATTTTGGTGGCGTGAGCTTCAAGCCCGGCGGCCGGCGTTATACCCTTGTGTATCGCGGCCGAATGCTGTTCGCGCGCAAGCATTACAGCCGGGCCTATTGTTTGGCCCAAAGGTTGCTCTTTGGGACGGCGGCCGCCGGCCGACAACTGGTGTGGCTCGGCTTACTGCTGGCGCCCAGATGGCGGCCGGCCGCCCGGCGTCAACTGCGCTCGAACTTTGAGACGCTGCGGCTGTGTATTGCCCTGGAGTGAAGTGAGCGCTCTGGCATGCTAAACCTTCGCGCCGCAAGTCGGCTGGATGCCGGCCCGGCCGGGCTACTCCCGGCCACCATTGCCGGGCTGACGCTCGGGGGCGCGCTGGCGCTCGGGAGCTGGACTGCCATGAATGGCGGGCCGCACGGCGCACTGGTTCTGGGCGCCATCGCGGCCGGCGGCTGCCTTGCGTTGCTGTTGGCGCGAGCCCAACTGGGCCTGGCCCTGCTGGCGGCGGCCGCTTTCCTGCTGCCCTTCGAGTTCGCTGTCAGCGCGGACGTGGCCGTCAACCCGGTCATGCTCCTTTTGCCTGCGCTGTTTGCCTTATGGCTGGCGCGAGGATTGGCCGGCCGCCACCCGGCCGTCATCCACCGGCGCACGTTCGTGGCGCTGGGCATCTTCATGTTGCTGGCGACTTTCGCCTGGTTTTACGGCAGCGCCAACTGGAACACGCTCTTCCCGCGGCCGCCACAGCTCTTCGCCATCCAGGCGGGCCAGTGGGCCATCTATTGCCTATGTGGTTTGGCCTTCTTCCTGGCCGCCCAAGTGGGACGCCAGGGCATACGCTGGCTGACGGCCGCCTTCCTGGGTCTGGGAGTGCTGGCGCTCATCGGCCGTTACGGCGGGCCGCTGGGTGACCTGGTCTCAACGGTCTTGCCGGACACAGCCGTGGCCAGCGGCACCTTTTTTGTCTGGCTGACGGCGTTGGCGCTTGGCCAGGCACTGTTCAACGCCAGACTGGCCCGCCGCTGGCGCGCCGCGCTGTTCCTGCTGGCACTGGCTGTGCCCGTCCTGGGTTTTTGGCAGAATACGCAGTGGGCCTCTAGCTGGCTGCCGCCGCTGCTCGTTTTTGGCCTGCTCTTCTGGTTGCGTTCACGCCTCGGCGGCGCGGCCGCCGTCGTGCTCGTGTTGCTCGTGGTGCTGCTTAGTGCCGATATCATTCTACAGAGCTATGATTGGCAGGTGGAGCGAGAGGTGAGCGTGGGCGGCCGCTTGAACCTTTGGCGCTCGGTACTGGAGCTGGGTATTCGGGAGCCGCTGCTGGGCCTGGGCCTGACCAATTACCACCATTATCACCGCTTTATCCCTCTGTTAACCGAGCATGGCGCCTGGTTTGCGCCCAGGGTTAACTCCCACAACGTCTATATTGACCTCTTCGCCCAGATGGGGCTGGCCGGGTTGACCATATTCTTCTGGCTCATAGCCGAAATCGCGGCCCTGGCCTTTAGTCTGCGCCGGAGGCTGACAGCCGGCTTCGAGATGGCTTATGTCAACGCCGCCCTGGCCGGATTGGCGGTTATGCTGCTGGCCAGCGTCATGGTCGAATGGCTGCTCCCGTTTATCTACAACGTCGGCTTCCCAGGCATGCGTATGGCCGTCTTTAGCTGGCTGTTCCTGGGCGGACTGGTAGCGCTCGGCCGGCCTCGGCCCGTGGATCTGAGCGCGTTCGATAGCGACCCGCCGGTTCCGCCACTGCCGGCCGGAACAGAAAACTAGGATGCGCCCATTTACACGCCTCGACAATGCTTTTCCTCTGCGCCGGCCGGGGCTGGCACTGCTAAGCGTTTTGGCGCTCTCAGTGCTGCTGCGCCTGGCCGTTGCCGTCTACCTGGGCGACAGCGTGCCGCCGCAAAAGGACGAGACATCCTACTCCTTGCTGGCCGCCAGGCTGGTGAGCGGCCGCGGCTTCAGCTTTCCTGAAGATTGGTACCCCTTCTCCCGCGCCGGCGCGCCAACGGCTCACTGGTCCTTCCTGTACACCGGTTTCGTCGCGGCTGTATACGCCTTGGTCGGCGTCCACCCCCTAGCGGTCAGGCTGCTGAGCGCCGTATTAGGCGGCGTGCTGCTGCCACTGATGCTTTATCGCCTCGGCCGGCGCGTTTTCCCTGAGTCGGGCTGGCTGCCCCTTGTCGCAGCGGCCGGCGCCGCCGTCTATGCATACTTTGTTCTGTTTGCAGCCCAGCTGATGACCGAAACTTTCTACATCGCCGCCGTGCTGGCTTCGCTGGAGCGCTCGCTCGCCCTGGAAGGCGCCATCCGGCGCGCTCAACGGATTCCTGCGGCCGCCGCGGCTGGCCTGGGGCTCAGCCTGGGCATCGCGACCCTGCTGCGCCAATCCATTTTGCCCTGGGTGGCGGTACTGTTCCTCTATCTGGCCTGGCTCGGCTGGCGCGGCCGCCGCCTACGGAGCGTTGTGAAGCGCCTGGGGCTGACGGCCGGCGTCCTGCTGGCCTTCGCGCTGCCGTTCACAGTCAGAAACTATATGGCCTATGGGGAGTTCCTGCTGTTGAACTCAAACGCCGGCTACGCAATGTATTCGGCCCAGCACCCGATGCACGGCGTCCACTTTCAGGCCTACGCGGCCGCGCCGCTGCCGGCGGATATCGGCCCCCGGCCGGAGACAGAGGCCGAATGGGATCAGTTTCTGATGCGGCGCGGCCTGGAATTTGTGATTGCCGAGCCCGGCCGCTACGCCTTGCTGTCGCTCAGCCGGCTGGCGGATTACTTCATGTTCTGGCCCGCGCCGGAGACCGGAACGCTGCACACGATCGGCCGGGTAGGTTCCTTTGGCCTCTTCCTGCCCTTGATGACCTGGGGCCTCTGGCTGTCTCGTCACGCCTGGCTTCGTTTCCGGCTGCTCTACCTCTTCATGGCCTTTTATTCGCTCCTTCACATCCTGACCTGGGCTATGGTCAGGTACCGGCTACCGGTTGATTCCATCTTGCTGCTGTTCGCGGCCTTGCCCTTGTCTGAGTTGGCCTTTCGGCTGGCGAAATGGCGGGGCGAGCGCGTTGGCCGGCCGGCTTTCGAAACGCTGTCGGAGCGGGCCGCCTGACGGCCGGGTTGTCTGACTAGCCCATGCGCCTGGTTTACGTCCTCCTCTCGCCCACCTACGGTATGCACGCCTACACGGCCGATTACGCCAACCGGGCCGCCGCCGCTGGCCATTCAGTCGAGTTGGTTACCACCAGGAGCTACCCAGCCGGCCTGTACGACCCGGCCGTGTCCGTCCACCCGCTGGCAGCCTTTTCGAACACTGGCCTTTCGGCCGAGTCGCTCAGTCTTTGGCGCTGGCTACCCCTAAAGGAGCGCATCGTCTCGCTGCGGCCGGAACTTGTGCATTTTACCGGCCCCCATTTGTGGAACATGCTGCTGCTTCTGGCGCTGGCGCGGGCCGGGCTGCCGGTGCTGCACACCATTCACGACCTGGCGCACCACCCAGGCGCCCGCGGCGGCCGGCTTTTACAACTTTGGAACAGGCGCATACTGGAAACGGCCGACCATATTCTGGTGCACGGCCGGCGCTTCCGCCGCCGGCTGCTGGCGCAGGGCCTGCCGGCCGAGCAGGTCAGCGCCTTGCCCTTGCTGCACCTTTTTGGCCGCGTAGAGGGCCAACCGCCACCCAGTCCGGCCTCCTTGCCGCCGCTGGCGCTCTACTTCGGCCGGCTGGCGCCCTACAAGGGCATCGAGACGTTGTTAGCGGCCTTTGAGCTATCAGCCGGCCGCAGCCGCCTGAACGGCCTGGGGCCACGCCTGCTCATTGCCGGCGCCGGCCGGCCGCCGGCCGGGGCTCTGAGTCAGCCCATTCGCGGCGTTGAATGGCGCGCCCGGCCGATCCCTGACGTCGAAGCGGCCGAGCTATTCGGCCGCTGCTCGCTCGTCGTTTTGCCCTACCTGCAGGCCTCACAGTCGGCGCTGATCGCGACCGCCTATTACTTTGCCAAGCCGGTCATTGTGACCGACGCCGGCGCCCTGGCCGAATGCGTGCAGGCTGGCGAAACCGGCTGGATCGTGCCGGCCGGCGACGCGGCCGCCTTGGCCGATGCGCTCGACGAGGCGCTGGCCGACCCGGCCCGCCTGAGACAGATGGGCGCGGCCGGCCAGGCATGGTACCATCAGCAGCGCCCGGCCGAACAGCGGGCGTTGTTCCAACTTTACGAGCGGCTCGCAGGGAGGGCCGGAACTGGGCGAGTGCCATGAGTGACGTTCCAGGCGATCTGCGGCGGGCTTTTGGGCTAGTCATTGGCAGCCGCCGGCCGGCGCTGCCTTCGCTTGGGCTGCGGGCCGCCGAGCGGCGCCTATTGCTCCTGGTCATGGACGTTGCCTTCTTGAGCCTGGCCCTGATCATTGCCATTGCCACCCGTACCGACCTTCTGACCGGCGCCATAGACGTGGTCTACAACGCCAAGTGGTTTGTCACCCTGGCGCTGCTCTGGGCTATGGTTGCTTCGGTGTTTGACGCCTACAACCTGAGGCGAGCGGCTGGTGGCGTCGAGAGCGTTTGGGGCGCAGGCACGGCCGCGGCTGTGACCGGGGGCCTGTATTTGGCGATCCCTTGGCTCACGCCCCCGCTGCTGAATCGCAGCCTGGGATTTCTGTTCCTGCTCCTTGCCGTGATTAGCATTAGCGCCTGGCGATTGCTGTACGCCAGGCTGTTCGCCCACGCCATCTTTCAAAGGCGGGCCTTGGTGATCGGCGCCGGCCGCAGCGGCCGGGACTTGGTGCTGGCACTGCAGCGGCCACAGGCCGGCGGGGAGGCAGACACGCCCTCAGCCAGCGGCCAGACCATAGTCGGCTTCGTGGACGATGACCCGGCCCGGAGCGGCGAGCGCATCGAGGGCCTGCCGGTCCTGGGCAACAGCGCCGGCCTCATGCGGCTGGTGCAAGGCCACAACGTGGACGAGGTGATCCTGGCGATCAGCAATCGGCAGGCCATCCGGCCGGAGCTATTTGAGGCCATTCTGGATTGCCGCGAGAACGGCGTGCCTGTCGTGTCAATGGCGGCGGCCTACGAGCGCCTGACGGGCCGGGTGCCCTTCGAGCACCTCAGCCAACACATTGAGGTGGCGGCCGGCGAGCCAGATGGGGCTGCTTTACGTATGTACTTGGCCGTGAAGCGCCTGGTGGACATTGGTGGCGCGCTGCTAAGCCTGGTTCCCCTGCTCTTGCTGGCTACCGCTGTGGCGGCCGGCAACGCGCTCAGCTCGCCGGGGCCGCTCTACTACCGCCAGCAGCGCGTCGGCCGGGCGGGCAGGCCCTTCTGGGTGATCAAGTTTCGTTCCATGCTGCCCGAAGCCGAGGAAGGCAGCGGGGCGGTCTGGGCCAGCCAGCGCGACCCCAGGGTTACCCGCGTCGGCCGCTGGCTGCGCCTTGCTCACTTAGACGAACTGCCGCAAGCTGTCAACGTGCTGCGCGGCGAGATGAGCCTGGTTGGGCCGCGGCCAGAGCGGCCGGAGTTCGTCGCCCGCCTGTCCGGGACGATCCCGTTTTATCGGGCCCGCCACGCCGTGCGACCCGGCATCACCGGTTGGGCCCAGATCCACCAGGATTACGGCGATTCGGAGGACCTGGCGCGCGAAAAATTGGAGTACGACCTCTACTATATCCGCCACGCGGGGCCAATGCTTGACTCCATCATTCTGTTGCGGACTGTGTTCAAGGTATTGGCCTTTCGCGGCCGCTGAGGACCCTGTTGCGCGTCCTAACCGTGATTGGAACCCGGCCGGAAGTAATCAAGATGGCGCCGGTGCTAAACGCGCTGCGCACACATGCGCCCCAGGTCGTCAGCCAGGTATGCAGCAGCGGCCAACATAAGGAGATGCTGGACGACATGCTGGCCGCGTTTGACATTCGGCCGGCCTTCAGCCTGGGCGATTTGAGCGACAACGCCAGCTTGTCGCAGTTGGCAGCCCGCGTCCTGGAGGGCCTGGATCCAATCCTGGCCCACAGCCGGCCGGACTGGCTGGTCGTCCAGGGCGACACTGCCACGGTGATGGCGGCCAGTTTGGCGGCCGGCAACCGAAAGGTGAAAGTGGCCCACGTGGAGGCCGGCCTGCGCAGCCACGACCGGGCCAATCCCTTTCCCGAAGAGCTGTATCGGGTGGTGGCCGACCACGCCAGCCAGCTCCATTTTGCGCCAACCCAGCGGGCCAAAGAGAATTTGCTGCGCGAGGGCATCACCGGCAGCGGCATATTCGTCACCGGCAACACTGTCGTTGATGCCCTGGCCGAGGCCCTGAAGCGGCCGGCGCCAGACTGGCCCCTGCCCGATCTGGCCGGCCGCCGGCTGATCCTGGTCACGGCCCACCGGCGCGAGAACCACGGCCGGCCGCTGGCCCAAATCTGCGCCGCCTTGGCCGAATTGGTCCGCCGGCCGGACGTCCACATCGCCTACTGCGTCCATCATAACCCAGAAGTCTGGGGGCCCGTGCAGGCAGCCTTGGGCGGCATCGCTCATCTCAGCCTGCTAGCGCCGCAGCCCTACGCTACGATGGTGCAGCTAATGCGAGCCAGCGCCCTGATCTTGACCGACTCGGGCGGCATTCAAGAAGAGGCGCCCTTCTTAGGTGTGCCGGTCCTGGTGTTGCGCGAGGTGACCGAACGGCCGGAGGCGGTCGAGGCCGGCGCGGCGCGCCTGGTGGGCGCAAATCGGCCCGCCATCGTGGCCGCGGCGGCCCGGTTGCTGGACGATCCGGCCGCATACCGGGCCATGGCTCGCGCCGTCAGCCCTTATGGCGACGGCCGGGCCGGCACGCGGATTGCGGCCATCCTGGCGAATGACGGCCGCCTGCCGGCCGGGGTTGCCGAGTATGCGCCGGCCCCGACCGACGCAAAGGTTGGCGTTTGATGGCGCTGCTGGCGTTGCTCATCAGCCTAGTTCAGCTGGTGCTGATGGTCGGGCTGGGTTACACCTATGCGCTGATCCTGGCGAGCGCGCGCAAGGTGGATTTTCCGCCAGCCGGGGCGCCAAACGCGCAGAGGCGAGATTTCGCGGCCTTGGTTCCAGCCCACAACGAAGCGGCCGTCATTGGCCAGACAGTAAGCGGGCTGCGGGCCATGAACTATCCGGCCGAGCGCTACGAGGTTGTCGTTGTCGCCGACCACTGCAGCGACCAAACGGCCGCCCTGGCCCGCGCGGCCGGCGCCCGCGTCTACGAGCGCAAGACCGGACCGGCCGGCAGCAAAGGTGAGGCGTTAGCCTGGCTGCTGGAGCAGCTCAAGGCAGAGGCCCGTCCGGCCGACGCCTATCTGATCTTTGACGCCGACAGCCAGGCGGACGCCGAGTTCGCCAACATTATGGATCGCGCGTTAGCCAGTAGGGCGCTCTTGATCCAGGGGCGCTACGAGATCGCCGACCCCGCCCGGACATTTTTCAACCGGCTGGCGGACGTAGACATGCGCCTCAACAACCGATTGCGCAACGCGGCCAAGCAGAATTTGGGCCTCTCCGGCCGGCTGATGGGCGACGGCATGTGCCTGGCGGCTGAGCTGCTGCAGCGCCACCCCTGGCGGGCCGGCTCATTGGTCGAGGACCAGGAGCTTGGGATACGCTTGCTGCTTCAGGGCCAGCGCGTCGCCTACGCGCCGACGGCCGTCTCTCGCGGCCAGGCAGCCGGGGCTTGGCGCAGCGCGGGTCTGCAGCGCGGCCGCTGGGCAGGCGGCGTACGGA
>JBOGUG010000136.1:0-3974 GCA_050696115.1 Promineifilaceae bacterium (SeqCode) | reverse complement strand
GCCTGCGCCTGAGCCTGGCGGGCGAGGCGGCGAGCGGGGCGATCGGCTGGCTGAAGTTGGCCCCGCGCCGGTGGCCGGCGCTGGCGGCGAAGCCGGCGGCCGAGCTGGACGGGGTTGAGCTGGTCTGGGCACGGCTGGAGCCGGCCGCGGCCGAAGCGGGCGACACGGTTCGGGTGGCGGTGCGCTGGCAGGCACGCCGGCCGCCCGGCCGGGATCTGACGACCTTCCTTCACCTGGGCGATCCGCAGCGCGAGCCGCTGGCCCAGGCCGACGGGCCGCCGCTGGATGGCGACTACCCGACCGGCCTCTGGGCGGCCGGCGAGGTGATTGACGACAGCTACGCGCTGGTCGTGCCGGCCGGGTTGGCGGCCGGCCGCTATCCGGTCACGCTTGGCCTGTACGAGCCGACCTCAGGCGCGCGCGTCCCGCTCTGGGTGGGCGGCGCGCGCCAGGCGCACGACGCCTACCTGGTGGGCTGGTTGACGGTGGGGGGTTAAAGCGGCCGGCCCTGGCCCCTCACCCCTGGCCCCTCTCCCCGGAGGGGAGAGGGGAATGGTGGCCGCGCAGCCGGCCGAGGGCGTCGCGCAGGATGTCGAAGCCGCCTTGCCAGAAGTCGGCCGCGCCGATGTCAATGCCGGCCCGCTCCAGGATGCGGGCGGGGGCGTCGGCGCCGCCGGCCGCCAGCAATTCCAGGTAGCGGGGCTTGAAGGCTGGGCCTTCGGCCTGGTATTGGCGGTAGAGCGACAGCACCAGCAGTTGGCCGAAGGCGTAGGCGTAGACGTAAAAGGGCGCCTGGTAAATATGGGGGATGACCAGCCATTCCAGGTTGAAGTCGTCGCTCAGGTCGAGCGCGTCGCCGAACTGGTGGGCCAGATTGGCGGCGTAGAGCCTGGTCAGGTCGTCGGTCGCGCCGCCGTCGCGGACGCAGGCGTGGGCCTCGCGCTCGAAGAGGGCGAAGTAGGCCTGGCGCATGATGGTGGCATAGTTGTCGTCCATCTGCTGGGCGAGCAGGCTACGCCGGCCGGCCGGGTCGGGCTCGGCCGCCAGCAGCCGGTCGAGCACCAGCATCTCGCCAAAGGTGGAGGCGGTCTCGGCCAGGGGCAGGGAGGCGTGCTGGGTGAGGGCGGTGTGATCGGCGGCCAGCAGCGAATGGACGGCGTGGCCCAACTCGTGGGCCAGGGTGGCGACGTCGCGGGCCCGGCCGGTGTAGCTCTGCAGCACCCAGGGGGTCAGGTCGGGGGTCACGGTGGCGCAGAAAGCGCCGCCGCGCTTGCCCGGCCGGGATTCGCTATCGAGGTGGCCTTCGTGGATGACGCGGCCGGCCAGCTCGGCGAGGCGGGGGTCGAAGCGCGCGAAGCTGTCCAGCACGAGGCGGACGGCGTCGTCGAAGGGAAAGCGCTGCTCGCTTTCAGCCAGGGGGGCGTAGAGGTCGTAGCGGCGCAATTTGTCCAGGCCGAGCCAGCCGGCCTTGAGGCGGAAGTAGTCCTGGAAGACGGCCGCGTTGGCGCGGCAGACGTCGAGCAAGAGTTCGACGACTTCGTCGGGGATGTCGTTGGCCAGGTTGCGGACGCTGATGGGGCTGGCGAAGCCGCGCAAGCCGACGTTTTCGCTGTGCCAGTCGCGCAGGCGGGCCTGATAGATCTGGCCCAGCAGGGGCGTGTCCTGGGCGTAGACGCGGAACAGCTCCTGGTAGGCGGCCGCGCGCAGGTCGGCGTCGGGGCTGCGGAAGTGGGCGCTCAGCTCTTCGCGGGTGAGCTTCTCCTCGCGGCCGGCGCGGCGCAAGCTGAAGGTGTAGCGGTCGGTGAGGGTGGAGAGCAGGGTTAGGAGGGCGGCGCTGCCGTTGACGTCCTTGAGGTTGATGACCTGCTCGACCGGCTCGCTGAGGGTGAAGGGCCGCTCGTGGCGCAAGGCTTCCAGCCAGTAGCGGAAGTCGCCGGCGGCGGCCAGCAGGGGCGCGGCGGCGGCGTCGTCGAGCCCCTTCCACCACAGCTCGAAGAAGAGGGTGCGGTTTTGGGTCTCGGCGGCCAGTTGGCGGTAGCGGGCCAGGTTGGCCTGGGCCTGCTGGTCCTGGGTGTCGGCCGAGAAGCGCAAACCGGCGTAGCCGGTGAGGCGCGCGACGGCGCGGACAATGGCCTCGTAGGCGGCCAAGATGGGGCCGAAGGCGGCCGGGTCGAGGCCGGCGGCGAGCTGGTGGCGGTAGGTTTCGAAGGCGGCCAGCTGCGCCTGGAGGCGTTCGGCCGCGGCCGCGATTTCGGGGCTGGCGAAGGCGGGGAAGAGGTCGGCCAGGCTCCAGGGGCCGGGCGTGTAGCTGGTTTCAGTCATAGGTGCGTTCCTTCATAATATGGGTCACGGTGTGGCGGGCAGGCACGGGCGGAGGGCAGGCACGGGGCCTGCCCCTACAAGATCGGCCGGGTTGCTCGGCTTGTGGGACGGGCTTCCAGCCCGTTGGTGGGCGCCAGCCCGCGGCAATCGGGCCTGCCGGTCCGGCCGACGATGGTTGCCGGCCGGCGCCAGCCACGGGCCTGCGGCCCGTTCGCGGGCAGGATGCCCACGCCACAAGAAGAGGGCCGGCCGCGGCATTCATCGAAAAATCCCCAAACTCCCAACGACGATGGTTGCCGGCCGGCGCCAGCCACGGGCCTGCGGCCCGTTCGCGGGCAGGATGCCCGCGCCACAAAAAGAGGGCCGGCCGCGGCATTCATCGAAGAATCCCCGAATCCCCAAATCCTGGCCAAAAACCGGAGGGCCGGCACGGGGGCCTGCCCCTACGAGCGCCGCCGGGGGGCAATCTGGGTCGTCTGGCGCAATTTGAGGACCGAATCGGGCGGGTAGTAGCCCTTGGGCAGGCTGAGGCTGGCGTAGATCAGGCTGCGCCGGCCGACCAGGCAGCCGGGGTTGAGGACGGCATTGCAGCCGGTCTGGACGCCGTCGCCGAGGACCGCGCCCAGCTTGGCCAAGCCGGTGTCGTACAGGCGGCCCTCGACCGGGATTTGGATGGACGGCCGGCGGCCGGCGGCGTCCCCGGCGCTGATGAGGGTCAGGTTGCTCAACTTGGCGCCGGCGCCCAGGTTGACGCCCCGGCCGAGCAGGCTGTCGCCGACGTAGTTAAAGTGGGGCGCGTGGGCCTGGGGCAGAAAGAGGCTGTGCTTGGCCTCGCTGGCGTGGCCGAGGACGGCCCCGGCCGAGAGGACGACGTTTTCGCGGACGTAGGCACCCTGGCGGACGACGGCGCCCGGGCCGATGTAGGCCGGGCCGAGGATGTAGGCGCCGGGCTCGACGCGGGCGCCGCGACCGATGAACACCGGCCGGTCGGCGACAACGACGCCGGGCCCGATCTCGCCTAGGATGCGGCGCCGGCCGGCGAGCAGGCGCTCGAGGCGCTCTTCCAAGTGGGCCAGGGCCTGCCAGGCGAACTCACAGCCTTCGAAGAAAGGGGCTAATTCGTCGTCGAGGTCGAAAAAATCGGCGGGCGCCAGCATCAGGGGCAATTTTAGCTGAACGGGGCGCGGCCGGCAGGCGGCCGATCTTTCAGGCTCAGGCCAGGTTGCGGCCAGGGTTCTGGCCTAGCGCGGCTCGACCAGGAATTTGATGGCGGTGCGCTCTTGCTCGTCTATGACGACTTCGGCGAAGGAGGGCGAACAGATGACGTGGACGTCTTCTTCGGCCAGGTAACCGGTGGCAATGGCGATGGCTTTGACGGCCTGGTTGACGGCTCCGGCCCCGATGGCCTGAACCTCAGCCCGGCCGGTGTCGCGGATCACACCGGCGATAGCGCCGGCAACTGAGGCAGTGCGCGACTTAGCAGATACTTTGATGACGCTCATGTGTGCCTCCGGGCGGTGCTGACGGTCGTGTCATGGCGCCGGGAATCCCCTCGTGTCTGTGTATCGCTGGCGGCATTCTAGAGCATCCCCCTGGAATGTCAAATGGGCAGGCGGGCGGCTTGCGGCCGGGCTGCACGCTGGGGCGGCCGG
>JBOGUG010000135.1:0-10575 GCA_050696115.1 Promineifilaceae bacterium (SeqCode) | reverse complement strand
CGGGCTTCCAGCCCGTCGGCGGGCGCAGCCCGCTTCCCCGGGGTGGTTCCAGAGGGAGAGGGGGCACCGCCCCCTCTCCCTCAACTACCTGCCCCTCCCCCGCACGGCGGAGGGGGGGTTGGGGAGGGGGTCCAGCCCTACTCATACCGGGCAAAAATCCGCTGATAATCCGGGCTGCGCCCTAGCAGCTCCTCATGCGACCCCTGGTCCACCAGCTCCCCCTGCTTCAACACCAGGATGCAATCCGCCCAGCGGATCTGGCTCAGCCGGTGCGTAATCAGAAACGTCGTGCGCCGCTGGCTGATGCGCCGCATCGCTCGCTGAATCTTATCCTCCGTCGCGCTGTCAATCGCGCTCGTGCTGTCGTCCAGGATCAGAATGCGCGGGTCCGTCAAGAACGCCCGGGCGATGGCGATCCGCTGGCGCTGCCCGCCCGACAGCGTCACCCCCCGCTCGCCCACCTCCGTCGCGTACCCCTGGCTGAACCCCGTCACGAAGTCGTGCGCCTGCGCCTCCCGTGCTGCCTGCTCCACCTCCGCCTGGCTCGCCTCCGGGCTGCCAAAGGCAATGTTCTCCGCCAGCGTCTTTGAAAACAAGAACACGTCCTGCTCAATCGTCGAGATCTGCGAGCGCAGCGACTCCAGGTTCCAGTCGCGCACGTCCACCCCATCCACCAGCACCCGGCCGGCGTCCGCGTCGAAGATGCGGTTGATCAGCCGCGTCAGGGTGCTCTTGCCCGAGCCCGTCTGGCCGACGATCGCCACCGTCTGCCCCGGCCGCGCCCTAAAGCTGATCCCCTTCAGCACCGGCGCCCCGTTATAGCCAAACGACACATCCTCGAAAACCACCTCGCCGCGGATCGGCCGGCTGATCCCGGCCTCATTCTCATCCAACTGCGTTTCGGCGCTGATCATCTCCAGGATCCGCCGCGCGCTCGCCACCCCTAGCTGCACCAGGTTGAACGAGAAAATACTTATAAACGTCGGGAACCTTAAAACGTTCAATAGTCCCAAAAACGCCACCACCTCGCCCAAGCTCATCTCGCCCGCCTGCCAGCGCAGCAGGCCGTGCAGGAAGCCGCCCGCCTGGGCCGCGCTTAAGACCAGCAGCGGCAGGTAGCGGGCCTGAATGGCGCCCTGGCGGATAAAGTAGTCGCGGAAGCGGCGCGCATTCGCCGTAAACTCCGCCGCCTCCTGATCCTCCTGGGCGTTGCCCTTGACCACCTCGATGCCGCCGATGGCCTCAGCCAGGCCGGCGTTCATGACCCCGAACTGCTCGCGCTGGGCGACGCTGACCGGCCCAAGCTGGCGCACGTAGTCGCCTAACGTCAGGCCGAAAAACAGCAGGAACACGAAGGGCGTCAGCAGCAGCTCGACGTCCATGAGGCCGATCAGGACCAGCGGGGCGACGACGCCGACGGCCGAGTCCATGATCAGCATAATCCCCGGACTAAACATAATGTTGAGCGCCTGGACGTCATTGGTGGCCCGCGCCATGATGTCGCCGATGCGCTGCCGGCCGTGAAACGTCTGGCTCTTGCCCAGCAAGCTGACGTAAAGCTCGTCGCGCGCGTCGCGCTGGATGCGCTGGGCGATGAATTCGGTGGCGTAGTTGCGCACCAGGCCGGACAGGCCCTGGCCGGCCGCTACCGCGAAGGTGGCTGCCCCCAGCCCCACCAGCGCCGAGGTCGCCCATTCCGGTTGCAAGATCAGGTCGAAGGCCCGGCCGGTAAAAACCGCGATAAAGCTGTATGCGAAATTGTTGACCCCGGCCGCCAGCAGGCTCAGGATGGGCAGCAGCGGGTAACGCAGCAGGTGCGAGATGATCCAGCGCACCGGGCCGCTGCGGTTGTAAGGGTACTCGTCCGCGAGCCGAAACTCGCGCTTGGCAAGCGTTGCTGCCACGATGCTTCTCCCTGCCAGCCGGGGGGCGCAGTGCGACCGGCGGCGAAGGGCGGATTATAACGCCGCCGCCGGCCGGGAACGAACCAAACCTCCAGCGGGGCGCGGGCCGCCTGGAGGCAGATCAGCATGTCCCGGCCGCCTTCTCCAGGCCGAGCCCAGCAGCCCGCGCCTAGGGCGCCGGCCGCAGCTCGGCCGCCGGCCGGGGCTCGCGGCCCAGCAGGCGTAAGGCCCGGCCGTAGAGCAGCGCGGCCGGCGTCAGCAACAGGCCGACCCCGACCATGGCTGCCCGCAGGCCGAAGCCCTGGGCCAGCAAGCCCATCGGTGGGCCGCCAGCGATCTGGCCGATAGCGTCGGTCTGGCCCAGCATGGACAGCACCGTCGCCCGCACCTCAGACGGCAGCCCGCGGTTGATCCAGGCTTCAAACAGCGGCCCGCTCACCTGGCGAAAGACAGCTACGGCCCAGACGCCGGCCAGGGCCAGGCCGAAGGTGGGCGCCAGCCCCAACAGGATCAGGCCGGCGATGTAGCCCAGCGTCAGGAGCAGCAGGACGCGGGCCGGGGTTGCCACCGGCCGGGCCGCCAAGCGGCGGCCGAGCCAGCCCGTGGCCAGGATGACCAGCGCCAACTGGACGGCCCGGATCAGGCCGAACCAGACGGCCGGTTCAACGGCCGAGCGGCCCAGGAAGGTGAAGCTCTGCAGCAGATGGGCCTCCCACAGCCGGTCCAGCCCCTCACTCGACAGGCCGTAGACCAGGGTGATGGCGGTCATCAGGCGCAACATCGGCCGGCCGCGGACGGTCGCCCAGCCCCGGCGAAAGGTGGCGGCCAGGTGGCGCCAGCTTTGGCGCTCGGCGCGCGCGGCGGGCTTGAAGCCGGTCTCCGGCATGAACAGCGCCAGGAACAGGCCCAGGCCAATGGCCAGGGCGCCGCCGGCCAGCATGGGCAAGTTGAGCCGCAGCGCGCCCAGGGCCGTGCCCAGCCCCAAGGCGGCCAGGCCCCCGGCCCGGCCGATCTGGCTGGCGCGCAAATAGGCCGCCTCCAGCCGCTCCTCCCCGATCTCGTCGGCCAGCCAGGCCTCACGCGCCCCGCTGGTGAAGGTGTGGCCCAGCCCCCAGATGACCTGAGCCAGCAGGATCATGGCGAAGGTCGGGAAGAATGCCTCGACCAGAAAGCCGGCGCCGATGATGAGGTAGCCGATAATCACCGACAGGCGCCGGCCGTAGACGTCGGCCAGAATGCCGGTGGGCACCTCGCACAGCAGCACAGTCAGCTCCAAGGTGGTGCCGACCAGGATGAGCTCCAGCGGGCCAAGGCCGGCCGCCTGTACGCGGTAAAGGCTGGTCAACAGGCCGTAGAGCATGCCGGCCGAGGAGATGCCACCGGCCGCGATCAGGTAGACTCGATAGGCCGGCAGTTTGGGCAACACGGCTCAGACGCTCCTGCCCGCCAAGTAGGCGTCCCACAGGCCGGACGCCAGCCGCTCCGGCCGCAGGCCGAGCCCCTGCCGGCCGAAGTAGTCGCACACCCGGCGCACGTCCCGCTCCAGGAAGGCTTTCGCGTTGGGGTTCTTGCGCGCATCCACCATTTGGGGGAAGTCAATCAGAGTCAAGCGCCCTTCCCAATAGAGGATGTTGAAGGCCGACAGGTCGGCATGCACCAGGTGGTGATCCAGCATCCGCTGGACGTTGGCCATGACGCGCTCGAAGAGCGGCCGGACCTGAGCGGCCGGCAGGCTGACGTCGCTCAGGGCGGGGGCCGGGCCGGCCTCGTCGCCGACGTAGGCCATCAAGATGGCGTTGCCCTGGTGGGCCACCGGCCGGGGCACGTCGGCCCCGGCCAGGTAGAGCTGGCTTTGCAGGCGGCACTCGTTGCCGATCCACCAAGCCGCGTCCAGCCCTTTGCCAAAGCGCGTCTTCTTGGCCAGCGCCAGCTGCTCGCGCCGGCCGCGGAGCTGCTTGCCGCCCTCGTCGCGCAACTGGCGGCCGGCCTTGTAGTCGGCGTCGTTCTTGAGCGTGCGCAGCATCCGCGGCCGGTACAGCTTAACGGCCAACAGGCCGCCACCGGCGGCCTCGCTGGCCTGGCAGCAGTAGACGTTGGCCTCCTTGCCCGCCCTCACCCGGCGCAGTACGTCGGCTACCAGGTTGTCCTGATAGAAGGGGGCCACCGATTCAATGACCCACTGCCGCTCGTGGTGGTGCGGGTCAAGGCCGGCTGCATAGCTGGGCACGAAGACGGCCACGTCGTCCTGGACGTTGCTCAGTTCGGCCGCGCCCTGCTGGCGCCGGCCGGCCGGCCGGGAGGGGCGGGCGCGCCGGCTGCGTCCAGCCTTGCCCCACGTCTCCCATGCCTCCTCAAAGTCCAATATGTTCTCGATCTCATCCGCGATAGCGGTCCGCATGGTTCCTGTTCCTACTACTGGAAGGTGGGCGGGCACGGACGAGGGCCCGCCCCTACAACGGTGGCAGGCGGCCGGGCAGAGCCGGCAGCCGGCGCGTCATCGGCCGCGGCCGTTGCGGGGCAACAAAAAAGCCATGGGCGGCGCGCGCCCGTGGCCGGCTCAGTTCAGAAGGCTGGGATCAGGCAGGCAGGGGGGAGACGCCGCGATGACGCGCACGAAGCGGGAAAACAACTTGTGCCATTGCCATGAAAGCTGCGCCTCCTTTTAGCGTGATTTCGGCGGCAGTCTAGCATAAAGCCCGGCCGGCTGTCAATAAGAATGAGCCGGGATTTGGAGATCGGGTTGCGGCCGGAATTTGGGGATCAGGGGATTCGATTCTCCCTATTTCCTGACCCCTCACCCCTGGCCCGTCTCCCCGGAGGGGAGAGGGGAACGGCGTCTGCGCCGGGGGTGAGGGGTGGCCAAAATGCGGCCGGGGTTGCCGGCCGGCCTCTCAGCGGCGGAAGAGGGATTTGCCGGACTTGGCGCTCAGCTCATTCTCCAGCTGCGACAGCTTGGCCTCGGCCGAGGAGGCCCGCATCTGGGCGTTGGCCCGCGCCTGGCGCTCCTCGTTGAGCATCGCCTCCAGCTTGCGGGCGTGCTGCACCTCGATTTCCAGGGTGGCCTGGGCGCGCTCGGCCGCCACCCGCGCTAGGCGCTCGGCCGCCAGCTCTGCCTCGAGCCGGTCGGCCTTTTCGGCCCGGAACTCGAGCGAGCCCAGCCGGCGCTCCAACTCAATCCGGCCGGCGCGCTCGGCCGCAAGCGCCTCGGCCGCGTCCTTGGCGTGGCGCAGCTCCGTCTCCAACACGGCCAGTTGGCGCTCCAGGTCAACCCGCCGGCCGCGCTCGGACTCGGCTTCGGTCAGGGCCTGCTCGGCCCGGCCGGCCTGGCCCTCCAGTCGGTAGCGTTCGCGTTCCGCCTCGCGCCGGGCAGCCTGCTCGGCCTCCAGTTCGGCCCGGAGGGCGTCCAGGCGCTCGCGGGCGTCCTGGAGCAGCACCTCAATCGAGCTGAGGCCGGGGTTGGCCACGGCCGTCGGCGGCCCCAGGGGCGAGATCGGTTGGCTGGCCCCGGCCGGCGCGGCGTCTTCGGCCGCCAGGCTAGCGGGATCGAAGCTGGCCAACCCATCCAGCGGGTGAGCGGCCGGCTCGGTGGCCTGATTCTTTTTGCGGTTAGGCATGATGCACTCTGTCTACTAATTTTTGGTAGGCGCGGGTGGCCGGGTTGCGGTGGGCCGGGTCGGCCTCAAACACGGTCACCTGGTGGGCCGGCGCCTCGGCCATCATCTGGCTGCGCGGGATCGGCTCGCCCACCAGGCGGCCGTGGGCGCTGCGCAGCTCGCTCACCAACTGCCGGTCAAGCCGCTGCTGGCTGACGTTAAAGGTGGGCAGGATGGTGTTGATGCGGATGTCAATGCCGCGCAACTGCTCGCTGCGGATGTCGGCGATGTTCTGGCCCGCGCCGGCCACGCTCAGGTAGTCGGGCTTGACCGGCACGATGGCCTCGTCGGCGAACTGGTAGACGGCGTGCGAGAAGATGTCCAGCCCCGGCGCGCAGTCGAGAATCACGTAGCGGAAACGCTCGCGCGCCAGGCGCAGCCGCTGCTGGATGACGCCCAGCAGCCAGTGGTCGCGGTTGTCGTAACCGCTGACCAGATACTCAAAGGACTGGTTGCGCAGCGTCTCTTTGGCCCGCTCCAGGTTGTCGGAGGCCGGCAGCAGCCAGAGGTTCGGCCGGGGATAGCCGTCAGCGGCCCGGTCGGCTGAGACCACGGCCCGGCTCAGGTGCTGCTGGCCCATGAGCACGTCGCCGACGTCGGCCTCGGCCGGGGTCACGCCCAGGGCGCGGGCGCAGTGGCCCTGGGGGTCGAGGTCTATCAATAGGACGTGGCCGAGCAGATAGTAGCTGCGCTCGCGGTATTGGTACAGCCGGCCGGTGTCGGTCACCTTGTCCAGGTCTTCCGGCTTGACGTAGCGGATGAGCTTGCGCGACAGGCCGTGGGCCAGGTTAATGGCCGTGGTGGTCTTGCCGACGCCCCCCTTGCGATTGACGACTGCCAGGACCCTGGCGGAATGGTTCGGGCCTGCAAGCATGTTAGCGGCTGATTTTACCACAGGCGCAACCAACAAGCCGGCCGGCGCGTAAGGGCGGGCCCCCGTGCCCGCCCTGGTTCTGGGCCAATCACCGGCCGGCAGGGCAGCCAGCATGTGGGGCGGGCTTCCAGCCCGTCTACGGGCAGGATGCCCGCGCCACAAAATTGGCAACGGCCGGAGTCAGGCGCAGGCGGGGTAGGCGGCCGGGTCGAGCGGCCAGGCGCTCAGGTGCCAGTCCAGGTACTCGCCCAGATGGGCGGCCCAATAGTCGTCGCTGTGGCCGCCGGGGTTGACGAAATAGTGGTGGCCGATCCCGGCCGCGTCCAGGCTGGCGTGCAACTGATCCTGGCCGTGGCGCAGGAAATCACTCTCGCCCCGGTCGAGCCAGATGCGCAGCCGCGACAGATCAAAGGCCGCGTAGGTCGCCAGCGGGTTGTAGCGCGCCGGGTCGGTCTCAAAGCGCAGGTGGCTGCTGTGGCCGGAGACGGCGCCAAAGAGGTCAGTGTGGCTGAAGGCGATCTCCAGCGCCCAATAGCCGCCGCGCGAGATGCCGCCGATAGACCGGCCGGCGGCCGCCGGCCAGGCGCAGAAGTTCTGCTCAACAAAGGGCAGCAGGTCGTTGACCGTGACGCCTTCGATGCTGGCCGGGCCGCCGGAGGTCATGTTTCCCAGCCGGCCGCTGTCGGGCATGATGGCGATGAAGGGCGGGTAGCGGCCGGCCGCCAGCCCCTGGTCGGCCACGGCCGCCAGGCCCAGGTCGAGCCAATGGCTGTCTGTCTGGATCGAGCCGTGGATCAAATAGAGCACCGGATAGGCCCGGCCGTGGCGCTGGTAGCAGGGCGGCAGATAGGCGCTGTAGTCGCGCAGCGGGCCGGCCACGCCGCTGGGGAAGCGGCCGCGGAAGATCGCGCCCCGGCCGGCGCACTCCGTCGCCAGGGGCGGATCTTCGTAGCTGACCGCCGTCGGGCTGGGCGGCGGCCGGCTGGGCGCGGCCGTCGGGGACGGGCTGGGGCTGGCCGTCGGCCGCAGGGTGGGCGTGGGCTCCAGCGTGGCCGTCTGGCTGGGGATGGGTAGCAAGGCGGCCAGCAGCTGGGCCTGGGGCGTGTAAGTGGCCGGCGGCCGGGCCGGGTTGACGGCGATCAGCAGCGGCGGCGCGGCCGCGGTCGGCGCCAGGGGCGGCAGGCGCCAGCCCGGCAAAATTTGGCAGCCGCCGAGGAGGGGGGCGAGGCAAATGCCGGCGAGCAGCGGCCAGAGGGGGCCAGGCAGCCGCCGGCCGGGCGTCACGCTTGGCGCTGGCCCGCCGGCGCCAGCTTGTGCTCCAGCCGCGCCAAGCGGTGGCGCAGCTCGCCCAGGACGAAGGGGTTGGCCGCCCGCCGCCGCTGGAGCAGGGCGATGGCCTGCAGGGTCCAGTCGCGGGCCGCGGCCGGGTCGCGCTGGCGCCACTCGAAATCCTTGGCCAGCTCGACAAAGGCGCTGACGTCGTCGAACGAGGTGACGGCCAGCTGCTGCCAGAGCGAGACCGCCTCATCGCGCCGGCCGGCGCGCTTCAGCAGGCCAGCCAGCAGCCGTAAGGCCTGCTGGTACTGCGCCAGCGGCAACTCCTGAGCGGCCGCCAGGCGCAGGTTCTCTTCGGCGGCGGCCGCCAGCCCCAGCGCCAACTGCCAACGGGCCAGGCTGACCAGGTCGCGCGGCTGGTCCCACGCCTCCGGCCGGGCCAGCAGGCCCAAGATCTGGCCGGTCAGGGCGACCATGGACAGCAGGTCGAGCCGGTTGTGATAAAACACGCCGGCCAGCGGCCGGGCGTCGCCGCTGCGCAGATAATCGAAATAGAGCGAGGGGATCAGCCAACCGGGGACGTCCTGGCCGCTGCGGCGCAGGCCGAGCACGTTGCGCTCCAGCGAGGCGAGGGAACAGGAGCCGACCCGGCTGCGCCAGAGGCGGCGGGCCGGCGGCAGCAGGTCGAGATGCGGCCGCGCCAGCCAATCGGCCGCCAGGCCGTCGAGCCGGTTGAGCAGGTAGCGGTTGTCCAGCAGCGGCAGGTCGAAGCAGCGGCCGTTGAAGGTGATCAGGCCGGCCCGGCCGGCGAGCAATTCGGCTAGCAGATGGAGCATGGCCGGCTCGTCGCCGTGGTCGCGCAGGAAATATTGGCGGGCCACGAAGGCGTCGCCCTCGAAGTAGGCCACGCCAACCATGAAGGCCAGCGTGCCGGCCCCCATCAGGCCGGTGGTCTCGGTGTCCAGGTAGACGAAGTCGCGCACCGCCAGGCGCTCATACCGGCCGTCGCCGTCGAGGGCGGCCGCCGGCGCGGCCGGCAGCGCGCCGACCTCGCCCAGGCGCTGGCGGCCGTGTTCGTGGCCGGCCGGGTAGACCTGGTCGAGGATAAAACAGGCGCCGTGCGCCGTCTGGGTCAAGCGGCCGCCGGGGAAGAGGCGCTCAAGCTGGCGCTGCGACCGGAAATCCTCGCCCATGTGTTCGATTTTAGGCCGGCCCCCTGGCGCTGGCAAGCCCACCTTGGGCCTAATTGGCTAAGCTCGCGCCGGCCGCAGAGCGCCGGCAGCCCTTCAAGGCGTGTATAATGGGCGAATGGAACTCGTTTTGGCCTTCCTGGGGGTGGCGGCCGTCATCCTGGCGGTCAACGTGTTGGAGCGGCGCGGCGTGCCGCTCGAAAAGCGCCTCCTCGACTGGCTTATGTTCGCTTTCAACGGCCTGGTCCTGCTGACCGGCCTGGCGCTGCTCGCCGCCCCGGAGGAGCTTCTGCTGGCCTCCGGCCAGGCCCTGCCGCCGATGATCACCGACTTTGACGCCTTCGGCTGGATCGTGGCGCTCATGGGCGCCTGGGGCGGCCTGTGCTCGCTGGCTCCTTTTCGGCGCTGGCTGGGCCGCTTTCTGCCGCTCGATCCCGCCTCGGCCGTGCAAGCCCTGGCGCTCGTCTTCTCCGGCTATCTGGCCGGCCAGACGGCGCTGGCGCTCAGCCAGGGCGGTTTGGCCGGGCTGGTGCAGACGGCCGAGCCGGCCTCCATCGGCCTCTTTGTGCTCTCTGAACTGGCTCTGGCGGCGGCCGCCTTCCTGGGGGCCGGGCTGCTGGTGCGCCGCGACTGGCCGGGCCTCTTCCGGCGTCTCGGCCTCACCCGGCCGGCGCCGGGCCAGCTGCTCATCGGCACCGCCCTGATTCCGGTGCTGGTCGTCCTGCAAGCTGTGGCCGCCCTCTTGTACGCCCAGCTCAACCCCTCGGCCGCGGGCGCGGTCGAGGACCTGACCGGCCTGCTGTTAGAGAACATGGACACCGTCTGGGAGTGGCTGCTGCTGGCCGTGGCGGCCGGAGTGGGGGAGGAGATCCTGTTTCGCGGCGCGCTCCAGCCGCGCTTCGGCCTGGCGCTGACCTCGGTGCTCTTCGCCCTGGTCCACGTCCAGTACGGCTTCACGGCCATCCAGCTTTTCATCGTCCTGCTGGCGCTGATCCTGGGCCTGATCCGGCGCCACTTCAACACCACCACCGCCGTCTACGTCCACGCCGGCTATAATTTCATCCTGGGCCTGCTGGCGCTCGTGGCGGCTTCGTTCCCGGAACTGATGCCCTAGGCGCGCCCGGCCGTTCGCCCTGGCGCCCGCTTTGGCTATACTCGCTCTCCGGCGGCGCGCAGGCGCCGCTTTGCGTTGCGGACATGCTGGACTCTTGGCGCAGCTTTTTCGGGGAGACCAGGCGGGCAATGGCCGCCCGGCCGCTGCCTTTCATCCTGCTGCTGTTCACGCTCCTGAGCGCCTATTACCTCGCTTCGGTACCGCCGTTTGAAGGCCCAGACGAGGCCCAACACTTCGCCTACGTCGTCTGGCTGGCCGAGGGCAAGGGCTTCCCGCCCCAGGGCGACGCCGCCTGGAGCACCGACATCGAACAGGAGGCCGGCCAGGCGCCCCTTTACTACCTGCTGGCCTCGCTGCCGGCCCGCTTCATCAAGCTGGACGAGCCCCCGGCCGTTTTCCGCCCCAATCCCCATTTCGTCCACCTGGTGCCGAGCGACATCCCCGACAACGACAACCGGGCCATCCACCATCCGGCCGATGCCCGGCCGTTGGCCGGCGGCTGGCTGGCGCTCTACCTGGCCCGCGGCCTTAGCTTGCTGTCCGGCCTGCTGCTGGTAACGAGCAC
>JBOGUG010000134.1:0-12606 GCA_050696115.1 Promineifilaceae bacterium (SeqCode) | reverse complement strand
GGCTAACTCCCGGCCGCTTCCCGCCCCAGCCCGGCCTGCCCGAACGGCCGCCAGCGCCCCCAGCCCTAGGCCAATCAACATGAGCAGCACGCCATCGGCCCGCGTCAAATGGGCCAGGCCAGCGCAGACGCCCGCCAGCAGCCAAAGCGCCCGCACCCGGCCGGCGGCGACCGTTTTCCCCTTGTCCGCGGCGCACCAGCCCAGGCCAAGCAGCAGCAAAGCTACGCCGCCGGCCCAGGCGAACGGGGCAAAGGTGGCCGTTTGGCCGAGGAAGGCGGCGTAGTAGCCGCCGGCAGCGGCGAAGAGGGCGGCTGCCCAGGCCTGCCAGCGCTCACCGGATAGCCTCTGGCTAATGGCGTATGCCAACAGCGGCAGCAGGCCGGCCAGCAACCAGAAAAGCAGGCCATCGGTCGCGTAACCACCCAGGCGGTAGCCGGCCGCTGCCAGAATCGAAGCCAGCGGCATCCAGTAGGTGTGGCTAGGAGCCGGCAGGCCGGCCGGCGCATCCAAATATTGCCAGATGATCGGCTCGCTGAAGCCGTGGCCCTCGGCCAGCTGACGGCCGTTTATGGCGTAATAATAGGCGTCCATGTAGGTCGGCGCCTGGATGGCGGCCGTCCAGGCGGCCTGCAAGCCCAGCCCTATCACGCCCAGCAGCGCCAGGTCGAGCCACAGCCGCCGGCCGGCGCTGCGCTCGACGATGGGCTGGTCGCTCAGGACGCCGAGGGATCCCGCCATCGCCCTACTCGGCCGCGACCGGCCTGGCCCGCTGGTAAACGACGCTCAGGCGGTCCTGATAGGCCAATTGCCAGCCAGGTTCGGCCGCCAGCCGGCCGGCCAAGCCGGTGCCCGGCTCGATCAGCACCAGGTTAACGTCGTGCGCCTCGAGCAAGGCCCGCCAGCCGTCGCCGCCGAAGGTTGCGCTCAGGTAGTCGCGCAGCAAAGCGTCGCCGTACAGGTCGGTGCGGCCGTCCACGAACACCGGGTAATCGGGCGCGGCCCAGATCAAATAACCGCCCCAGTTGTAGTTGTTAAACAGCAGCCCGGCCGGGCGCGCCTGACGCAGGTGGGCCAGCGCCCCGACCGGCTGATCGGCCGCCTGGGCAGCCTCGTTTGCTTGGAGGCCGGCCGCGGCGCGAACGCGTAGGAGGGCCAACATGAGGGCCAGGGCCACCAGCGTCCAGTGCAGCCCAGCCCGGCCGGGCGTCATGACAGCTTCGTCGGGGGCCGGCCGGGGCGCCCAGCCCGGCGGCCGGCGGGAGCGCCACGCCTCCAACGCGCTCTGGCCATAGCGGACGACGACCGGTGGCGCCAGCAAGGCAAATAGGGCGATGTTGCGCGCCGCTAGGAGCGTCATGCCGGCCGACAGGCACAGCAGCAGCAAATCCGTCGCATCGGCCCGCCGGCCGGAGAGGCCCAGCGCCAGCACGGCCGCCATCAGCAGCAAGATAAAGGGCTGGAAATGGATCTGGTGGAAGTCGGGCGAGCGCCACTCCTGGATGAAATCTTGCAGCACGCCAAGGCTCACCGTCTGAAAGGGGTAGGCCCACAGGCGCGCGCCGTTGGGGTTCAGCGGCACCAGCAGCCAGGCGAGCAACGCCACCCCAACCAGCAAGCCAATGTCGCGCCAGGCGAGGCGATCTTCGTGGCCCAGCAAATGGTTGGCCGTTTCGCCGGCCGCGTACGCCCCCACCAGAATGAAAGCGATGGCGAAGCCACCGTGCACGTTGGCCCATAGAACCGTAATTGGCAGCAACCACCAGATAACGCCGCGCCGGCCGGCCTTGAAGCAGTAGAGCAGGTAAGCCACGACGGCCGTCAGGGCGAAGCTGACCAACTGCGGCCTGACCGCCCAGATGCCGGCCGAGGTGATGGCCCCCAGGATCAGCGTGAAGGCGCGCAGCCAGCGATTCGCCTCCGGGGTCTGGCGCCAGACCAGATAGAAGGCCAACGCCACCAGAGCGGCGACTAACAAGATCGGGCCAGCGTAGCCGCCGGCCGCGAAGAGCAGGTAGAAGACCAACTGGGCGAGCCAACCGTGGTCAATCCAGCGCTCGCCCAGACGCGTGTGGGAAAATGGGTCGTGGAGCGGAATCTCCCCCTGCGCTAGCATCCAGCGGCCGGCTGCCAGATGCCACCAGCTGTCGCTGTCGCGAATTTCGCGCAGGGCCATGCTGAATATGGCCAGGAACAGAATGGCTGCCAGCAGCCGGTCGAAGGTCAGGCGGCGCGACAGGCTAGACGAAGGGGGGCCGGCCGGCGCCATCAGCCGGGATCTCGGCCCGCCGGCCGGCTGGCGAAGGCGGTGATCAGGTCGCCGAAATTGACAGGCACGGCCACGTCCTCTAACCCGGCGCGAGCCACCAGGCCGGCCAAGGCCCGGCCGGCCGGCGCGCTATACGGCCGCAGGCGGGAAACCAGATAGCGCAGGCTGAGATATCGGCCCTGAGGGCGCAGGCCGAGCAGCTCGAAGCCATGCCGGCGCACCATCTCAGCCAAAGTCCGGCCGGAAAAATAATGCAGGTGCATCTGCATCAACCAGGGCCAGCGGGCGCCCAGCAGCCGGGCCGTTGGGCTGCTGATGTCCATCGTGTGCACCGCCAGCACGCCCCCCGGTTGAAGCAGTTGATAGGCGCGATTCAATCCGGCGGCCGGGTCGTCCAAATGCTCGATTACATCCCACAGGGTGACGGCCGCGAAGCGCCGGCCGTTCAAATCGGCCGTCTCCAAGCTGCCGGGCAACACCGCCAGCCCTTGCTCCTGGGCTACCTCAGCCGCCCAGCGCGAAGGCTCCAGGCCCCAGGCCTGCCAGCCGGCCCGGCCGGCGACAGCCACGAAGACGCCGGTGTAGGCCCCCACGTCGAGCAGTGACCGGCCGGCGCCGGGGCCTGTAAAGGCCTCCAGGCTGCGCAAATGGCGCTCAAAGGTGCGCTCCCGGCCGGCCCGCTCCTGCACGTAGGTCTCATCTTGAACCGCGGCGTAGAGCGCGCCCAACTCGGCCGCATCCGGGCGCGGGTTGGCGTAGACGTAACCGCAGCGGCGGCACTCGACGATCCGGCCGTGGGCGCCGTAGTCGTTACAAGTGCAGCGAAAGGCGTCGCATTCCAGTTCGCCAGTGCGCGGGCCGACGGCCGGGTAACGCAGGCGCCAGTCGTCGCAACCACACAGGTTGCAGACCACGGCCCTCATGTGGCAACCGGAATCGGCGGGGATTGCGGCTCGCGGCCCCCTAGCCGCCGCAGGCACAAACGCGCCAGCGTCCACTGGGCCTTGAAAATCTCCTGGCGCGAGATCTTGGTGCTGCCTTTGCGCCGGTCTTCAAAGATGATGGGCACCTCAGCAATGCTCCAGCCACGCCGCTGGCAGAGAAACAGCATCTCAATCAGGAACGAGTAGCCGCTGGAGCGAATGTCGTCCCAAGGAATGGATTCGAGCACAGCGCGGCGGTAAAGCCGAAAACCGGCCGTGGCGTCATTGGCCCTCAGGCCGAGCAAGGCGCGGGCGCTCCAATTGGCCGCCCGGCTCAAGAGGACCCGTTTCCAGGTGCAACCCTGCGACCCGCCACCGGCCGCGTAACGTGAGCCGATGACGAGGTGGGCCTTTCGGCCGGCGGCAATCAACTGGGGGACGTAGTGGGGCTGGTGCGAGAAATCAGCGTCCATCGTCAGCACCATGTCGGCGCTCAAATCGTCCAGCGCCTTCTGGAAGCCGGCGATATAGGCGGTGCCCAACCCCAGCTTGGCCGGCCGGTGGACGACGTGCACCCGGCCGGGATAGGCGGCTGCCAGCCGGTCCGCCAGTTGGCCCGTGCCATCGGACGAATTGTCGTCTATGATGATAGCGGCGACCGGGATCGGCAGGGCTAACAATTGGGCGACCAGATCGCCCAGGTTATCGGCCTCATTGTAAGTTGGTATGACGATTGCGCTGGCCGGAGCAGTCATATCCTGGCTATGATAGGCCGGTTCATTGTAGTCGCCATAGGAAGTTGGGTCAAAGTATGCTCACCGCTCGGCCTTGAGAGTAAGGGAATCTGGCTCCATGCGCATCGGCGTGTTATCCCGCAACGCCGCCTTATACAGCACCGGCCGCCTGGTTGAGTCCGGCCGGGCCCGCGGCCACGAGACGTTCGTCCTGGACACGCTTCAGGTGCCGGTCCAAGTTGGCCGGCCCCCCGCGGCCGGTTCGGGCCAACTGCTGCCGGAGCTTGACGCCATCATCCCGCGCATCGGCACCTCCATCACCTCGCTCGGCCTGGCCGTGGTGCGCCAGCTCGAGAATCAGGGTGTGCTGACGACGGCCACCTCACAGGCCATTGCCCAGTCACGAGACAAGCTGCACAGTTTGCAGGTTATGAGCGCCTGGGGCCTGCCGACGCCCAAGACAAGCGTGGTCACGCGGGGCGAAGAGATTGACGCCGCCCTGGAATCGGCCGGAGGGTTGCCTGTGGTCGTCAAGTTGATCCGGGGCACCCAGGGCCAGGGCGTCTTCCTGATCCGCGACCGGCGCACGATCGTCGCCCTGCTGAACAACCTCCAGGCAATGCGTGAGCAACTCCTTATCCAGGAGTACATCCGAGAAGCCGGCGGCCGCGACCTGCGCGTCATTGTCGTTGGCCGGCGCTGCCTGGCAGCCATGGAACGCACGGCCGCCCAGGGGGATTTTCGCTCCAATCTGCACCGGGGCGGCACAGCCCGAGCCGTCGTGCTGGACGCTGAAACGCAAGCCCTCGCCTGGCAGGCTTGTCAGGCGCATGGGCTGGGCGCGGCCGGGGTGGACCTGCTGCGCTCGCGCCGTGGCCCGCTGCTGCTCGAAGTCAACTCCTCGCCCGGCCTGGAGGGGATTGAGCGCGTCACCGGCGTAGATGTGGCTGGCGGCATGATCGCCTATCTAGAAGAGCAGCTGGCGCGCCGCCGGCCGAAAGGCGTCCGCCGCCGGCCGCGGCTGTCATTTCAGAGCAGGGCAGGCTAACGGCGCGGCCGCCCAATCAGGAAGGGTCGCCCCCAGCCAGGGCGATTATCCGGAACTTTCCATAATCCCGGCCGCCTCTTTTAGTCGGGATCAAACTCGTCTGGGATCAGCCCTTTGCGGCGCGCCTCGTCCAGACCGATACGGGGGCCCGGCGCCTCCAAATTGTGCAGCTCTTCGATGAGTGCGCTCTCCCAAAAGGCATCCATTTCGCCTGTCTGCTTCTGAGTTTCGGGGCTCGGCGCAAACGCATCGTCCGGCCTTTGTTCCACCGGCCCTTCCCCCGCCGCCTCGTCCAAAGTGGGCCCATACCGCGCTGGTTCTGCCGCCGGCTCGCTGGCGCCGGCCGGGGGGTTGGGCGAAGGCGGGGCTACGGTCGCGACTTCGCTTGCGGCCCCAGGCCCGTCGCCGGCAATAAGCCGGCGAAAGTCGGATATCGCCCGCTGCGCCAACAACCAGACGGTGCCAACCATGCCGCGGGCCGACTGGGCGTCAACCGCAATGACCAGGAAATACTCCTCGTCCACAGCGGCCACATACAGGCCAACATCCTTGCCAAGCAAAAACTGGATTGAGAAGGGCTCGCGGGCGGCAAGCAGTCCGGCCGCTTCAAGTGTATGGCGCACGCCGGCCGCCAGGCTGGCGACCAGAGGATCAAGCGCAAGACGTTCGACTGTCCCCGCTTGGGCCGCGAGCTGACCCCTTGACGTCGCCAGCAGCGCCAGGCGCGCCCCGGCGTCAGCGCGCAATTGATTCAGCCGGGCCAGCCACGCCTCGGGCGCGGCCGGGGGCGGTGAAATTTCGTCATGAAGCGCTAGCTTGTCTGAAAGCGAAGCGCTTTCGGCGGCTGCGGGCCTCTCGGAGGGCCGGGGGCTGAAGCCCCTTGTCTCGCCGGACGGGAGTTCAGCCAGCGCTTCGGCCGGTGCGTCCTCCGCCAATGCGCCGTCGGCCGGCAAAGGGCTGAAGCTGCTTGTCTCCGTAGCCGCAGGCGCTTCTGGCATTGACAGCTTTTCGGGTGAGGAGGACTCTTCTTGAGACGTCGGGCTGTCTGCCTCCGTGGCTCTCTCGGGGGGCAAGGAGCGCAAGGCTCTCGTCTCTCCGGCCGGGCGCGGCCTGGATTCTTCGCTGAGCAAAGCCCGAACGGCGTTCATAAACTGTTCGCTGCTGATCGGCTTGCGAAAGAAGTGGCGAATGGCCAGCTCATTGGCTGCCATCTGCTCCCGGGGCGAAGCGTAAGCTGAAACAAGGATAACGGGCAGGCCGGGCTGTTCGGGGCGGATCCGCCGCACCAGCTCCAGGCCATCCATGCCCGGCAACTTCAAGTCGGTGATGAGCAGATCGAAGGTTTCGAGCCGCAGGGCCGCCAGGCCCGCCTCGGCCGAAGCCGCTACGCTGACCTGGGGCCGGTCTCGCTCCAACTCCAGCAGCGTATGCAAATATTCGAGCGTTTCGGCGTGGTCGTCTACAATGAGGACCCGTTTGGTCACGCTGGGCTGCTCCTGGGTGGCCGTCAGGCCCCGGCCGGCGGCGTCACCGGGATGTTCTCCGGTCTGATCTTGCTTGCGCCCGGCCGGCCGGTTTCAAGCAGCCAGCAGGCCGCAAAGTGCCCGTTGCCGTAATCTTTCAAAGGCGGCTCCTCGCGCGGGCAGCGCTCAAAGGCCAACGGGCAGCGGGTGTGAAAGCGGCAGCCCGTGGGCGGATGCAACGGGCTGGGGACATCCCCTTCGAGCAAGATGCGGCGTCGCTTAAGGGCCGGATCGGGGATGGGTATGGCAGACATGAGCGCCTGGGTATACGGGTGGAGCGGATCGGCATAGAGGTCGTCACGAGTGGCGATTTCGGCCATCTTGCCCAGGTACATGACGCCCACCCGGTCGCTGAAATGCTCGACCACACTCAGGTTGTGGGCGATGAACAAATAGGTCAGGCCAAAGTCGCGCTGGAGCTCCTTAAGGATTTTGAGCACTTGAGCCTGGATGGAGACGTCCAGGGCCGAAACGGGCTCATCACACACTATCAGCCTCGGCCGTAGGGCCAGCGCCCGGGCGATGCCTATGCGTTGGCGTTGGCCGCCGGAGAACTCGTGCGGGTAGCGCCGGCCGTGTTCGGCGCGCAGGCCCACCCGCTCCAGCATCTCGACCACTGTCGCGTGGCGAAGCCGGGCGCTCTGGTCGGTGTGAATCTTGAGGCCTTCGGCGATGCTTTCACCCACCGGCACCCGCGGATCGAGCGACGAAAAGGGATCCTGGAAGATGATCTGCATGTCACGGCGCAGCCTTTTCAGCTCGTCGCTGTCTAGCTCGAAAATGTCTAAACCATCGAAGATAACTTTGCCTGACGTGGCCGGGATGAGGCGCAATATCGTCCGGCCGACCGTTGTCTTGCCGCAACCTGACTCGCCTACCAGGCCAAAGGTTTCGCCCTTAAAAATCTGAAAGCTGACGTCGTCAACCGCCTGGACCCAATCGGTCACCCGGCGCATGATGCCGGAACGCACCGGGAAGTATTTGACCAGGTGTTGGACATCAATCAGCGGCTGCGCTCGGCGGCCGTCGTCCCGGCCGGCAGGCTGGTTCGTTTCCGGCATGGCGAACGGCCGGCTACTCATACAACCAGCAGCGCACGTGATGGCCGGGGCCAATGCTTTTCAACTTGGGTTCCTCTTGAGTGCACTTCTCCAGGTTGAACTTAATGCGCGCCTCGCAGCGGGGGGCAAACTTGCAGCCAGGGGGCAGGTCTACCAGGTTGGGCACAGTGCCTTGAATCGTCACCAGGTCCTTTTCGGTCTGGCCCAACACGGGGGTGGAGCCGATGAGCGCCTGGGTATACGGATGTTTGGGGGCGCGAAACAGCTCCAAAGCTGGCGCCTCTTCCACGATCCGGCCGGCGTACATCACATTGACCCGGTCGCACATCTCGGCCACCACGCCCAAATCGTGGGTGATCAAGATGATAGACGTATCCATTTTGGACTTCAGGTTGCGCATCAGATCCAGGATCTGGGCCTGGATAGTAACGTCCAGCGCCGTCGTGGGCTCGTCAGCGATGAGTAGCTCCGGCAGACAGGCCAGGGCCATGGCGATCATGACCCGCTGGGCCATTCCGCCGGAAAGCTCGTGGGGGTATGCACGCGCCCTGGCCTCTGGTTCAGGGATGCCGACCATCGTAAGCAACTCGACGGCTCGGCGCTCGCCCACCTCCTTGCCCAGGTCCTGATGGATGTAGAGCACCTCCGCCAATTGTTCGCCGATGCGGAAAACCGGGTTCAGGCAGCTCTGCGGCTGCTGAAAGATCATCGAAATTCGATTGCCGCGGATCTCGGTCATCTCCGCTTCTGACTGGCGCACCAAGTCCTGGTCGTCGAAGACAATCTCGCCGGCGACGATCCGGCCGGGCGGGCTAATGAGACGCATGATCGAAAGGGAGGTAACGCTCTTGCCGCAGCCGGACTCGCCGACCAGGCCCAATACCTCGCCGCGGCGGACATTGAGGTCCACCCCGTCAACAGCCTGGACGATGCCTTCTTCGGTGAAGAAGTAGGTCTTCAGCCCCTTAATCTCTAGAATGTTGTCCACTTCGGTTTGTTGTGCGCAACTGCCGCGGATCGCCTGCCGGGCTGGAGCTGCCCTCCCTCCCGCTCCGGCCGAGCCTACGTCACTGCGCCTGATTGTAACCCGCCAGGCCTGTTTGCCAAGCGTATTTGCTTAGGCTTCAGAGCTCTTGAAAACCGCTGGGGTCCGGACTTGGCGCAGGAGCCTTATTCCAGGGCGTACAGATTCCAGAGCTCTGAGGGCTGGCTCGGGTCGAGGCGGAAATTGGCCACGCCCGGCCGGGTGGCGGCCGCCTTGAGGCGCAAAAAGAGCGGGATAATGGGCACTTGCTGGGTAAATACCCGCAGCGCCTGGCGGTGGCCTTGGCTGTAAGCGTCTTGTCCGGGTAGGCTTGTCAACGCCTGCATGCAGGCGGCGTCAAACTCAGTGTTGGCGAAGCCGGTCTCATTGTTGAAGCCACGGTTCCAGTTGTTCTCCGGGCCGGGCACCCGGCTCGCCAGATACAGGCTACAGTTAGGCTCACTGCTGATGAGCCAGGGAAAGGCAGCCAAATCGAAGCGCCGGCCGAAGAGCGGCCCTTCGGCCCCATCGGCGAAATAGGTCTGGCTGTCAATCAGCTTCGTCTCCACTTCAATGCCACACTGTGCCAAGTCTTGGCGCACCATTGCCGCCAGCCGTTCGGCGAAATCGCTGCCCAACACGGAAAGCAATGTGACCTTAAAGGGAAGGCCGACGGCCGGATCGTTGCGGATGCCATCGGCGTCGGAATCGGCATAGCCAGCCTCGTCAAGCAGGGCATTGGCCCGGCCCCGATCAAGCGGCCATAGGCTGGCGTCCTCAGGGAACAAGGGATGGCCGGCCGGCACATAGGCGTGCACCAGCTCTGATTTGCCATACAACAACTCGTCGAGCATACGCTGACGATCCAGGCACATAATGAAGGCCTGGCGCACACGGACGTCCTCGAACCAGTCCGGCCGGCTGGCGGCGTAGCCGGTTGCCGGATTTATGCCGAAGTCTATGTGCTCAAAGACGGTACCGCCCTGGAAGTGGGGCGCCAGCAGACCACTCTGCTCAGCCTCGACTAAGAGCGGAATGTCGGCGCTGCGTATGCCCTCATGGGTAACGATGTCGCACTCGCCCGACAATAGCCTGGCGATGGCCTGGCCGCTGTCTGGCTCGAAGCGAAAGGTTACCTCGTCCAGGCGCGGCAGGCCCTCGGCCGCCCGGTAGTAATGTTGGTTGCGCTCCAGGCGCAAGTATTCACCCGGCAGCCATTCGGAGACGACGAAGGGGCCATGGCCCAGCGGCCGGCGGCGTGCCTCGGCCGAACGAAGCAGTTCTGCGGGCGCCATCTCCCCCCAGACATGTTCCGGCAGGGGCATCCAAACGCGCGTGAAATACTCTTCGTCCAGGTAGCCCGGCACGCCCACCCACTCCAGCTCCAGCTTGCCCAGCGCCTGGTAGCTGGCGGTGCGCTCGACAGCCGTCTTGGCTACCGGCGTTTCGGCCGCGGCCGCCAGCTTGAAGCTGAAGACCGAGTCGGCGGCCGTTACCCCCACCCCATCCGACCAGACCAGCGGCTTCAGGCTGAAGCGAACCACCATCTGGCTCATGCGCAGCGGAGCGCCGCTGAAGGCCACCAAGTCGCCGGCCGCGCTGCGAACCGTCACGCCTTCGGCCAAGCTGACGACCGAGCCAGTCGCATCCAGGACCACGTCGCCGGGCGCCACCTCCACCTGGCGGATGCGGGCATCACCGTCGGCCAGACTAGGAAGCTTCTCTAAGCCGCGGGCCTGATAACTGTATGAAAGCGAGGTATAAAGGGATTCGTACAGGCCGTGCAAGACGTGGGTGGCGGCCAGCCCTGCGCTCGGGGCGCCGTAATAGTAGAGGCTATCCGGCTCGGCCGGGATGCAGATCGCCAACTTCTTAGGCTGCGGCGATGGGCGCGGCCCACGAGGGGTCACGGGCACGATCGAGGTCTCGACGACAATACGCGTGACCTCGATAAGGGCCCGCGTCGGTCCGTCATCCTCCTCTTCGCCGGCCGCCCCCATCTCGGCCGCTTGCTCGTTTTCAGGAGTTTCGTTGGCAGTTGTCCCACAGGCAGCCACAAGCGTCGTTACCATAACTGCGCTGACAACGACGATTGGAATTCCCCGGCGCGCCTGGGCGATCATCGCTCGTCCTGCGGGCGCAGCGAGCCAGAGGCAGCCGGCGCACTAGGTCGTTGATATTCGTGGGGGCTGCCACTCGACCTGGCTCGTGACGGCTTGGCAACGGCTCCGCCCATCAGCCAGCCGCAGACGCAGACTGGGCCTGGTTTTTGCACCTGGCCGGGGATTATAAGTTGAACAATCTAATTGTCAAAACCGGGAAAAGTGGGGCCTAAATGGAGCGGCCGCGCGCGATTTAGCGGTCGCTGAAGCCGGTTTTGTGGGAAGACGCCAAATACAGGCCACTAAGGGGCCCAAACGTCGAACGCCGGGCTGTTTGCGGACGTGCTCGCCAGCACCGACGGGCCGCCGCCCGGCGCGGCCGCGCTATAGATCCAGTTGCCTGAGGCGCCGGTGGCAATGACATAGATCACGTCGTTGAGCCATTCGGCCGCGGCCACTTGCAGGCCGGCCGGCAAGGTAAGGCTTTGAGGCTCTTCGCCCACTTCGGCGATGTGCAGCTCGGCCGTGTTGCCCCCGGCCTGGGAAGTATACAGGAAGCGATTGCCGCTGGGGTTCCAGTCGAGGAAGGCCATAATCGCGGCCGGCTCGCCGTAGGCCTCCAGGTCATTGCCGTCGCCAGGGCCAACAAAAAGCTCAACCGTCGGGTTGGAAGGCTCGCTGATCATGCGCACGTAAGCCATCTGGGCGCCGCTGGTGCTCCAGAAGACCGGGTTAAAGATCAGGTTGCCCTCAATCTCGCCCAACGCGTCGGCCGAGCCGTTATCGGGCACCTCCCAGAGGGTGTTGTTTTCATCGCCGAAGACGGGATCTTCAGGCGGGATGGCAACTAGGGCCTGCTCGCCCCCGGGCAGCCAGACCGGCTGCGGATAGTACAGAAACTCACTGTAAGTCAGAATCTCGTCGAAGGTGATCACGCTATCCCGATTGCCGCCATCCAGGTCAACCCGGATGATCTCGGTCGAAGTGGCGAATAAGAGCTGGTTCTCATCCGAGATAGCAAAGGCGCCGCCACCCTCGCCGGGGGCAAAGCGCTCCTCCAGGTTGCCGTCCACGTCGGCCAGCCACAGATCCTGGTTGGCGCTCTGGCCGGGGCCGGTCAGGCTGATGGTGACGGTCGTGAAGGCCAACGTTTCCCCATCTGCCAACCATTCGTAGGCGCCGATGATGCGGCGCGTCTCCTCAGGGTCGGCCCCGGGAACCGGCTGCTGGGATAGCGTGCCGGAGTCGGCAAGCACCGTCAGGCCACTGCCGTCGAAGTTGACGACCACCAACTGGTTGTTGCTGTTGCTAAGCTCCTGAAGGAAGGCGACGCGCCCGCCATTGGGAGAGAACGTGATTGAACTGATGCCTTCAGACTCCACCAGGCGGACCGGCTCGACGCTTTGAACGACGTTGCCCTCGAGGCCCAGCGCCTGGCTCCAAAGGCCATCAGGCAGGGCATAGACGACCTGCCCGGCCGCCTCGAAAACGGGCGTGGCGCTGGGCGAAGGTTGAGGCGTAGGCGTCTGGCTGGGCGTCGCCGTCGGGGCGCTGGTTGGCGTGTCGCTTGGCGGCGGGGGTGTAGCCGTGGGCGGCTGTAACGGGTCGGTGCCCGCCAGCACCTCATCCCCATCCGAAACGCCGTCGTCGTCGCTGTCGGGGTTCGTCGGTGAGGAGCCGTGCTCGTTCACTTCGGCGCCATCTGTAAGGCCATCGCCGTCGCTGTCCGGCTCCAGTGGGTCGGTCTGGTGCTGGTTGACCTCCTGGCCGTCCGACAGGCCATCTCCATCGGAGTCGGGATTGTCCGGCAGCGTGCCCAGCGTTTGCTCCTGGCCGTTGCTGAGGCCGTCATCGTCCGCGTCGCCTTCAAAAGCGGCCGTGGCCGCCAGCGCCGTGCCTGTGGCCCCGGCCGAGGCCGCTTCGGC
>JBOGUG010000133.1:0-2004 GCA_050696115.1 Promineifilaceae bacterium (SeqCode) | reverse complement strand
CGCAGCCAGGAATTGAACGAGCCGAGGGCGTCACCGGCATAAAATGTGGGCGGTAAAGCGTTGTTGGTTAAGGCGGCCAGCCAGGCGTTGCTATCGCGGAAGCCTTGCCCGATGCCAGCGGTGTAGTCGCTGATCAGGTGGGCCATGCCGTCAACCGCCATCGGTAGGAGCAGCAAGCCAAAAGCCCATAGAGGAAGCGGTTTGAGCCGGCGACGGAGCGGCCAAAAAAGCAGCCCGAAAAGAAACATGCTGCCATACATGGACACCATCCGGTCCGACCAGGCCACCTTCCAGCCCATCTCCGGGTTGCCGATAAACTGGCGCAAGATTGCCGGATTATTCGTCGGCCGCCAGGCGGCCTGGATTTCGGCCAGGGAATACATGAGTTCATCGCCAAACAGAAAGAAAGAGCGCTGCGGCAGTTGGTGGCATTGCAGGCCGTAAAACAGGTAAACAGCCCGCGCCGCGCCGGCCCAACCGGCTTCCATGAGGAGCGGCGCCAGCCAGGGTACGGCCACAAATAGCCCCCAGGCCAGGTTGAGGAGGAGCAGCCAGTGGCGGCCGAGCCAGCGCGCCAGGCGATGGATCGCCGCAGCAGAGAAACGCCTGGCACTCCGGACTTCAGCCCCTATCGGCCGGACGCTTTCTGGCTGGATCATATCCATCTTAGAACTCACTGATTGCCAATGATGAACGTTCTCTCCCACTGCAACTGGCGAATATCTTCCGGCCAGACGCTCTTAATATAGGTTAACACCGCCGCTATCTCCTGGTCGGTGAGCGACTCGCCAAAGGCGGGCATATTGCTCAACCCCTGCAGGTTGCCGGTCAGCCGTGTCCCACCGAGCCGGATCGTCTCAATCAGCAGGGCGTCGTCATGGTGCCAGGTGTGGCCGCTGGCATCGTGAGGTGGCGGCCGAAAAGAGTCATCCTCGTTGGGCGTCTGCCAATCGGGATGGCCTTCCAGATTGGCCCCATGGCAGACGGCGCAGTGTTGGGCGTACACCTTCCGGCCCAGGCCGATTGCTTGAGGGTCGAGCGTGGGCAATGGGGGTATCGTAGCGGCCGGCGTGCCAACCAACTCGCCGAGCGACGGGACGCCTGTCAGAACGGCGGTCGGCGTGCCGGCCGCATCCGGCCGGCAGCCGGCCAGGAGCCAGCTGACAGCCACTATAGAGGGCAAGGCCAGTGTCCATGGTCTCATGAGATTAACGGCGTCCGACCGGCCGTCAATTCGCGAGGCGAAACAGGGTCACCCAACCTGGCGGCTACCTGACCCCTGCTGTCCAGGACAAATCTCCACGGTTCACCGCTCAAGCCCCACTCGCTCATCTCGTCGGCCATCACCCGCGGATTGAAGCTCTAATAGACCTCGACGTGGATGAAATTGGCTCTATCCTGGAAGGACCCGCTAAGGTCCTCATTCTGGGTTGACGCCTCTCCCAGCTTGGGCGATCGGCGACCAGGATTGGCCGCCGTCCGGCGACAGGTACAGGTCGCGGTTAAAGGTCGCCAGAGCCATTTCCGCCACCTGGGCCGGATTGACAGCCAGGTAGCCGATGGTGTCATCGGCCGCCAGCGGGGGCGCAGGCCGGCCGCTAATTTCCTGGGTGCCCAGACTATAGGCCCAGAGTTGTTGCAAGCCAAAGAGCAGCGTCTGGCCATCGGGGCTGAACGCGGCGGCTGTCACCGGCTCGGCGCTTATGAGCGTAAACGTACCGCCGTGATCCTTCGACAGGAACAAGCCGCCTTCGGTGGCCAGGGCGATTATGCCGGCCTGGCTGGGATGGACGGCGACCTGGATCGGCTGGGCGGTGACGCCTTGCCCGGCGCTCTGCTGCCAGCTCTGGCCGTCGTCCAGGCTGTAGTGCAGGCCAGGCGCCAGCCGGGAATTGGCCCTGGGATTCACCACGTAAATGGCGTGGTTCTGGTAACCGACGCCCATCAGGTGAAAGTCGCTCTCGCCCTCGAAGCCCAGCCGGGTGAGCGTTTGGCCGCCGTCGG
>JBOGUG010000132.1:0-2323 GCA_050696115.1 Promineifilaceae bacterium (SeqCode) | reverse complement strand
CGGCCCAGCCGCGCAGGGCCAACACCTTGGTGATCGCCGCCGTCAGCGTCGTCTTGCCGTGGTCAATGTGGCCGATCGTGCCGATGTTCACGTGCGGCTTGCTGCGTGCGAATTTCTCCTTGCCCATCTCTTTATCTGCTGACCTCTAACTAACTCGCGTATCTCGTCCGGCATAAAGACACCCCGCCGCCTCGCAGGGCGGAGGGGCCAAAAGCCCACGATGGGATTTGAACCCATGACCTCATTCTTACCAAGAATGCGCTCTGCCGACTGAGCTACGTGGGCACAAAGACTCCGGGTTTCCTCGATGAAACCCGGTTTCGCGTTTAGCCTAGAAACCCGGCTTCTGTCTGAGTGGTGGGCCAGGTAGGACTCGAACCTACGAAGGCTTCCGCCAGCGGATTTACAGTCCGCCCCCTTTGCCGCTCGGGACACTGACCCGTATCGTTGCGTTCCTCGCCGTCCAAGCCGACGATGGGATTTGAACCCATAACCGATGCTTTACAAAAGCATTGCTCTGCCAGTTGAGCTACGTCGGCCGATACAGCTTGATTATAGCAGCCCAGGCCGCAAGTGGTCAATTTACCAGGGGGCAATTCCCAAAACAACAAGTATACCATTTTACAATCATTTTACAAGCGGCAAACGGCCGCGTAACAGCTGGCCGACAGACTCCAGCTAGTTAGATACGAGGACGCACGGGCGTCAAACACCCCTGGAGGTAACGAGAATGTCACCCAAGAAACGCACGATGTTAGCGCTCGCGGCCGCGGCCACCCTGAGCCTGCTTGCCCTGACCGGCTTCACCATCGTCAACGTGAACGCCCAGGACGAGCCGGACGCCCCTGGCCATCGGCCGGGCTGTGGCCACCCCGGCCGGCACCTGGCCGAAATCGTCGCGATCGACGCCGGCGACCAGACAGTCGTAGTTCGGCGCGGCGCGAACGAAGCGACGCTCCAAATCACTGACGAAACTGAGCTACGCGTAATTGGCGTTGAGGCGCCAACGTTGGATTCGATCAGCGTGGGCGACCGCGCCTTCTTGCGCGCCCCGCGGCCAGGCAGCGACCAGGGCGGGGCTGATGCGCCCCTGGTGGCGAGCTTCCTTGGACTGGTGCCCGATGGCGAGCGGGTCGCCGGCCGCGTGACGGCCGTGAGCGACACGTCTATCACGCTTCAACGGCGCGGCGGGACGGAGTTAGAGGTCGCGGTGGCGGCCGACACGTGGCTGGCCCGCGCCGGCGAAGATTACGCCTGGCTGGGCGAGCCGGCCGGCCGCGATCTGCTAACGGCCGGAGCCTGGCTGGTCGCCTTTGGCGAGCTGGATGAGAGTGGCCAGACCTTGGCGGCCCACACGCTCATCGCCCTCCGGTGGCCGGCAGCCGTTCCCTAGCCTGGCTTCCCAGGAGAATCAGCGGCCTCCGGGAGGTCTGCCAGCCAAGCGCCGATAGCTGCCTGGGTGCTGGCGAAGGCCAGCTCAGGCAGCTCGTCGGGCGCAAAGAAGGCGGCCGCGCCGGCGTCGTCGCCCGGCCGCAGTCGGCCGCCTAGCAAGCGGGCCCGATAGAGCACGAAGAGGGAGGCGCCGCCCTCTGTCAGGGCGTGCGGGTTATGGAAGACGCCCAAGAGCCTTTCAGCCCGAACGCGCAGATTGGTCTCCTCGAGCACTTCGCGCTCGGCCGTGGCCTGGGGGTCGTCGCCGTGGTCAAGAAACCCGGCCGGCAGGCTCCACTTGCCAACCCCGGGCGCCATCTTGCGCTGGACGAGCAGCACTCGGCCGGCCGAAAGGACCAGCACGCCGACGCCGACCTTAGGGTCGGTGAAATGGACGTAGCCGCAGGCCGGGCAGGCGCGGCGAGGCTTGTCCTCAATTTGGACGGTCTCTAGGAGCATCGCGCAGCGCGGGCAGAAGCGGAAGTGGGCCGGCGCGCTTGGCAGGTGGGCCACGGCCGGGGAGGCTAGAGTTGGCGGCGCACCAGCAGCGTGGCGATGACCAGCGCCGCCAGGCCCACCAGGGCTACGACCTCCAGCGAGCGCAGCAGCGTCTGCGACGGGGCTGTCTGCTTGAACGATGGGTCGTCGCGGGTCTCATCGGCCGGCTCGGTTGCCGCCAAGGGTGCGGGGTAGGGCGGGCTCGCGGCGGTGATGGCCGCACCGGCGTCCGCCTCCAGCTGAGGCTCCTGGGTGGCGTCCGTCTCCGGCCCGGCTGACAGGGTAGCCGTGACAGGCCGGCCGGCGTTCAGATCGGCCGGCGGCTCGGCCGTCGGCGTGGTGCGGGCGGCGCCCTGCAGCCCCGGCCCCACGCCGGGCGTGGGCGCTACGGTCG
>JBOGUG010000131.1:0-3114 GCA_050696115.1 Promineifilaceae bacterium (SeqCode) | reverse complement strand
GCTGGCAGCTCGGCCGCCGCCCCTTCGCCTGCCAGCAGCGCCGCCAGCGCCTCGGACAGCGTTTCGCGCATGGCGATGCGGTCGCCGCTGGCAACAATGACCCGCTGAAGCTCCGGCAATTGGCTGGCCTCCGACAGCAGGTAAAGCGGCTCTACAAATAGAAAGCTGCTGTTCATGGGGATAACCAGCAGGTTGCCGCGCACCACCTGGGAGCCGCGCTGGTTCCAGAGGGTGAGTTGGGCCGAGATCTGGGGATCCTGGTCAATGCGGGCTTCGACCTGGAGCGGGCCGAAGATCAACTCTTGTTTGGGCAGTTGGTAGACGACCAGTTCGCCGTAATGGGGCGCGTCGTTGCGGGCCGCCATCCAGGCCACCATGTTGTTCTTGCCGGCCGGGGTGAAAGGCTGGATGAGCAGGAACTCCGGCTGGGCCTCGTTGTGAAGGGCCAGATTGACGTAGTAGGCCTCCATCGGCTGCTGGCCGTCCTCGAAAAGCTCCATTGGGATGGCCCAGGCGTCTTCCTGATTGTAGAAGACCTGGACTTCGGTCATGTGGTACTTCAGATATTGGCGCGCCTGGATGTGAAACAGGTCTCTGGGGTAGCGGATGTGGGCGCGCAGGGCGGCCGGCATCTCCTCCAGCGGCCGCAGCAGACCGGGGAAGGCCCGGCCGTAGGCGGCGATGAGCGGGTCATTGGGGTCGGCCAGGTAAAAGGTCAGCGCGCCATCGTAGGCGTCGAGCGCGATCTTGACCGAGTTGCGGATGTAGTTGTGGCCGCCCTGGGAGGGGGTGGCGTAGGGGAAGTCATCGCTCAGGGTGTAAGCGTCCAGCAGCCAGATCAGCCGGCCGTCGGCCACCACCAGATACGGGTCGCTGTCCAGCGCCAGGAAGGGGGCGACGTGGCGCACGCGAGCCTCGATCTGGCGGTGGAACAGGGCGCGGGTCTGGGGCGTGATGTATTGGCTGAAGATCAGGTTAATCTCGCCGAAGCGCAAGGCGAAGGCAAGCCGGCGCAGCGGGTTGCTCAGCGCCACGCCGCCGCGGCCGGCGTAGCTGCTGTAGGCGTTCTCGTCGGCCACCGGGTAGTCGAATTCCTCCAGCGCGCTGGCGACGTAAACGGGATCGGCCATCCTCTCGCCGAAGTAGATCTCCGGCCGCTCCAGGGGGATCGAGACGGTGGAGACCGGCGGCAGGTCGCGGATGAAGAAGACCGGCTGGCCCTCGGCCGTCACCTCGTCCACCGGGTTCATGACCACGCCGTAGCCGTGGGTGAATTGCAGTTTGAGGTTAACCCAGGAGGGGGCTGTCAGGCTCTCCTTGTCGAGTTCCCGGCCGGCGAGCATCACCTGGCGCAATTGGCCTTCAATCGGGTAGCGGTCAATGTCAATGGGGCTGAAGCCGTAATAGGGGCGCAGCTCCTGAAGCTGGCTGTAGGTCTGTTGCAGCGGCTGGTAATCCCAGATGCGCACGTTTTGGAGGGTCTCCTGGTTCTGGGCCAGGTCGGCCGCGGTCAACTCCTGCACGTCGCCGAAGGGCCGCACAGTGGCCGTGTCTAGCTTGAACGCCTGGCGGGTGAGGGCGATGTTGTTGGCGATGTACGGCTGCTCGCGGGCCAGCTCATTCGGCTCGACGACAAGGCGCTGCAACAAGGCGGGGTAAAGCTGGCCCGCCAGGAGCGCGGCCGCCAGCCACAGGCCGGCGGCGATGGCCAGCAGGCGCAGTTGGGGGCGGAAGAAGTTGGCGGCCGCGGCCAGGGCCAGCAGCAGCATCAGGGCTAACTGGATGTAGAGGGCCGGCAATTCGGCGTGGATGTCGGCGTAGCCGGGGCCAAAGACGACGCCGCGGGTGGAGTAGTTGAGGCGGTAGATGCCCAGCCACAGGCCAACAGCCCACAACAGAAAGATGAGCGCCAGCAGCCCGGCCGACTGGCGGCGGAAGGGGGCGCTCAGGGACGCCTGCCAGGCGCGGGGCTGCCAGCTAGGCCAATCGTCGGCCGCGTGAATCAGGGCCGCGCCGAGCAGGGCCAGCCCCAGCAGCGACAGGATCCAGATCTGGACGAAACCGAGCAGGGGCAGATCGAACAGGTAGAAGCTTAGATCGCGCTGGAAGATGGGGTCAACGGCCCCGAACGGCCGGCCATTGAGGAAGAGCAGCACCTCTTCCCAGCGCGCTTCGGCCGCGCCGGCAAAGACGAGCGCCAGAAATAGGGCCAGCAGGCCAATGGCCCAGCCTACGCCGGGCAGGTCAAGCAAGGCGGTCCGGCCGGTGGGCGGCAAGCGCCGGGCGCGCCGGAAGGCGTAGCGCCAGTTGAGGCCCAATATCGCCGCCGCGAGCAGGAAGCCGGCCGCGAACAGCGCCAGGCGCAGGCCCCATTGGCGCAGCCAGAGCTGGAGGTAGCCCAGCCCCTCGAACCACAGCCATTCGGTGTAGAGGGTGGCCAGGCTGCGCCCGCCGAGGAGCACCAGCGCCGCCAGGGCAAGCAGCCACAGGCGCCGGTCGCGCCAAAACGGCCGCCAGTCGGCGCCCGGCGGCCGCCGGCCGCCCCGGCCGGCTTCTTCGTCCTCGCCGCGCCGGCCGCCCCATTCCTCCTCGTCGAAGGCGCGCCGAAACACCTCGGGTATGTCGCCGAAATCACGGCCCATCTAAATCTCCTTGCCAGCTAGCGCCGGCCGCCCGATTGTACCCCGTCGCCGGCCGGCTAACCGCCCGCCTGACC
Organism: Promineifilaceae bacterium (SeqCode); assembly: GCA_050696115.1. Classification (GTDB taxonomy): domain Bacteria; phylum Chloroflexota; class Anaerolineae; order Promineifilales; family Promineifilaceae; genus UBA11865. The sequence continues at coordinate 398 of JBOGUG010000131.1, read as the reverse complement.
TCTCACCCAAGCTCCCCAAGTCAGCCCAAGCCCAGGCGCCGGCCGACGGCCAGCAAGACCAACCGCAGCCGAACGCGGCGCCAGGCAGCCAGGGCGGCCGCCTCCGAGCCCGGCCGGCCGGCGTAACGGCGCTCGATGTAGCTCTGGCTGAGGTCGGCCAGGGCCGGCAGCGCCCGCTCCACGCCCAGCCAGCGGCCGAGGCGGCGCCGGCCCAATTGGGCCAGGTGCGCCTGGAGGACGGCGGCGAACTCGGCCGGCGTCTGTCCTGGCCGGGGCGCGGCGCCCAGCCGGCCGGCCGTCTCTTGCAGCCGGGCGTAAGCGCCAAGCAGGCCGCCCCTTGGCGCGCCGTTCTGGCGGCGACGCCGGCCGCGCCAGAGCGCCAAAGCCAGGCCGGCCAC
>JBOGUG010000130.1:0-1234 GCA_050696115.1 Promineifilaceae bacterium (SeqCode) | reverse complement strand
GTCGTCTGCAGCGCCCTGGCTGCCTGGCGCAGCGAGCGGGGCGGGTCTTCGGCCTGGACGGCCAGCGGCGGCAGCGGGGCGGCCTCTTCGGCCGGGGCGATGGGCTCGGCCAGGGCGTCGAAAGCCTGGGCGACGGCCGCGGCCGGCAGAAGGGGAGGCGGCGCGTCCGACGGCCGTCCGGTCAGCCAGCGATAGCCGGGACCGCTGGGATGGGCGCCCATGATGATCGTCTGGCCGCGACTCCAGCGCAGCTCAAGGCCGCCAAAGGCCAAGGCCAGGCCCGGCCGAGGCCGGCCGCGATAGACTCCGCTGTCCCGGCCCCAACCGGCCGGCAACTTCTCCAGGCAGCGCACAACCACGCCCCAGCCAGCGCCGCTGCCGCTGGCATAAGCCCAGGCGTAGTCTGGCTCCAGGCCCAAGGCCTCCAGCAAGGCGGTCAGCACGTCCCGGCTGACTGGCCCGGCCGGCTGGCCGCCGTCGCCGCGGGCCGCGTCCAGGTCGAAAGCCCGCCAGCCGCCCGGGCCGTTGAGAATGCCAAGCGCGGCCGCCTCCGCCCAAGGCAGGCCGGCGACTTCGGCCGCCGTCTGCGGCCGGCTCTGCCAGGCCTGCCACTTGTGGCCCGGCCGCTTGCTGCCGGGCAGGATGGCGGTGACGTTGGCGCCCCAGGCGTGCAGTTGGCCGGCAAAGACGGGCAGGGCGGCCGGGTTGAGGCGGCTCGGACGGCTCATCATATCTCCACCCAGGCCACCGGGGAGGCGGCTGGGCAGAGATATTAGAACATATGTACTAATAAAGCAAGCGTGAATTCGGCCGGCCGACGCAATCCGAATTCGGCGGGCAGCGCCTGGTTAGCGCCTCGAGCTCAGCCGCCGCGCCAGCCAGCGGCCGACGGCCGCCATTGGTCGCTGAGCGCCCCGGCGACAGGTTGGGTCAGCATGGCGGCCAACAAGCCGCCATAGGTCAGCAGGCCAAGTGAAGTCGCCTGGCGCCCCTCAGCCACCGCCTCTAGCAGGCGATGGGGCAGCAGCAAGGCGTTTAGGCCGTCAAACAACGTGCTGAGCGGCAGCCAGAGCAGGCTGATGCCCAGCAATAGCCAGGCCTGGCCGCGGCTCGCGCCCGTATTGCGCCTCTTTTTTGCTGTCAACTTGCTCCGCCAGTGGCGCCCCGGAATCTGCCGGCCGCCAATTCGGCCGCTGACCTTCCCATCCGGGGGCTCCTGGCAAAGTCTACGTTA
>JBOGUG010000129.1:0-6026 GCA_050696115.1 Promineifilaceae bacterium (SeqCode) | reverse complement strand
GCATAATACTTTCCTCGTTGAGGAGCAGGAGTTGCTCGAGGTTAGTATAGCCGCTAAGGGGATTCGGGCTATAAGATGGGGATTAGATTTTGGCGCCAGCCGGCGCTACAGCACGCGCAAGCCGTCGGCCGCATGGTCATCGCCCCAGGCCAGGATCTTGCGCGGCGTAATCTCAACCAACTGCCAGGCGGCCGTGTCGTCGTAGCGGAAATCCCACTCGTACTTGTTGAAAAAGTGCTCGCCCAGCTTATCGGCCAGCGCTCGGCCGGCCGCGTGGGCCTCCCCTTCGATGAGGATGACCTTATCCGTATCCGGCAGCGCCAGGGCCACCGCCTGATTCGCCTGCAGGTTGGCGAACTTCTGCGAGTCAGACTCAATCGCGATGTAGACCAGCCCCTCCATCCACACGTACCAGACCGGCGTCAGGTGCGGCCGGCCGTTGGCGCGCACCGTCGCCACCCAGATGGTGGTCTCCCGGCCGAGGCGGGCCTCCAGCGCCCGCCAGCGGGCTGGGTTGCGCCGGGCCATGCGCTAGGCGGCCGGAGGCCGGCCGGGGCTACGCCTCGCCATACGTCCAGCCGTCCAGCTCCGGCGGCTCGACGCCGTGCTGGGTCAGGACGACCATGACCTGGGCGCGATGTTCGCTGGCGTGGTTGATGGCCTGCACCAACAGCAGGCTGGCCGGCACGTCATACGGCTCGCCGTCGTCCGGGTCCAGGCCGCGGGCGCGCTGGCGCTCTGGCGGCTCGGCCGCCAAGGCGACAAACTCCTGGCCTGTCTCGGCCAAGCTGCGGCGGATGGTCTCCAGGTCAGGTTCCGGCTGGCCCTCGGCCGTCAGGTAAGTGTAGGGCCGGTTGGCCAGCCAGCCCAGATAGCGCCGCTCGGCGTTGGCAATGTGGCGCAGGGTGGACTGCACCGGCCCGTAAACGCCGCCGGCCAGAGGCTCGGCCGCCAGCAGCGCCTCGTCCAGGCGGGCGCAGAAGTCAACCAGGCCCAGGTTGGCCCAGCGGCTGTGCTTGAAAATCTCGCTAAGTATTTCGGACATGCCTGCCTCTACTCGGTCCAAAAACCGTAGGGGCGCGCTGCCGCGCGCGCCCTCCCTCGCGTTGCCGCGCGCCCTCCCTCGCTCGCGTGCCGTGTGGAGAAATTGTGAACGCAAAACGGCATTCGTCAACCTCCTGGCAACTCGGCCCGGCCGGTCGCCACCTGCCAGCCCAGCAGCCGCTCAATCTGGGCCGCCAGACGCGCCGGGTCGCCGCTGGTGACCGCCCGGACGCCGGCCGGGCCGGCCGTGGCTGCGCCCTGCGGCTGGGCAGCCAGCAGCCGGGCCGCCTGGCGGGCCACCGCCGGAGCCGAGTCAATCACTTCCAATTCCGGGCCGGCCAGCCGCCGGATGGCGGGCAGCACGAAGGGATAGTGGGTGCAGGCCAGCACTAGCGTGTCGGCCCCGGCCGCCAGCATCGGCCGGATGGCGGCCGCCAGGATGCGCTCCGTTTCCGACCCCTCCAGCCGGCCGGCCTCGATCTGTTCGACCAGGCCGGGACAAGCGTCTTGGATCACCTCCAGGCCGCGGCCGAAGCGGGCCAGCAGGCTGGCGTAGCGGTCGCTGCGGAGTGTGCCTGCCGTCGCCAGCACCCCAATCCGGCCGCTGCGCGTGGCGGCCGCGGCCGGTTTCAGCGCCGGCTCCATGCCCACCACCGGGGTCTGCGGGAAGGTTTCGCGCAGTAACTCGATCGCGGCCGCCGTAGCCCGGTTGCAGGCCACCACGATCAGGCCGGCCCCCTGGGCCAGCAAATAACGGCTGATGGCCTGGCTGAAGCGGCGCACCTCGGCCGCCGGCCGCGGCCCGTAAGGGATATGAGCCTGGTCGGCGAAATAGAGAAGTGGCTGATTCGGTAAGAGGCTGCGGACGTGGCGCAGCACGGACAGGCCGCCCACGCCCGAATCGAAAAGGCCGATCTGGGTCGGCCCTGGCGGCTCCGCTGGCTCTCGGCCGGGCGCGGCCCCGGCCGCGCTCAGGCGGCCGCCGCTTCCACCAGCCCCGTGAACAGGCACAGCATCGCCGGATCGTCGTCAATCAGCACCTCGGGGTGCCATTGGACGCCCAGGGCGTAGGGATGGCCGGGCAGTTCGACGGCCTCAACAACGCCGTCGGGCGCCGTGCCAGTGATCGTCAGCTCAGGGGCCAGGTCGCGCACCGATTGATGGTGGAGGCTGTTGACCCAGGTCTCGCGCCGGCCGAGCTGGCGCTCCAGCAGCGAGCCGGGCGCAATCGCAGCCGTGTGCAGCGGGTGATTGCGCGGCAAGTCGTCCGGCGTATGGTGGGGCAGCGCCTCCGGCAATAGGCTGGGGATGTCTTCCCACAGCGTGCCGCCCAGGGCGACGTTGAGCACCTGGATGCCGCGGCAAATTGCCAACATCGGCTTGTGCTGGCTGGCGGCCGCCCGCGCCAGGAAGATCTCCGACCGGTCGCGCTCAGGCTCAATGCTGAACATCTTGACGTGGCGCCGGCCGCCGTACAGCTCCGGCTGAATGTCGCCGCCGCCGGGCAACAGCAGGCCATCCAGCCGGCCGAAGAGCGCCATCAGATCTTCCTCGCTCAGCCCCAGCGGGATAAGGACGGGGATGCCGCCCGCGGCCGTAAGCGCCCGGATGTAGCTTGCCGGCGCGCCAATCAAGTCATACGGTCGCTTAAGCGCGATATTCTTTACGTACGTCGTGCAGCCGATCAACGGCTTGGGGGATGTCACTTCGCACCTGGCCTCTTCGCTCTGGGGTCAAACAAAAAGGGCGAAAGCCGCCGCTTTCACCCTCAGCGCTCAGTCCGGCCGGCCCTAATTCTTTTGGTTTGGGCGCTTTTCGCGCAAACGAGCCGACTTGCCCCTGCGCTCGCGCAAATAATACAACTGCGCCCGGCGCACGTGCGCGCTGCGATGCACCTCGATCTTCTCAATCAGGGGCGAGCGCAGCAGGAAGGTGCGCTCCACACCCACGCCGTTGGAAGCGATGCGGCGCACGGTGAAGTTGGCCTGGTTGCCCTCTTTGCGCAGGCGAATGACGATGCCGCGCACCAACTGGATGCGCTCGCGCTTGCCCTCGACGATGCGCAGATGAACGGTGACGTTGTCACCCGGCCGCAACTGGGCCAATTCCTCGTTCAGCGGCGCTTCCATCGAGCGCAACAAAAGGTCAGACATTTGCTTGTTCCTGATCTCTGCGATTCGTTCAGCCAAAAAGATAGCCCGCCTGGCGGGCCAAAATGTAATATAGCAGCTTTGCTCAAAAGAGCAAGTCGCCCCTAGAGATAGCCCAGGCTGCGCAGGCGAGCCTCGATCTGAGCCGTCTCCTCGACGCTGAGCGCCTCGCCGGCCGGCCGGTAGCCGTCGTCCTGACCCTCCTCTTCGAAGGCCACCTCGCGCCGTCGCTTGAATATGGATTCAATCACCCGGCCGTCCATCACCGCTGGCACCGGCCGGCCCAACAGGTGCAGCAAGGTGGGCGCCACGTCGGTGATGTCGGCCTCTGCCAGCGCCAGCCCTGCGCCCACTTCCGCGCCCCAGGCGATAAAGACGCCCTCGCGCCGGTGGCAACCGGAGTCGCCCCGGATCTGCTCGGTGACCACCTCGCCGTTGGTGGCGAAAAGGGGAAAGGCGATCATCTTGTAGTCGTCGAGCACCAGGTGCAAGTCAGGGCCATCGGCCGCGAAGGGGCCGTGGTGGGCCTCGGCGCGGCTGATGATCTGGCTGACCAGCGGCCGGCCGGCCTCGTCGCGCAGCTCGCCCAGGGCTTCAATCAATGCCTTGAGCGTGCCGTCGTACTCCTCCGGCCGCACCACGCCCTGGGCCTCGCGGCCGGCCAGGTTCAGGTAAATCTGGCCCACGTGGCCCAAGCTGTAGGCCCGCGTCCGGCGCCAATCCACGCTGTCGAAGCTCAACAGCTTGGCCACGATCTGGTTGCGCGTCTCTTTGGACGCCCGCGCCGCCAGGTTTTGTAAGCCCAGCCGTTCAAGTAAGTGGTACACGCCGGCCGGCGTCAGGCCGCGCCGGAAGGCGCCGGCCCGCAGCCGGGTAAGAAGGTCGCCGCGCAGCTTGAGAAAGCCCGCCTGCATCAGAAAAATGTTCAAGTTGACAATTTTGTGCAGCGGCCCGAAGCCGTGGTCAGACATCACGAAGACGTGGTCGGCCGCCGCCTGCTCCATCAGTCGGCCGAGATAGTCGTCCACCAACTGGTAGCCCTCGCGCAGGGCGTGCTCAAAGGGGCCGGGCTCATGGCGCGGATGGGAGCGATCCATGAAACGCCACAGGGCGTGCATCAAGATGTCCAACGAGATGAAATGCACCATCAGGACGTCCCAGGGCTCGGCCGCCATCAGCTTCAGGGCCCATTCGGCTTGAGCCCGGACCAGGTCGTAAAGGTCGGCGATGAACTCGGCCTCGTTGCCCGGCTTATACTGCACCCGGGGCGCGTAACGATAGTCGCCCAGCTCAGCCTGGTAGCGGCCGATCAGGTCGGCCGGGTAGCAGATCTGGCCGCCGGTTGGGCTCAGGATGCCGGTCACCATGAAGCCGTTAATCGGCTGTGGCGGGTAGGTCACCGGCACATTCAAAACGCCCGCCCGATAGCCGGCGGCCGACAGCCGCTGCCAGAGGGTTGGCTGGCGGATCTGGCTGGAATTGACCAGGCTGAAATCGTTTCCCTTGGCCTGAATAAAGTCAAAGACGCCGTGCTTGCCGGGGTTGCAGCCGGTCATGAAGCTCGGCCAAGCCGGGCTGGTGACCGGCGGCAGGGTTGAGGCCAACGGGCCGTGCGCGCCCTCCTCCATCAGCCGCGCCAGGTTGGGCAGGTGGCCGGCCGCGGCCCAGGGCCGCACCAGGTCAAAGGTCGCCCCGTCAATGCCGACGATCAGCGTCCTCATGCCGGCTGGACGATCTCCCCGATGTGGTAAACCGGCTTGCCCTGGCTCTCGTAATAGGTGCGCACAATCAGCTCGGCCAGCAAGCCCATGACCACGAACTGCACCCCCAGGATGACCAGCAGGACGGCCAACGTCAGCAGCGGCCGGTCGCCAATGCGCGCTTGGCGAAAGGCCTCCGGCCCGCCCTGAATGCCGGCCCAGACCTTGGTCCCGGCCAGATAGAGGCCCAACAGCATGCCCAGCCCGCCGGACAAAAAGCCCAGGCCGCCAAACAGGTGCATGGGCCGGGCGCCGTAACGGCGCAGAAAGACAATGGTCACCAGGTCCAGCAGGACGCGAAACGTGCGCGTCAGGCCATACTTGGAGCGGCCGGCCAGGCGCGGCCGGTGGCCCACCGCCACCTCGGCCATCGAGTAGCCCGAATAGCTGACCAGCTCCGGGATTAAACGATGCAATTCGCCGTACAGCTGTAGCTCGGCCGCGACGCCGCTGCGATAGGCCCGCAGCGAGCAGCCCCGGTCGTGCAGCGGCACGCCGCTCAAGCGTGCGATCAGGCGGTTGGCGACGAGGGATGGGGCCCGCCGCAGCAGAAAGCCATCCCTGCGCTTCTGGCGCCAGCCGTTAACCACGTCGTAGCCCTCGTCCAACTTGCCCAAAAGGGCGGGGATGTCGGCCGGGTCGTTTTGGCGGTCGGCGTCCAGGGTAACAATCACGTCGCCGCGGGCGTGGGCGAAGCCGGCCGAAAAGGCGGCCGTCTGGCCGAAGTTGCGCCGGAAACGGATGGTGCCCAGGCATGGGAACTCAGCGTGCAGCCGGCCAAGCTCGGCGAAGCTGCCATCGCTGCTGCCGTCGTCCACGAACAGCAACTCGTAGCGCCAGCCGCGGCCGTCGAGCGCGGCCATTGTCTCCTCGACCAGCGGCCGCAGGTTCTCGACTTCGTTAAAGACGGGGATCACCAGGCTAAGGTCAACCGGCTCGGCCGGGCGCGCCCCGGCCGCCTCCCTGACTGCTTCGCTTTCCAACAGCGCCATGATCGGGCCGATTCTATCAGCCGCACCCTAAGGGGCAACACGCTGTAGGGGCGGGCCCCCGTGCCCGCCCTGGTTCTGGG
>JBOGUG010000128.1:0-3150 GCA_050696115.1 Promineifilaceae bacterium (SeqCode) | reverse complement strand
GCTCCTGGCTCAGGCCGCAGGTGAGCCGGCCGCCAAGAAGGGCGATTGTGGCCGGGGTCGCCCCGCCGCGGCGCACCTCGGCCTCCATCGCCAGGGCGCAGGCGATGTTGTCCGGTTGGGGCAGGCCGTGGCTGATGAGGGCGCTCTCCAAAGCGACGAGCGGCCGGCCGGCGGTAAGCGCCTTGGCCACCTCTGGGCCGAGGCTGATGGCGCTGTGCATGGCGGGGATTGTGGCCCAGCTGCCGGCCGGGGGTCAAATGGCAGCCACGATCGGCGGCCGGCCTGGGCGCCCATTCGTAGGGGCAGGCTAAGGCGTGCCCCTACCGCGCCGGCCGCCAGCCCGCCTTTTTGTTGCCCAGCCACTTTTCACTATACTAATGGCCAGCGCGACCGGCCGGCATGCCGATTCAGACCGGCCGGCGTGCAGAAGCAAAAAGGAGAGAAGTAAGATGACAAAGACCCGTTGGATGACGCTGCTGGCCCTGTTGCTGGCACTCTTTGCCCTGGCCGCCTGCCAGCAGGTCCAGCAGGCGGCCGAAAATGCGGCCCAAGAGATCGAGAACGCCGCCACCGACATTGCCCCCACCCTGGAAGCCGTCGCCACCAACGTGGCCCCGACCCTGGAGGCCGTGGGTACGGAAGTAGCCGGCGAGGTCGGCGCCGGGGAACTGCCCGACCTGGAAGGCCGCGAGGTGCGTATCGCCGTCGAGAATGCCTACAACCCTTTCAACTTCATTGACGAAGCCACCGGCGAGGCGATCGGCTACGACTACGACATCTTCGCCGAGATCTGCAACCGCCTGAACTGCACCCCGGACTTCGTCGAGACCAGCTGGGACGCGATGGTGGCGGTCATGGGCGGCCAGACCAGCGCCGACACCTTTGACATCGGCGCCGATGGCATCACCATCACGGCCGAGCGCGACGAACACGTGGACTTCTCCGACCCCTACATCCAGCTGCAGCAGGTGCTGCTGGTGCGGATTGACGAGGACCGCTTCGCCACGCCGGAAGAGTTCGCCGCCGACGAGGAGCTGCTGGTCGGCACCCAGCCGGGCACGACCAACTACGACACGGCCGCGGAGCTGGTGGGCGAAGAGCGCATCGTGGCCTTCGACAACTTCGGCCTGGCGGTCGAGGCGCTGATCAATGGCGACGTGGACGCGGTGGTCATGGACGACGTGGCCGGCCTGGGCTACGTCGGCGCCAACCCCGACGCCGTGCGCATTATTGACGAGCCAATGACCAGCGAGGAGCTGGGTTTCATGTTCCCCGAAGGCAGCGAACTGGTTGAGCCGGTCAACGCGGCCCTGGCGGCCATGGACGCCGACGGCACACTCGACCAACTCTACGACAAGTGGTTTACGCCCGAAGAAGGGGCCTAAGCCTAACCTGAGGCAACCTTAGAAACCGGGTTTCAACGCGAAACCCGGTTTCTTCATTTATCCGTCTTTCACCCCTTGGGATGACCGCCGAGCACAGCCCCGCCCTCGACCGGCCGCCTGAGTCGCGCCTGTTGCCTGCGCTCGACCGGCTGTCCAACTGGCCCTGGTGGCTGCTGGTGAGCATTCTGCTCGGCCTGCTCATCATCTATTCCATCCTGACAGACAGCACCTGGACAACCATCTTTCGGGCGTTGCTGGAAGGCATCCCCCGGACGCTGACCATGGCCTTCGTCGGCTTCCTGGCAGCCCAAACTATCGGCCTGTCCATTGGGCTCGGCCGGGTGTCCAGTAACGTGCTGTACTACAACGTGGCCACCTTCTACGTCGAAATCATTCGCGGCATCCCCTTTCTGGTGCTAATCCTGTTCATCGCGTTCGCACTGGCAGGGCTGTTTGTGGAAGGGGTCAATGGGCTAGGCGAAGCCTTGAGCCAACGGGGCCTGGAGTTGCTGGGGGCGCCGCTGGCCGAGTTCAGCACGCGCCAGCTCAGCTTCCAGACGCGCTTCACGGCCGCGCTGGCCATCGCCTACGGGGCCTTCTCGGCCGAGATCTGGCGCGCCGGCATCGAATCGATCGAGCGCGGCCAGATGGAGGCCGCCCGCAGCCTGGGCATGAGCTACCTGCAATCAATGCGCTACATCATCCTGCCCCAGGCCGTGCGCCGCGTGCTGCCCGCCATGGGCAACGACTTTGTGGCCATGGTCAAAGACACGTCATTGGCCCAGGTGCTAGGCGTGCGCGAAATGACCCAGATCGCCACCCTTTATGCCGCTAGCACTTTCGAGTACGTCTCGAGCTTTCTCATTCTGGCCTTCAATTATCTGGTGCTGACCATTTCGCTAACGCGGCTGGTGCGCTGGTTGGAACGGCGCCTGGCCAAGGGGCGGCGTTAATAAAATGGACGAAGACGCCATCATCGTGATCGAGAACGTCTCGAAACATTTCGGCAGCCTGCGCGCCCTGGACGACGTCAGCCTGCGGGTCGGCCGGGGCGAGGTGGTCGTCATCGTCGGGCCAAGCGGCTCCGGCAAGAGCACCCTGTTGCGCTGCATCAACTACCTGGAAGTGCCGACGAGCGGCCGTATCACGGTGGACGGCATCCCGGTCAGCCACAAGAAGAAGGACATCAACGACATCCGGGCCGAGGTGGGCATGGTCTTCCAGCAGTTCAACTTGTTCCCCCACCTGAGCGTGCTGAAGAACATCACCCTGGCGCAGCAGATCGTGCGCAAGACGGGCGGCAAGCAGGCCGAGAAGTTGGCGATGGCCTTGCTGGAGCGGGTGGGCATCCCGGAACAGGCCCAAAAGTTTCCGGTTCAGCTTTCGGGTGGCCAGCAGCAGCGGGTGGCGATCGCCCGGGCGCTGGCGATGCAGCCCAAGATCATGCTGTTCGACGAGCCGACCAGCGCGCTGGACCCGGAGATGATCAAAGAGGTGCTTGACGTGATGCTCGACCTGGCGGGGGCTGGCATGACGATGGTGGTTGTGACGCACGAGATGGGCTTTGCGCGGGCGGCCGCGCGCCGCATCGTCTTCATGGACGAGGGGCAAGTCATCGAGGTGGCCCCGCCGGGCGAATTGTTCGCCAACCCGCAGCGCGCGCGGACGAAGCTGTTCTTGTCCAAGATTTTGACCCACTAAGTAGCGGCGTTTTGCCAGGCGCCCCAATGGCCCTGGCGGGGGCGGTGGGAACGGGGCTTGCCAC
>JBOGUG010000127.1:0-20504 GCA_050696115.1 Promineifilaceae bacterium (SeqCode) | reverse complement strand
GCTTGTCCTGTGCTTGCTGTGCCTGGCCGCAGTTCGGTTAAGGCCGACAGCGCTCAGTGAGTTCCCGGATGCCGTCAAGGTGCTGGCCCTGGCGGGCGTCATCTTTTTTGGGTTGGCCTGGGCGGCCGCGCTCCTTACTTCGTCATTTCTGCTCTATTTGCCGAGCCGGTACACGCAGGCCGGCCTGACACCGTTTGCGCTGCTGTTTGGATTGGTGACCTTTCCCAGCAGCCTGAAAAGGCTGGCCGCCGGGCTGGTGGCGCACCCCAGAAGCTACCTCGTCTTACTGGCGCTTCTGGTGGTGGCGTTGGCGCTGCTCCTGTTACCGGGCAGCCCTGCGCCCATGCTGCTGGCGGGAGGCCGGACGATGCGGCTCGCGCTGTCTCTCGGTACCGGCGCAGCGCTGGTCTTGCTCTCGATCAGTTATAGGCGCTTGTACGGCCGATCGGCCCTGGCACCGGCGCCTGTGCGGCCGGCACAGTTGTCGGCCGTTGTGAAGGCCTTGCTGCTGCTGGCCGCGGTTCTAGGCAGCGCGGCTTACGTCCGGCTGCTTCGCGATCCCTTCCTGGCAGTGGGCAAGCAGCAAGCCGCGCTTTACGCCTATCTACAATCGCTGCCAAAGGACGTGCTGCTCTTCGGCTACCCCTGCGAGATGGACAACGTGCCAACCTTTGCAAGGCGCAAGATCTTGTTTGGCTGCGATAACCCTCACCCTTCTGGGGCGGTGATGTGGGATGGGCTGCAGGCCTACTATGCCACCAGCAGGGTTATGTTGCGCTCCTTTTGCAGCCAATACCGGGTAAGCCATCTGGTGGTGCGGCCGGAGACACTGACAGCCGATTTCCTGGCGAACAACAAGATCTTCTTTGAGCCATACGAACAGAGATTGCGGCAACAGTTGCCGGCCGGCGGCTTTGTGCTGGCCCAACTTCCGACGAGCAGCTACCTGTATGAGGGCGATGGGGTGTTCGTGGCTCCGTGCGCCGGCGAGGGTCTGGTAGAAGGGCCCGGGGGAGGCTAGAAGTCCATTCCGCGTTCCTGGAAATGGACGGGCGGGCTGATGCTGGCCGCTCTAATAGTTGGCGGGCTGTACGCCGTGAACATCTCTGGCTGGCTGATGCACGATGATGAAGGCACGGACTTCTACGAGGTATGGCGTTTCGCCGAAGGGGATCGGCCGGGCGTGGACTATATCGCCGAGCAGCAGCCGCTCTTCTTGATGGCGGGCGCAGCCATCGTCCAGCTTTTCGGCCGCGATCCCGCCCCGCTGCGACTGCTCTCCGCGGCCCACGTTCTTGCTGGCGCGTATGTGCTGGTGGCGCTGGTGGCCACGGCAACAAATCAACGCACCGGGCTACTGATGGGCATTGTGGTGCTGAGCAACAGCATGATCTTCGAGCAAGCTCGCCTATTCAGGCCCGATCCGATGATGCTGGCCTGGGAAATGGTGGGCTTGGGCCTGGCGTTCCTGGCCAGCGGCCGGGCAGGTTCCTGGCTGTGGGCTGCGGCCGGTGCGGCCTACGGCGTCGCCTTTCTGTGGAAGCCGCTGGCAGCCCTGCCGGTGGTAGGCGTGCTGCTATACTTTGGCTATCGCCTGGCGGCCGACCGCGTCAATTGGCGGGGCCATTTGCGAGGTGCCGCGGCATTTGTGGCCGGTTTTCTGCTGTTCGCGCTGGCCATTTCGGCCGGGCTTTATGCTTTCACGGGATTCTATTATGGCGAGGTCTTCGGCCAGCACGCCTCGCTAGGGCGTGAGCAGGGCACGCTGACACTTCTGCTGCGCACTGCGGCCGGAAACCTGCTCTTCTTTACCGGCAACGCACTCTTTCTGTTCATCCCGGCCCTGGCGTACGTAAACAGGCGCATGAGCGCCATCAAGCCGGCAGCCCATCACTTGCTTGGATTCCAATTGCTCGCGCCGGCTGCGCTGCTGGCCTTAAGTAGGCCGTTGCATCTACGCTACTTCATCTTTCTGGTGCCACCGCTGGCGCTCCTGCTGGCCATTCAGTTTGACGCGCTGTTGGTCCGGGCCAACGGGGTTGCGCGAGCGCGGGCCGCACTGGTAGCGGCCGCGGTCCTCGTGTTCGTGGCCTCAGTCATTCTCTCCTCGCCTGGCCTGCCAAACCTGCTGAGCCGGACGGAGCTAGATTCCCGGGGGCTCGCCGAGCTAGTTGCCGCGCATACCGGCGCGGCCGACCTGGTTCTGTCTGACTACGCCGGCATCAACTTTCTGGCCGGCCGGGCCTCTATACCGGAGGCTTCGATCATTGCCGGTGGGCGAATTGAAGGAGGTATTGTCACGGGCGCAATGCTGCTTGAACGCATCGAGCATTCGCCAGTTGAGCTGGTCCTGATTCATGTTGAGGGCGGTGAACCGCCGGCGCACCATCTGGTTAAACTGCCTGACTATCGGCCGTTCTTGGCGGGCCTGGAACAGAAATTTGTCTTCTGGACTGAGTTTGAGCGGGCCGGGCAGGTCATTCAGATTTACCGGCGCAAATGAGCCAAGATGTGATCCAAGTTGAGCGCTTAACCTCTTGCCATGCGCGCCATTAGAGCACGGGAAAAGGGGAGCGTCTCGGCCGCCACCCCGGCCGCTGCCTGGCCCTCTTTGCTCCTCCTCACCCTTGCCTTCTGGCTCCGCGTTCACAACCTTGCCACGCAAAGCTTCTGGTATGACGAGGTAGCTACGTGGCTGCGGGCGAACAGCAATCTTCAGCTGATGTACGCGAGCCTGCTAGAGGCTCGCAACCAAGTGCCCCTGTATTACCTGCTGATGCGGCCGTGGGCGCTGATCGGCGCCAGCGAGTTCGTGCTGCGCTTTGCGTCTGTTCTGTGGGGCGTGCTGAGCGTGGCGCTGATCTACGCCTTCGGCCGGCGCTACCTGGGCCGGCTGGCCGGTCTGACCGCAGCCTTCTTGCTGGCGCTGTCGGCCGTTCATGTCTGGTATTCGCAAGAGGCGAGGATGTACGCCCTGCTGGTCCTGTGCGCCCTGGCGGCCGGCTGGTTCTTGCTGCGCTGGATAGAGTCCCGCCAGAGACGCCACTGGCTGGGCTATACGGCGGCGATGGCGGTTGCCGTCTTGGTCCATTATTTTGGGCTGCTTCTGCTGCTGGCTCACTACATCTTCATGGCCTGGCATTTCCGGCGGCAGCAGCTTGCGCTGGGACGCTGGTTGCTGTCGGTCGGGATCGTCGTTGCTCTATTGGCCCTGTACGTGGCCCCCGGCCTGGCAGCCGGCGCGGGGAAACTGCCGGCCCCGGCCTGGGTGCGGCCCGTAAATTGGCGCGATCCCTGGTTGACGCTGTTGTCATTGAGCGCCGGCCGGACGATAAATCCCGAAAGCGCCTTGCCCTACCTGGCGCCTGGGCTTTTTCTGGCGTTCATGGGCGCGGCGCTCCTGGCCAGGCCGCCGCTTTCGGCCGAGGGCAAGTTGCAGGCCAAGGCTAAACAATTGGCCCCACGGTTGCTGCTAATTTGGTTGGTGGTCCCCTGGTTGCTCGCGCTGACCATTTCGCTGCCCTGGCCGATTCCCGGCCGGCCGGCGCTGTCCGTGTATGCCGACCGCTACTTGATTCTGGTTCTGCCGGCCCTTCTGCTGTTGGTCGCGAAGGGAGCACAGGCCGTCCTGCGGACAAGGCCCCTGCGGCCGGCGGCCGGGTTGGCGCTGGCGTTGATCGCGGCCCTAAACCTGGCCGCCATCGTCAACCTTTACCTGGCCGACGAGCACGGCCGCGAGGATTGGCGCAGCGCCCTAGCTTATGTCCAGCAGAACGGGGCTGAGGATAGCGCCTTGATTGGCCGGCCGGATCATCGTTTGCCAGCCACATTTTACGCGCCGTCGGTGCCTTTCATTGGCCTCCCGCCAGCGCCTGTCGAGGCTGAACTGCAAGATGAGTTTGAGGCCGAGGTGGCCGCCCGCCTGGCCCAGGCGGCCGAAGATCACAGCCGGCTCTGGCTCATCAACCACGCCTATAACAACGACATCCACGGCTTTGGCGTCGGCCGGGAGGCGCAGTTGGCCGCCAGCCTGGCCACAGATCCCGCCTTGGCCTGGATGAACGCCCGTTACCAGGCGGCCGAGAGGCGCACCTATCCTGGCATTGTCCTTACCGCCTATGACGTCTCCGGGCGGGTTGCAGATCAGGTAGGCGTCCTGCCTGAAGCCGCTAAATGACGCGGGTTTGCGTCCTGTCCAGCGTTCACATTGCCCTGGACAACCGCGTCTTTTACCGCGAGGCCAGGTCGCTGCAAGCGGCCGGCTACGAAGTGACGGTTATCGCCATCCACGCGCGAAACGAGACGGTGGATGGGATCCAAGTACTGGGGCTGCCGCGACGGCCGCGCTGGCAACGGCCGGCCTCGTGGTGGATGCTGCTGCGCAAGGCGCTGGCAAGCCGGGCCGACGTATTCCATTTCCACGACCCGGAACTGCTGATGCTCACCCCTTGGCTGCGCCTGCTGGCCGGGCGGCCGACGATCTATGACGTTCACGAATCCTATCCGGAGTTTATCCGGCTCAAGGAGTACTTGCCTGGCTGGCTGCGGCCGGCGCTGGTCTGGCTGGTGCGCTGGCTGGAGCCAGCGCTGGCCCGCTTGCAGAGCGGTCTTATTTTCTCCGACGACCAGATCGCGGCCGCATTTGCGCACGTCAGCCGGCCGAAGACGACCCTGTTTAACTATCCGGGACGTGACTTCATCCGGGACGGGTTGGCAGCGACGCAGGCGGCCGGGGCTAAGCAGCCCATCGTCCTCTACTTGGGTGGCATGGAGCCCAATCGGGGGGCCAAGTTGGTGCTCAACGCCTTTACTCGTGTGCTGGCCGAACGGCCGGATGCCAGGCTGTGGCTGGTGGGGCACTTCGCGCCGCCTGAGCTGGAAGGCGACATGCGCGGTCAGGCCGAAGCTTTGGGCATCAGCCATGCCCTGGAAATGACCGGCCGGGTGCCGTTTGAGCGAATCGGCGAATATCTAAGCCAGGCCATGATCGGCTGGATCTCGTGGGAAGCGGCGCCCAAGAATCAAAAGAACGTGCCCACCAAGCTGTTTGAGTACATGGCCTACGGGCTGCCGGTGGTCAGCAGCGACCTGCCGAGCACGCGGCCCTACGTGCGCCAGGGCCGCAGTGGCTGCCTGGCGCCGGCCGGAGATCCGGCCGCCCACGCGGCCGCCATCCTGAGCCTGATGAACGATCCGGCCGGCGCCCAGGCGATGGGGCGGCTTGGACTGCAATTGGTGGCCAGCGAGTACAGTTGGGAGCAGATGGAACCTAAACTCTTGAAGCTGTATCGTGAAGTGCTGGCGACCGAGATGGGCGGGTGAGCCTGGGGAAGCTTAGCTTGTCGGCCGCTGCTTGCGCTTGAAGGCGCGCTTGTCCTCCGGTTTATGTGACGGCGGGGCGGCCTCCTCCGGCCGGGGCTGAATAAATGAACCTCCTCTTCCTGACATCCCGCCTGCCTTACCCGCCCGACCGCGGCGACCGCCTGCGAGCTTTCAACTTTCTGAAGCAGTTTGCGGCCGAGCACGAGGTCACGCTGGTCGCCTTTGCGGCTAAGCCGGCCGAGCTGGCCCACCTGCCGGCCCTGCGGCCTTATTGCGCTGAAATTGAGGTGATTGTCAAATCGGCCGCCTCCTCCGTGGCCTCGGCCGCGCTCTCTTCGTGGCGTTCACTGCCCCTGCAGGCGCTGTACTATCGCTCGCGGCCAATGCAGCGGCGACTGGACGGGCTGTTGGCAGAACGGAACTTTGAGGCGGCCTACGTGCATCTGTTTCGTATGGCTCCCTATCTGGCCGGCGCGGAAGGCATCTACCGGATTCTCGATCTGACCGACATTATCTCGCGCGAAATACGGGCCTCATTGCCCTTCCGGCCGCGTCATTGGTCTGCGCTCTACCGGCAGGAGCTCCCGCGCATTGAGCGCTACGAACGCCAGCTTGCGACGTTGGCTGAGGAGGTGTGGTTGGCGTCAGAGGTTGACCGCTCGCTCCTGCAAGCGGCCGTGCCGGGGGCCAACGTGCAGGTGGTGCCCAACGGCCTCAACCTTGAGCGTTTGGACGCGGCCGAGCCAGACTTTGGCCAAGGCGAAGGGCTGCTTTTCAGCGGCCACATGGGCGTTTTTCACAACATTGACGCGGCCGAGGTGCTGGCCCGCGACATCCTGCCGCGCGTGCGCAAGACTTATCAGCATTGCGAACTGCGAATTGTGGGAGCCAGCCCGGCCGCGGCCGTGCGCGCCCTGGACCCGCTGCCGGGCGTGTCTGTGACAGGCTACGTGCCCGATCTGGGCGCGGAGCTGCGGCGGACGGCCGTGTTCGTGGCGCCGCTGCGCTTCGCGGCCGGCGTTCAGAATAAAATCATCGAAGCCCTGGCCGCCGGCCGGGCGGTCGTGACCATGCCGGCCGTGTGCCAGGGGCTGGGGGCAACGCCCGGCCGACACCTGATGGTCGCCGATGAGCCGGAGCAAGCTGCAGCCATCATCATTCAGCTGTTAGGCGACCCGGAAGAGAGGCGCAGGCTGGGCCAGGCCGGCCGGGAATTCGTATTAACGCGCTTTACCTGGCAGGTGGCGGCCGAGCGGATGCAGCGGGTCGCCGAGCGCCTGGCGGCCGATGAGTAGCGGACAGGCCGCCTTGCTAGCCCCTTTTCCATCGGGTACCATTCCCAGTCTAAGAGAAGGAGTAGCAAAACGCCTATATGGAGTCTCGTCTTTCAAGATGGTGCGAAGGCATCATTGAAGCCGGCTGGCTGGCCGCCATCATTGCGACGCCCCTGTTCTTCAACATCCACTCCTCCCGCGTCTTCGAACCTGACAAATTAACTTTGCTGCGCTCCATCGCGCTGCTGATGGCGGCTGCCTGGCTGGTGCGATTTGTTGAAATGCGCGCCTGGCGGGACCTCTCCTGGCTTAAATGGCGCGCTCCCAACCCGATCTGGCGCCTGCCATTTGTCATCCCTGTAGCCCTGCTCGCGGCGGTCTACCTGGTTTCGACCCTCTTTTCCGTGACTCGAACTGTTAGCTGGGCCGGCTCCTATCAGCGCTTACAAGGCACCTATACCACACTGGCCTACCTTGTGATTTTTGCCCTAATGGCCGTAACTATCCGCAGCCGCGAGCAGGTCCGCCGGGCGATCACCGTGGCCATCCTGATCAGCATCCCGGTGTCCCTCTATGCCATCTTGCAGCATTTTGACCTCGACCCGCTGCCTTGGGGCGGCGACGTCCAGCGCCGCGTGGCCGGGCACATGGGCAACTCGATCTTCGTCGCCGCCTACCTGATCATGATCATCCCGTTGACGCTGGCGCGGATCATAGACGCCTTCACAAACATCTTGGGCGATGAGGAGATGTATGTCTCGGACGTGCTGCGCTCGTCCATCTACGTATTTACGCTGGCTATCCAATTTGTCGCCGTATACTGGACGCGTAGCCGAGGGCCGATAATCGGCTTGGCTGTGGGGCTTTACGCATTCATGCTGATCATGCTAGTGACGCTGCGCAACGCGGCGCCTGGCGGCCGCCGCTTCAGCGGCCGGGATGCACTCAAGTCGCTGGCCATTGTGGCGGCCGGCGCGCTTCTGCCCTTTGCCCTGGCCGTCACAGTCCTGGCCGGCCGGGTTGAGCCGCTGGCAGCGTTCGGCTTCTTCGCTGGCTCGGTGGCCCTGCTGGTGGTCCTGATCCTCGCGCTGGCAATCGCCCGGCGCGGCTGGCGCTGGCTGTGGCTTAGTTGGATCGTGCTGGCTGTGACACTCGCCGGGCTGCTGGGCCTGCTGAACGTGCCGGAGGAAGCGGCCGGCGCAGTGGCCAACGTGCCGGTGGTTGGCGATGGGCTGGAGGCAATGGCTGAGTGGCGCCAGTTGCCCGAGATCGGCCGCTTTGGCCGACTGCTGGAGTCGGAGGAAGGGACCGGCCGCGTGCGGGTGTTGATCTGGGAAGGGGCGCTAGAGCTTTTGGGGCCCCACCAGCCGCTAGAAGACCCCTTCGGCCGGGCCGACCCCTTTAGCTTCTTGCGACCGGTGATTGGCTATGGCCCTGAGTCCATGTATGTGGCCTATAACCGATTTTACCCGCCTGAACTGGCGACCATTGAGGCTCGCAACGCCACACCTGATCGCTCGCACAACGAGACCTTCGACGCCCTGGTGATCACCGGCGTCGCCGGCCTACTCGTCTGGCAACTATTGTTCTTGAGCGTCTTCTATTATGGCTTTCGCTGGCTGGGCGTCGTCCGCAGCCGGCGCGACCGCAACGCGCTGATCGGACTTTGGATCGGGGGCGCGGCCGTTGCTGGCCTGGCGCTTACTGCCTGGTTGGGCACTTCGTTCTTGGGGGTGGCTCTTCCCTTTGGCAGCATTCTGGGTCTGGTTATCTACCTCATCTATTACGCCATCACGACGCAGGGAGACGCGGCCGAGGTGGGCGACGCCTTTGGCGTGGACCGCCTGCTAATGATAGCGCTGCTGGCGGCGATAATGGCCCACTACGTCGAGATCTTGTTTGGGATTGCGGTCGCCGCGACGCGCACCCATTTCTTTGTCTACCTGGCGCTGTTGTTTCTGGTCGGCTACTGGCTGCCGCGCACACGGGAAGCGCCGGCCGCGCCGGCCGTGGTGGACAGGCGGGGACGGCGGCGCCGGGCCGCGCCTGCGCCGGCCGCCGAGTCGGGCTGGCGGGCGGCCCTGGGGTCTAATGCCCTGCTGCTGGGGATGGTTATCGGCAGTCTGGCCTACAACTTCATGACCTTCTCGCTGCCGGCCGGGCAAACCATTCAATCCATTGCCGATGTGCCGGGCGTCACCCAGATCTTCCGCCACTCGTTCTTCGTCAACGCCAAGAACAACTTCACGCCGTCGCCCTTTGTGTTCCTGGTGCTTATCCTGACCTGGCTGCTCGGATCATTGGTCATTCTGGCGGAGGTGGCCCGCCACAGCCCGCTGCGCCTAACCTTGCCGGCCGGCCAGGCCCGGCCGGAGCGCGAGCGCGTCGCGGCCCTCATTTTGGCCCTTGCTGGCTTGGCCGGCCTGGCCCTGGCAAGCTTGACGGCGCGGGGCGACGAGGCCGGCCGGAATGGGGCTGTCGCACTGGTTGCAGCCGTCGCCTGGGCGGGGTTATGCGCTTACGCTGTGTTCGGGCTGCTCGGCGGGCGGCCCAATGGGCGCCCGGCGAGCGGCGCAGTGGCATTGGTCGGGCTGGCAGCCGCCATGCCTCTAGTGGCGGCCGGCCAGATCCGGGCCGGTCTGGGCCTGGCGGCCGCCTGCAGCGTCGTGATCTATCTGTTGTGGGACAGGAGCTGGAATGAGAGTTTGCTGCCGGCCGCCGTGCTGGCGGTGGCCTCGCTGGCAATCGGACTCGGCTACGCGCTCTTTCATGCCCTGGTCATTCGAAGCACGATGCTGGCGCCGGCCGGCGTGACTGGGGCGACCGAGCTGGCAGTGCGCCGGGTGTTAGAGTCTAACCAGGTCACGAGCCTGTTGACCGTCTTCTACCTGTTCTTCTTTGCGGTTTTGCTGGCGGCCGGCTGGGTGCTGGCCCGGCCGAAGGCAGCCCGGACGCGCCAGACGGGGACGTCAGCCGGCTTGGCGGCCGGGGCCTTACTGGGCGCGTTGACCATCTTTCTGATTGCCACGACCAACCTGCGCATTGTCCACGCCGACATGGTCTATAAGCGTGCCGATCCCTGGGACAAGCAGGCGACGCAGACGCGCAACCCCGAATTGTGGGATGTGGCCATCGCCATTTACGAGCGGGCGGCCGATCTGGCGCCAAGCGAGGACTTTTATTACCTCTGGCTCGGCCGGGCCTACCTGGAACGGTCGGCCCTGGCCGAGAATCCGCAGGAGCGAGAGCAATTGCTGGAGACGGCCAGCGCTCGACTGGCCGAGGCGCAGCGCATTAACCCGCTGAACACCGACCATACGGCCAACCTGGCCCGGCTGAATACGCGTTGGGCCGAAGGGGCCGAAGCGGAGGCGCGCGAGACGCGCATCCGGCAGGCCACTGCCTATTACCAGGATGCCATCTCGCTCAGCCCCAACAACGGCATCATCCGGAACGAATATGCCCGGCTGGCTTATTTGCTGCAGAATGACTGCGACGAGGCGCTCCAGAGGTACCGAGAGTCGCTGGCTGTAGATCCTTTCTTCACGACGACGTACTTCGAGCGGGCTGAGATTGCCAAGGCCTGCGCCGACGAAGCGGAAGGCGCGGCCGCTCAAGCCTATTACCAGGAGGCGTTGGAAAGCGTCCGCGGCGGCCTGGAGCGGGAGGACGAGCCCCCCGGCCGCTGGGTGCTGCTGGCCCAGATCCACATCGGCCTGAATCAGCCCCAGGCAGCCCAAGAAGCTTACCAAGAGGCGATGGCGCGCGCGGGCGGCAACGTGGCGGCCTGGCAGATAGATTTCAGCATGGCTCAAGCCTACAGCAACAACGGCGACGCAAGCCAAGCGCGCGAATATGCGGCCCGCGCCTTGCAAACCGCGCCCCAAGACGTCGCAGCCCAGATTCAAGCCTTCATTGACGGCCTGGGCGCCGAATCGTAGCGGGCCGGTAGGCATGGGGCCGTGCGCGTCTTCGTATTTATCTTCCTGATTGCGGCCGGTCTGACGGCCGTCAGCATCCCCTACGTGCGCCGTTTCGCGTTGTGGGCCGGCTTTGTGGACCAGCCAGCGGCGCGCAAGCTGCATGGCGAGCCAATCCCGCTCATGGGCGGCCTGGCAATTACGCTCGGCGCTCTGCTGGCCTTCCTGTTGATCTTCTGGCTGCTGCCGGCGCGGCCGGACTCGCCGTCGGTGCTGGGCGCGGTGCTGGCGGCCGCGCTGGTGGCCCTGGTGGGCCTGGTGGACGACAGGCGCGGCCTGCCGGCTTGGCTCAAGCTGGCCAGCCAATTTGGCGGCTTCGCTATTCTGGCGCTGGCGGGCGTGCGCGTCCAGCTGCCCATCCCGGAGTGGCTTAATCTGGCCATCACCTTCCTCTGGCTGGCCGGCATCAGCAACGCGATCAACTTCCTGGACAACATGGACGGCCTGGCGGCCGGGGTGAGCGGGGTGGCGGCCGTGTTCATCCTGCTGCTGGCGGCCTCCAACGACCAATACCTGGTAGCGGCGCTGGCGGCGGCCGTGCTGGGCGCTTGCCTGGGCTTCCTACGCTACAACTTCAGGCCGGCGACAATCTTTATGGGCGACGCCGGCTCGCTGTTCCTGGGCTTCCTGCTGGCGATGCTTGGCATCCAACTGCGCTTTCCGGCTAACGTCAGCTTTGTGACCTGGATGGTGCCAGTCTTTATTATGGGCCTGCCGATACTCGACACGACCCTGGTGTTGGTCTCACGGCTGCGGCGGCGGGTGAATCCATTTACGACGGCCGGTAAGGATCACCTCAGCCATCGGCTGGTGGCCCGCGGCTACAGCCAGCGCGAAACCGTGCTCATGTTATACTTGCTGGCCGGCCTGTTCGGCATTGGCGCCATGTTCATCACCACCGCCGACATCGTGGAAGGCTATGCGCTCGGCTTCCTGGCCGCCTTGATGGCCTGCCTGCTGATCTGGCGGCTGGAGTTTCGAGGTACTTAGGCAGGAGTTTTGTTACGCTCATGACCAAACGGGTATCGCGCCAAAGCGTGCGCGCCAGCAGCAAACGGCAGCTTGCGGACAAGCAGTACGAGCGCCAAGACAAGCTAATCATGGGCCTGGCGGCCGGGCTGATCGCGCTCGTCCTCGCCTTCGTCGCCTGGCAGCTAACCAGCGCCCGCAGCGGCGAAGCGACGACGGCCGGATTGCCCGACGAGGGAGAACGGCCGCTGGCCGCGCTTGAGCCGGCGGAGCGCGACCGATATTACGACGCCTATCCGGCCATGGTTATTAATCCGGAGAACAGCTACGAGGCCATCATCCGAACTGAGAAAGGGGACATGCGCCTGCGCCTATTTCCGGCCGAGGCGCCTCTGGCGGTCAACAACCTCGTCTTCCTGGCGCGCCAAGGCTTTTACGACGGCACGCGCTTCCACCGCGTGCTTGAAGATTTTATGGCCCAGGGCGGCGATCCGACCGGTGCTGGCAGCGGCGGGCCAGGCTATGTCTTCGCTGATGAGACGGAGAACGGGCTCGTTTTCGACCGGCCGGGCCTGCTGGCGATGGCCAAACCGGCCGCGCCGGACAGCAACGGCAGCCAGTTTTTCATCACCTTTGCGCCCACGCCGCATCTGGACGGCATCCACACCATTTTCGGTGAGCTGATAGAGGGCGAAGACGTCTTACGCTCCCTCAGCCTGGTAAATCCTGAAGGTGGCGGCCAAGGAGACCTCATCGAACGAATTGACATCCTGGAGGAGCCGGCCGGCTAGCGGCGTGGCCAGTGGCAGCACAGATGGCAGCGGCAATGGCACCAATGCCTAAGGCATACGACTTTAAGAGCGTCGAAGAACGCCTGTACCAATGGTGGGAGGCCAATGGCTGGTTCAAGCCCGAGGCCCGGCCGCCGGACGCGATTCCCTTTGTCATCGCTATCCCACCGCCCAATGTGACCGGCGAGCTACACCAAGGGCATAGCCTGTTTGTGGCCCTTGAGGATCTGATGATCCGGCGGGCGCGGATGCAGGGCAGGGCGGCCCTGTGGGTGCCGGGCGTTGACCACGCCGGCATCGCCACCCAACTCCAGGTCGAGAAGTACCTGTTGCGCGAGGAGGAGGTGACACGCGAGGAGCTCGGCCGGGAGGCTTTTGTCGAACGCGTCTGGGCCTGGAAGGAGAAGTACGGCTCGTATATTACCGACCAGCTGCGGCGGCTGGGCGCTTCCTGCGACTGGGATCGGGAGCGCTTCACCCTTGATGAGGGGCTGTCCCAGGCCGTGCGCGAGGCGTTCGCGCGCCTCTACCGGCTGGGCCTGATCTACCAGGCCGAATACTTGGTCAACTGGTCGCCCGGGCTGCAGACGGCCGTCTCCGATCTGGAGGTCGAATATCACGACGAAGAGGGCCTGCTGTATTACTTCCGTTATCCGCTACAAGGAGGCGGCCACATTCCAGTGGCCACAACCCGCCCGGAGACCATCCTGGGCGACACGGCCGTGGCCGTACACCCCGAGGACGAGCGCTTTGCCAGCCTGGTCGGCCGGACGGCGCTCGTGCCGATTTTAGGCCGGCCGATCCCGGTCATCGCCGACGAGCAGGTGCAGCGCGACTTCGGCACGGGCGCGCTCAAGGTGACGCCGGGCCACGACGCCAGTGACTTCGAGATTGGCCGCCGCTATGACCTCCCAATCGTCAACGTCATGAACAAGGATGCCACGATGAGCGCGGCCGCCGGCCCCTACGCCGGCCTCGATCGCTTTGAGTGCCGGCGGCGGCTGTGGGATGACATGGGCCAGGCCGGCCTGATCCTGAAGGCTGAGCCGCACATGCTCAGCGTGCCGCGCAGCCAAAGAGGCGGCGAGATTGTTGAGCCTCTGGTGAGCAGGCAGTGGTTCGTGAACGCCCGGCCGCAGGCCGAGCTGGCGCTGGCAGCGGTGGAGAGCGGCCGGATCCAGCTGACGCCAGATTATTTCGTGCGCGTCTGGCGCCACTGG
Organism: Promineifilaceae bacterium (SeqCode); assembly: GCA_050696115.1. Lineage (GTDB taxonomy): Bacteria > Chloroflexota > Anaerolineae > Promineifilales > Promineifilaceae > UBA11865. The sequence goes on along the minus strand of JBOGUG010000127.1, from coordinate 6,948 downwards.
CTGGAAAACATTCAGCCCTGGTGCATCAGCCGCCAGCTTTGGTGGGGCCACCGTATCCCGGTATGGACCTGCCAGGCATGCGGCCACCAGACGGTTGCGGTTCTTGATCCGGCCGAGTGCGAAAAGTGCGGCGGCGAGGGGCTGGAGCAAGACCCCGACGTGCTGGACACGTGGTTTAGCTCGGCCCTTTGGCCATTCTCGAGCCTGGGCTGGCCGGTGGAAACAGCCGATCTGAAGCGATTTTACCCTACCGATGTCCTCGAGACCGGCTACGACATCCTGTTCTTTTGGGTGGCCCGCATGGTAATGGCCGGCACGCTGTTCACCAACGACGCGCCGTTCCACACCGTCTTTCTGCACGGCCTGATCCGTGACGAACAGGGCCGCAAAATGAGCAAATCCCTGGGCAATGTGGTTGATCCGCTAGACGTCATGAATCAGTTCGGCGCGGACGCCCTGCGGTTCACTTTGCTTACCGGGAGCACGCCGGGCAAGGACATGAACCTGGCGCTGGCCAAGGTGGAGAGCAATCGCAACTTCAGCAATAAGATCTGGAACGTCACCCGCTTTGTGGTTCAGAAGCTGACGCCGGCCGCGGCCGCGACGCCTACCGCTCCAGCGGCCGAAGATCACACGGTGGCTGACCGCTGGATTTGGAGCCGGCTCAATCAGCTGATCGCCGATGCCGATCGGCTGCTGGACGGCTACCAATTTGGCGAAGCCGGCCGGCAGATTCACGATTTCTTCTGGGCCGAATTCGCCGACTGGTACGTCGAGGCGGCTAAGGTGCAATTGGCGGCCGGCGGGCGGCAGGCCAACACGACTTTGTGGATGCTGCTGCAGGTGCTGGACACCAGCCTGCGTCTGCTGCACCCGTATATCCCTTTCGTGACCGAAGAGAGCTGGCAGCAGCTGAAACGGGCGACGGCCGCGGCCGGCTTCCCCTATGAGCCGGCCGGTGGCTGGCCGGAGGCGCTCATTATTGCCAACTGGCCGATGGCTGGGGAGGTTGACGTTGAGGCCGACCAGCAGTTTGAGCGGCTGCGTGATTTGGTGCGCGCCATCCGCGCCGCCCGCTCGGACCACCAGGTTGAGCCGGCGCGGTTGATCCCGGCGCTAGTCAGCGCCCCGGCCGGTGTGGCCGCCTGGGAGCAGATGCGGCCGCTGCTGGCGGCGCTGGCGCGGCTGGATCCAGCCCGGCTCGTAATGACGGCCGATGGGCTGGAGGCCCGGGCCGAGGACACAATTACCCTAGCCCTTGGTGACGTGACCGCCTATTTGCCGCTTTCCGACCTGCTAGATGTCGAGCGCGAGCGGGAGCGGCTGGCGGCCGAGCTTGACGAGGTGGGTGGGCAGATTGAACGGCTGGAGCGGCTGCTGGGCGGCGAGTTTAGCGCCAAGGCGCCGGCCGGGGTCGTGGCCCGCGAGCGTGAGAAGCTGGCCCGCTTCCAAAATAGCCGCGCCGAGCTGAGCGAGCGCCTGGCCAAGCTTGATGGTCGCTGAGCCGGGCCTCGGCCGGAGACGGCAAAGTTGAGCCAGCAAACACACCGGCCGGCTGCTATCACCGTTGACCGCAGCCAGCGAATCCTGACTGTCAGCTGGAGTGACGGCCACGAGAGCCGATACAGCTTCGCCGGCCTGCGGGCTATCTGCCCCTGCGTGGAATGTCGTGGCGGCCACCACCACATGGGCCAGCCGCCCGACCCGCGCCAGGTGCGCGACGCAGTGGATGCAGAGCTGGAACTGCGCGATGCCCAACAGGTTGGCGCCTACGCCCTCCAATTTCAATGGAGCGACGGCCACGCCACAGGCATCTACACCTGGGGCCATCTTCGGGCCGCCTGCCCGTGCCCAATCTGCTTGCCGGCCGAGGGCTGAGGACACGGATGACGACAGATGCTGCGGATTCGACGGGTTCTCGACTTTCGGACAAAACCGGCCGATCCTTGGCAATCCGTGTCGATCCGCGCTTAATCAGCGTTCTTGCCGGCTCGCGGCCAGGCCGGTAGACTTGGGATTGGAGCCGGCCGAGCCCTGCTCGGCGGCCGGCGCGTTCGAGCCACGTTTATCGAAGCCCCTAATTTTGGCGGTGCATAATGCCAGAGCGCGAACCTGAATGGATCACAATTGTAGAAGGCCCTACCCCTGAATTCCGGCCGAGCCCTTATCTCTGGTTCCAGTCCCTGCTGGAAGGGCCTGAGGATGCCGAGGCTGCCATGTGCGAGTTGCGAAGCCTGAACGGGGCCGCCATCCAGGCGCGCTGCTTGCAGGCCTGGGCGGACGGAAGGGCGGTTCGACTCGACTATCCCGATGATCTTCGGGCGAGGCAGCACAGAGACGTGCTGGCCTTACGTCTGCAGGAGCTGGATGAAGGGCCGCTGCTGACGTTGTGGGTGCGCCAGCCGGCCGGTGAGCTTGAGGAGGAATCGGATGAGGGCAGCGATGATTTCGGCCTGTGAGCGCTACTTCGACGCCCTCAATCGGATTGACCGGGCGGCCTTCCTGGCCTGTTTTGCGCCGCAGGCCGAGGCGCATGATCCGTATGGCGGCCGGCCGGCGCAGGGCGAGGAGGGGCTGAACAAATGGTTCAGCGCTATGGAGCGTACCTGGGATAGGTTCCAGATGACGCCGGCCGAATACTTTGTCGGCGGCGACCGGGTGGCGGTGCAGTGGTCGGCCGAGGCCCGGGCCAAGAACGGCAAGAGCGCCACCTTTAGCGGCGTCAACGTCTTTACGCTGGCCCCGAATGGGGAAATTGCGCGCCTAGAAGCCTACTGGGACGCCGCGGCGATGATGGCCCAGATAAGTTAGCGGGCGCCAAATGAACCATCAACACATCCTTTACCAGGTCGAGGAGGGCGTGGCGACGCTCACACTCAACCGGCCGGAGTCGCTGAACGCCTTTAACGACGCCATGATCGCCGAGACGGCCGAGGCGCTGCGTGGCGCGGCGCGAGAGGCGGCGGTGCGCAGCCTGGTGCTGACCGGCAGCGGCCGGGCCTTCTCTTCGGGCCAGGACTTGAAGGAGGTCCAGGCGCGGGGCGAGGCGTTCTCGATTGGCGACCACCTGCGCGCCGGCTACAACCGGCTGGTGAGCGCAATTGTCAGCCTGGAGAAGCCGGTGATAGCGGCCGTTAACGGGGTGGCGGCCGGCGCCGGCTGCGGCCTGGCCTTGGCGGCCGACCTGCGCATTGCTTCCGACCGGGCAGTCTTCATTCAGGCTTTCAGCAGGGTGGGCCTGATCCCCGACAGCGGCAGCACCTGGACCTTGCCGCGCCTTATCGGCTATGCGCGCGCCTTTGAAATGGCCATCACAGGCGACAAAGTCTCGGCCGAGCAGGCGTTGGCCTGGGGCCTCGTCAACCAGATTGTGCCTCATGACCAGTTGGGAGAGGTGGTGACGGCCTGGGCGCTGCAATTAGCGAGCGGGCCCACGCTGGCCTACGGCCTGACCAAGCGGGCCATGCGGCGGGCAGCGACCAGCAGCCTGGAAGAGGCCCTGGCTTACGAAGCTCAACTGCAAGAGATTGCCGGCCGCAGCGCCGACAGCCGCGAAGGGGTACGGGCGTTCGTCGAAAAGCGTGAGGCGGTTTTTCGCGGCCGGTAGCGCGCGCCTGAGCTTGGCGGCCGCCAGAGGTCATATTCGGCCCATTTTTGCGTATAGCCGTGATTCGCGAAGCACATGAATGGCTGAATCGGGCAGCGTAGGCGTCATCGGCGCTGGCACGATGGGGCGCGGCATCGCTGTGGCGGCCGCCCAGGCCGGCTATAAGGTAGTCGTTTACGACGTTAGTCCGGAGGCGCTGGCGGCGGCCGAAGCCCAAATGGGGGCCTTCATCCGCAAGGGGGTGGAGGACAGCAAGCTCTCCGCCGCGGCCGGCGAGCAGGCGCTGGCCAATCTAAAACTGACGCCTGAACTGGCCACGGCTGCCAAGGCAGACTGGATTATCGAGGCGGCTCCCGAACAGCTGGAACTAAAGCGCTCCCTACTGGCCCAATTGGATGGGCTGGCCCCGCCGGAGACGTTCCTGGCGACCAATACCTCCAGCCTGAGCGTCAACGTCCTGGCGGCGGCCACCGGCCGGCCAGATCGCTTCCTGGGCCTCCACTTCTTCAACCCCGCCCAGATCATGAAGCTGGTCGAGATCATTGCCGGTGACGAGACCGGCCGCCTGGCGCAGGAGGCGGCTGATCGGTTCGTCGGCCGGCTGGGTAAGATCGGAGTTCACTGCAAGGACACGCCCGGTTTCATCGTCAACCGGGTGGCGCGGCCCTTTTACGGCGAGGCGCTGAGGCTGTTAGGCGAGGGGGCGGCCGATGTGGAGACGATTGACCGCCTGGCGCGCTCGCTCGGCTTTCGCATGGGGCCCTTCGAGCTGATCGATCTGGTCGGCTGCGACGTGAATCTGGCGGTGACTGAATCGGTCTATGAGGCGTTCGGTCAGGAACCGCGTTACCGGCCGCATTCTATCCAGCGCCGGATGGTGGCCAGCGGCTGGCTGGGCCGCAAGAGCGGCCGGGGTTTCTACCTCTACCCCAAGCGCAGTTGAGGCGGGCGCCAGCCCCTAATCGAGGCGGTAGAGGCGGTTGCCGGCGCCGACGAACAGGCGCATCGGCTCGGCCGCGACGTCAAGGTCGCCCGCCTGGGCGAACAGCTCCTCGCCAGCGTCTGTCTGGGCCTTGAACTCGGCCAGGTAGGTGCCGCCTAGGCTAAGCTGCACAACCCGGGCGGAGCCTGGATCGAGAATGAACAGGGATGAGTTGAGGCCCCGGCCGGCGATCTTGAGGGAGACGGGCGCAACCAGGGGCTGCTCCAAACCGTTGGCGGCTAGCTCCGACTCACTCCACAGCAGCCGGCCATTGACATAGCGCCGCAGCCGGCCGTCGGCGTAGAGCAGCACGACGCTGCCGTCGTCAGCGTAAATCGCCAGGTCCACGACACCCGCCAGGCCGGGATCCTCCTGAAACTCAAGCGTCTTCTGGTCTTGGGTGAGGCTGAAGCCCTCGCCGGCCGGAAAGTAGCGCCAGATCTCGGCAAGCTGGCGATCGAGCAGGTAGAGGCGCTCGTCGAAGCTGGCAATGGCGGCCGGCTGACGCCATTCGCTGGCCAAGTCAAGCGGGGCTGCCCGCAGGTCTGAAAAGCTGGGATAAAAGGTGACCACTGCGCCGCGGGCGTCAAGCATGGCGAGGCCGTCGCGGGCTACGGCCGCGCCGCTTGGCCGCCACATGGTGTCCACAATCTGGCCGACGACGTGGCTGCCGACGGCCTGGCCGCCTGCCACAATCTGTTCCGGGCCCGGCGTCATAAGATTGACATAGCCTTCGTCGGTGTCGTGGCGGTAAACCGCGCCGCCGGCGCGTTCGAGGATGTAGATGTCGCCGTTGAGCGCGTCGCCCAGCGCCAGCGGGCCCAGTTGCGTTCCTGCGGGATATTCGTATAGCAGTGCTGGTGTCAGCCGGGCCACACCGCTGAGGTCGTCCATCGCCTCCAAGGCTTGGTCGCGCAGGGCCAGTAGGTCGTCGTCGCCCGGCCGCAGCGCCAGCCCCTCATTCGCCAACCGCAGCGCCGCGGTGAAGGCAGCGATGGCCGCCGGCCGGTCTGCGCTCAATTGCTCGGCCTGGCCCAATTGCTGGTTGAGCGCCTGTTTGATCTCGCTGTAACGTTCTGTCTGGCCGCGCTGGAGGTAGACGCCGGTCACGACGGCGGCCACGACGAGCGGCAAAATGATGGCCAGGAAGGCCGGCAGGGCATGATCCTTTTCCGGTTCGTCGGCGGCTCCTACCGGCCCCAGGCGCGTCAGCAGACGGGCCAGGGAGCCGGTCAAGTGGGCAAGGCCACGAGCGGCGCGGGAGCCGGCTAGGCGGGCACCAGCTTCAAACTCCTCCACGTCAGGCAACCCGGCCGCCACTTTGGGCTGCGGCGGGGGCGCGCCAGCCGGCGGCAGGCTTGGGCCGCGCTGCGGGGCGCCTTTTGGCGGAGACAGGCGGCCTCCGCCGCTCTTGGCGCCCCTTGGCAAGCGGTCGGCGACGTCGGCCGGGGCTTCGTCGGTGAACTCGATCAGGATGAGCCGGCCGCTGCCCGGCCCGACCAACTTTTTGAGCGCGTGTAGGCTATCGGCCGCCTCGGTGTCAATGAGCGCCGGCCGCAGGTCATCGGCCGAGAGATGGGCCAGGCGGGGATCGGCCAGCAGGAGGATGTCGCCGGCTTGCAGCCAATGGTGGAAGAAGCGGATTTCGGCGCCGGCGCTGCGGCCGAGGGGCAGCGGCTGGTCCGCTAGGGCGGCCGGTAAGCGCTCAATGCCGAAATTGTGGGCCAGGAGCGCCACCGCCTCCCCAGCTTGGGCGCTGAACAACTCCTGGCCGTGCAGGGCGGCACAAGCCAGGGCGGCCTCCTGCGCCGGGCCGCGCCGGCCGAGGTTAAAGGCCAAAAGGCGCTGGTTGGCGGCCAGGATCGCCTTGCGTAACGCGGCCGTGACACTACCCACTGCTTGATAGAATTCGTCCCGGATGGCCGCCAGCAGCTCGGCCGCCAGCGCCTCGGACTCCTCAGGCCGGCCGCTCAAGGTCAGGTGCAGAAACAGAAGGTCGTCGCGCCGGCTTTGCGGCGTGCCGGTCGGGGCGCGCTCGGCCGCCAGTCCGGGCGCCAGGGAAGCGTCGCGAACTTCTCCGTTTACGACGTATAATTGGCCGGTGACCGCTTGTAATTCCATTGTGATACTACTTTGTGAACGTAAGGCCGACGCTGGCAGCGCCCAGCCGCAGAAATCATAGCAGATTGACGCCGGCCGGCAAGCGCGGGGGCCGCCTGGCATGAGGGCAGTTGAACCAATGCGCGTGATTGTCGTGGGGAACGGCCTGCTGGCCGAAAGGCTTGCCGCCGCTTGCAGCACGGCCGGCCATGTCGTCGCATCCCGAAATGTCGGCAGCGTCTTGGCCACTGTCGGCGCG
>JBOGUG010000126.1:0-10113 GCA_050696115.1 Promineifilaceae bacterium (SeqCode) | reverse complement strand
GCCGTCTGGTAACGGGAGCGCACCTTGCCCGCACTGAGGGCGGCCGTCAGGTCCTCGCCGCAACGAACGACGTGGGCCAGCATGTTGCCGGCTTGCAACATATAAGCCAGGCCGGCGCTTGAGCGTTGGCCGCCGAATGACTCCGGGTCCAGGAGCACGCTGACCATGCGCAGGCCGCGGCGCGAAAGCTGGCGCGCGGCGGCCGCCCACGATTCGCGCGTCGTCGGCGTGACCACGATAGCTGTCGTGCCGCGGGCAAAGAGGTTGGCCTCGGCGTTCAGCACGTCTTCGATGGCGATCTGGCCGTCGGCGCGCACGACGGCGAGCGTTTCCAGGATCCGGTTTAGCTGCCGCTCGCCCCGGTCAGGCTGCAATATCTCGCGCGAGGCCCCGTAGGCCAGCAGGCCCACTGCCCGGTTACGGCGCAGGAAATATTGGGCCAGCGAAGCTGCGATGGTAACCGTGTACTCCTCGGTCGCGTCTGGCAGCTGATATTCTGGCTCGCGTATGCGCATCCATGCCGGCAAATCGTCGCGGAACGTGGCCGGTTCAGCCGGCGGCCGTTGCCTCGAAATATGGGCGAAGACCGCCATGTCGGCGATGACCCAAATGTCCGCCAATGGATCAAGCTCAAACTCCTTGGCGATGAGCCGGTCGCGCCGGGCGGTGCTGCGCCAATGGATACGGCTGAAGCTGTCTCCGGGCGCGTAATCCCGCACGCCCGAAGCGTTGGTGGTAACGTAATGCGTGCGCCGGCGCAGCGCGTCACCGCCGGAAAGCACACCCAGCGGCAGCGCGAATTGGTGCACCTCAACCGTCATCGGAAAGACGACCACGTTGGTGGTCGCGCTCAACTCGCGCCGCACCGGAAAAAGGCCGAAGGGGTCACTGCTGAAAAGCTGAAGCGGGCCGAGCCGGTACCGGCCGCGGCTCTGGCACAGCGTGTTGACGCGCCAGGTGAAGCCTCCCCTGGCGCCGAGATTGTTAACCACCTTGCTGGCATGGTGGGCTGGCAGATTTGAGGCGTCGCGCACCTCCAGCCACAGCTTGGGCAGCGGGCTGGTGTTGCGCACTGTGAAGCGCTCCTCAAGCGGCCGGCCGACCTGCGTTCGCCGCGTCCGGGTGACGCGCGACAAATGCAGCCAGTTGATGTTACTCCACGACCAGGCGAAAGAGACGAGCAGGAGCAGGCCCAACATGTAGGTGATGGAATAAAAGAGGTCGCGGCCGGTGGTCAAGCCGCCGATTAGGGCCAGTAGCGCCAGGATCAAGACGCCTGTGCGCCGGCTGCTCGCCATTTAGACTTTGACTTGCGCGCCGGGCACCGGCACGTTGTCCACGATGTCTTGCACGATGGCGGCCGGATCAATGTCCTTGATTCGGGCGGCCGGGCCGACAATGATGCGGTGGCTGAGGGCTGCCTCCGCCAGCGCCTTCACGTCGTCAGGCAAGACGTAGTCGCGGCCGAAGAGCGCGGCCCGCGCCTGGCCCAGGCGGTAGATAGCCAGCGCCCCGCGCGAGCTGGAGCCGAGGTACACGTCGGCGTGCGAGCGGGTGCGGCGAACCACCTCGACGATGTATTCCTTCACCAGGCGATCAATGTAGATTTCCTTGATAGCCTCCTGCGCGGCGAGCAACTCTTCAGCTGAGGCGGCCTGTTCAAGCTCATGGATCGGATGGACGTACTGCTGACGATCCAGGATTTCGATCTCGTCATCCTTGGCGGGATAGCCAAGGCGGATGCGCAGCAGGAAGCGGTCAAGCTGGGCCTCCGGCAGAGGGAATGTACCCTCGTATTCGATTGGGTTTTGGGTGGCCAGCACCATAAAAGGGGGCTGTAACGGGTAGGTAACGCCGTCTACCGTGACCTGGCGCTCCTCCATGGCCTCCAGGAGCGCGGACTGTGTCTTGGGGGTGGCGCGGTTGATTTCGTCGGCCAAGACTATCTGGGCGTGGATCGGTCCTGGCCGGAATTCGAATTCGCGCGTCTTCTGGTTGTAGACCGAAACGCCGGTTACGTCCGTTGGCAGCATGTCCGGCGTGAATTGGATGCGCTGGAACTGGCAGCCCACGGAGCGGGCGATGGCCTTTGCCAGGACCGTCTTGCCGACGCCAGGCACGTCCTCAATGAGCATGTGACCCTGGCAAAGCAGCCCCAGAACTGAATGCTGCACGGCCGAGCGCTTGCCGACGATCACCCGTTCAATGTTCTCCACGATGCGGTTGGCAATTGCCTGGACGTCAGTTGTCATGCGGTTCTCCTGGGAGGTAACGAGCACGAGTATAGCAGCGAAGCGGCCGGCGCTACGTGCCGAACTCATACGCCCTTAATCCATTTCTGGGGTATAATTCTACCTAACCTTGGGCCGAGAAGGGAAATTGGCTCAAGGCCGAATTCCATGCTGGCACGTTTGGCGACGACACGACTCCGGTTTCTGACCGCCTGCCTCGGTCTATGTTACCTAGCACTGGCGCCCAGTCTGTCCCTGGCCGAAGCTGCGCCACCCGGCGATATGCCGTCCGTCGTGAGTGTCTCACCGGCCGCAGACGCCACGGGCGTGGCCCTGGATGAGGCCGTCAGAGTAACTTGGGACCAGCCGGTTGCGGCCGGCGTGCGCCTGGCCCTATATGGCCCTGAGGGCCTTGTAACGGGCAACCAGATCTTGAGCCTTAGGCGCGAAACGCTCGTATTTCGGCCGGCCGCCAGCCTTGCCCCAGGCACGACATACCTGGTCAGGCTGGAGGGCCCGGCTGCCGGCCGGCCGTGGACCGGAATGGAATGGCGCTTTGAGACGGCCGCGCCCACGGCCGTGACGCTCGTCGAGTTCGGCGTGGGTCAAGGGCTGCGCCAGGCCTGGTGGTGGGGCGCATGGCCGTGGTTGATGGCGCTTCTAACGGCCATGTCGTTGCTGGCATTATGGCGCACGCTCCGGCCGCGAGGTCTGAGTTGAGACCAGACTTTTGGCCCGCGCGCGACCTGCGTTTCGGCCGCCAAATACTCCTGTAACCTGTCGCCCGCCTAGAACAAATGTGGTAGAATTGAGGGGTTAATTCGGGCCATTGAATCGCGGCCGAAAGCGCCGCAGGCATGATTTTGAGGCGGCCGACGCACAAAGTTCAAGGTAGTGAGGCAATCTATGGCTAGAGTGGCGAATCCGCCCGCATACGACGAGCGCAGCATCCAGGCGCTTAAGGGTCTTGAGGCTGTGCGCCGCCGGCCGGGCATGTATGTGGGCGGCACAGATTCCAAGGCGCTCCATCATCTCGTTTTCGAGATTGTAGACAACTCGATAGACGAGGCACTGGCAGGTAAGGCCAACAGCATCGAGGTCGTTATCCACGCGGACGCCAGCGTGAGCGTCAGCGACAACGGCCGGGGCATCCCCGTCGGTACGCACCCGACAGAAAAGGTCTCCACCTTGCAACTGGTTATGACCACATTGCACGCTGGCGGCAAATTCGACGGGGCCGCGTATAAGGTTTCTGGCGGTCTGCATGGCGTCGGCGCTGCGGCCGTCAACGCCCTTTCCGAGTGGATGGAGGTCAAGGTAAGCCGAGACGGCGGCGTGTACCGCCAACGCTACGCCCGCGGCATTCCCCAGACCGAAGTCGAAAAGATTGCCAAGACCTCCAAGAAGGACGGCGCGACCGGCACTACGACCACGTTTAAGTTTGACGACACCATCTTCGCCGAAGACAATGTCTATCGCTTCGAAGCCTTAATGAATCGCTTCCGCGAGATGGCCTTCGTCACCCGTGGCATCTTCATCACGCTCCGCGACGAGCGGCCGGGCCAGCAGCGCGAGATGAGCTTCTATTTTGAGGGCGGCCTCAAATCATTCGTCCGCTATCTGAATCGCAACCGCAAGGCCCTGCACGATCCCATTTACGTCCAGAAAGAAGCGGACAATATGGACGTCGAGGTGGCGATCCAGTACACGGACGGCACGGCAACGTCGGAGTATGCCTTCGCCAATACCATCCATACTCCCGACGGCGGCGCCCACCTGACCGGGCTGCGCACGGCGATCACCCGGGTGGTCAACAACTACGCCCGGCGAAATAATTTCCTCAAGGAGAAGGACTCCAACTTCAACAGCGAGGACACGCGCGAGGGAATCACGGCCGTCGTCAGTATCAAGCACCCCAATCCCCAGTTCGAGAGCCAGACCAAAGTCAAGCTCATGAACCCTGAGGTCGCCGGTGTGGTCTCGTCCATCGCGGCCGAGGCCATGAACGACTTCCTAGAGGAGAACCCGCGCGAGGCGCGCCGTATCGTCGAGCGTTGCCTGACGGCCTCGAGGGCGCGCCGGGCGGCCCGCCAAGCCCGTGAGCTTGTGATGCGTAAAAGCGCTTTAGAGAGCCTTACCCTGCCGGGCAAACTGGCCGACTGCTCGGAGCGCGAGCCAACCCGAAGCGAGCTGTATATCGTCGAGGGCGACTCGGCCGGCGGATCTGCCAAGCAGGGCCGCGACCGCCACTTCCAGGCGATATTGCCCTTGCGCGGCAAGATCTTGAACACAGAGCGAGCCGGCCTGGACAAAATCTTGAACAACAACGAGGTCAAAACCTTGATCTCGGCACTCGGCACAGGGATCGGGGAGGCGTTTGACCTCCAAAATCTGCGCTACGGCCGGATCATCATCATGACCGACGCCGACGTGGACGGCAGCCACATCCGCACCCTGCTGCTGACCTTTTTCTTCCGCTACATGCCGGAGCTGATCGAGAACGGCCACCTCTTCATCGCCCAGCCGCCCCTATACCTGATTAAGGCCGGCAAGCAGGTTGACTACACCTACACCGAGCCGGAGACGGCGGCTCGGCTCAGGAAACTCCAGTCAAACGGCCAGAAGTACGAGCTTCAGCGTTACAAGGGCTTGGGCGAGATGAACCCAGAACAGCTTTGGGAGACGACAATGGATCCTGGCAACCGGACGCTGTTGCAGGTCACTATCGAGGATGCGGTCACCGCCGACCGCACCTTTGACATGCTGATGGGCAATGAGGTCGGCCCCCGGCGCCGCTTCATCACCACTCACGCCAACGAAGTTCGCAACCTGGACGTCTAAACAGGCGGCCTGTGACCCAGCCCAGCCCGGCGGCCGCAGCCGAAAGCCTCCAGCTTCACCCGCTGCATGACGGCCCGGCCGTTGACGCCGCCCTACTCCTCGAATCTGGCGACGGGGTCTGGCTGACGGCGAGCGACGGCCGGCGCTACCTGGACGGCCTGTCGGGGCTGTGGAATGTGCTCATAGGCCATGGCAACGGCGAGTTGGCGGCGGCCGCGGCCGAGCAACTGGGCCAGCTCGCCTTTTTCTCCAATTACGCCGGTTACGCGACAGGCCCAACGCGTGCGCTGGCCGCAAAGCTGGCGGGTTACGCCTATCCCTCACTCAAGGCCACCTTCTTCACCTCCGGCGGGGCCGAGGCCACCGAAAGCGCCTTTAAGACGGCCCGCTATTATTGGAAGCGGCGCGGCCGGCCCTCTAAGGTGAACTTTATCGCTCGTCAGGACGCCTATCATGGCGCTACTTTGGCGGCCATGAGCGCCACGGGTCTCAGCCCCTATTGGCCGATGTTCGAGCCGCGCGTGCCCGGCTTCTCCCACATTCCGGCGCCCAATACGTTCCGCTACGAGGCTGAGCGCCGGCCGGGCGAAAGCATAGGCCAGGCGGCCGCCCGGGCGTTGGAGGAAACAATTTTGCGCGAGGGGCCGGAAAACGTGGCCGGCTTTATCGCTGAGCCGGTGCAAGGGGCCGGCGGCGTGATTGTGCCGCCGGACGATTACTTCCCCTTGGTGCGCGAGATTTGCGACCGGCTCGACGTGCTGCTCATAGCCGATGAGGTGATCACCGGATTCGGCCGCACGGGCAAATGGTTTGGCCTTCAGCATTGGGGGATCGAGCCGGACATCATGACCTTCGCCAAGGGGGTGACCAGCGGTTACTTGCCACTGGGCGGGATCCAGGTCTCCGAAGCAATATACGAGGCCATTAATCGCGCTTCGCCGGCCGAGCGTTGGATGCATGCCTTCACCTACTCAGGCCACGCAGCCTGCTGCGCGGTCGGCCTTAAGAACCTGGAGATTCTGGAGCGTGAGGATGCCGCCGGCCGGGCGCTCCAACTCGGCCAGCGATTGCTGGCAGGGCTGGAGGAGCTCTATGCTTTCCCCTGTGTTGGGGACGTGCGCGGCCTGGGGCTTATGGCGGCCGTCGAGTTGGTCGCCGACCGGGTAAGTATGGCGCCGGCCGGGCTGGGCGCCCAGCTACAGCGCGCCTGCCAGGCGCGCGGCCTCATCACGCGCGCTAAAGGAGATTCGCTCTGCCTGGCACCGCCGCTCATCATAAGTCCGGCCGAAGTGGACCAACTGGTAGGCGTCGTCGCCGACGCGATTGGTTCGCTCGGCCAGGCCAAGAATGGTTAGTCCTTTAGCAAGACGGGCGCATATTTGAAGACCGACGGGGTGGACGTGGGGGTGGGGCTGACCGAGGGCGTCGCTGTTGGCGTTGGGCTAGGTGTGGCGCTCGGCACGACGCTTGGGGATGGTGTAACCGTCGGCGGGGCCGAATTCTCCGTCAGCCGGTAAATCTGGCCGGTTGATCGGCCGGCGACGTATAGCTCGCCATTGGCCGCTTCACCAAAGGCGGCGTAATTGAAGGGGGATTGCAGGTTGGTGTGCAGGGTCGCCAGCCAGTCGCCGCTCTCCTGACGCAAATCCCAGAAATTGCCACTGCAGAAGTCAAGCAGCAAATAACGGCCGGCCATGGCCGGATACTGGTCGCCACGGTAGACGTAGCCGCCGATGACTGTGCAATTGCCGGCGCTGTGTTGATACTCAAAGATGGGGAAGGTGTAGTTCGGTGCCGGCAGGCAGCCGTCGGTGTTATAGGCGTGATTGCCTTCGTAACAGCGCCAGCCGTAATTCTCGCCTCCAGCCGAGGCGGCCGGCTGGAAATCGATCTCTTCCCACACATTTTGGCCCACGTCGCCAATGTACAGGTCGCCTGTCAGGCGGTCGAAGCTGGAGCGCCATGGGTTGCGCAGGCCAAGGGCCCAGATCTCGTCGCACGCTCCGCCTGGGCCATCCACGAACGGGTTGCCGGCCGGGACAGTGTAGGCGCCGGCGCCATCGCCAACGCAATCGGGCAGGTCGCCCGGCCCGCTGTCCACGTCAATCCGGCTCACTTTTCCCAAAAGCAACGCCGGGTTCTGGGCGTTATCAGCTATGTCGCCCGCGCCGCCGCCATCGCCCAGGGGGACGTAAAGGTAGCCATCCGGCCCAAAGAGTATATGACCGGCGTTGTGATTTGAAGCCGGCTGCACGACTGTCAGGAGCACCTGTTCACTGCCTGGGTCAGCCACGTCGGGATCGGCCGTGACGCTGAAGCGCGAGATGCGCGTCCAGCCTGGCGAAGTTCCGTTGGGATCATAGGTGTAGTTGACATAAAAATAACCGTTGGCCGTGTATTGGGGGTGAAAGGCCAGTCCAAGCAGGCCCTCTTCATTGCCGCCGTCATCCACTCGGTCGGTGATTTCTAGAAAGGGTTCGGGCAGCACGGTGCCATCGGGCAGGACGATTCGGATGATGCCCGCTTGCTCCAGGATGAACAGGCGTTCGTCGCCAGCGTTGGCGATGCCGATGGGGCTAATTAGGCCGCTGGCGAACGGCTCCAGGCCGAGCGTCAACGCTCCGGCCGGCCCGGTCGCCCCCAAATTGGCCGAAGACAGGCTCGCGAGGGCAAGCAGCGTTACGGCCGCCACGCCGGCAAGCCAGAGCCAGCGGCGGCGCGGCTGACTCCTCAACTCGGCCCTTCCATGACGGGCGTGCTCTCCGCCTGGAACTCTTCAAGACGCTCTCTCACGTCGGCCGGAATGGGCCTGCTAGCGCCAGCGGCGTAATCGTAGGCCACCATAACTGTCTTGCCCTCGGCCACTGGTTCGCCGGAGGCGCGCTCGATGCGATAGTCGAGATCAAAGCTTTTGTGCCCGATCCGGCCCACGGTCAGCAGCACTTCCAGGCGCTCGTCAAACCGGACGGGGGACAGGTAACGGCAGCTGGCGTGGGCCAGGATGACAGGCAGGGCGGCCGGCCCGTCCAGCCCGAACCGTTGGAGCATAAACTGGGTGCGGGCCGTCTCCATATAGGTGAAAAACACGGCGTGGTTGACGTGAGCCAGGACGTCTAGGTCGCGAAAGACGACCCGAATGGGCGTTCGAAAACCAAGTGCATCGCTGTTCAAGAGGGTTACTGGCCTGGGTCAAACGTGGTAGCCCAATTATACGCCTCAGCGCTTACCTGGCGAACGCGGGCCCGGTTGCGGGCGGCGGCGGGCGGCGGCTACAATGCCGGCCGTGGACGTGCGCCGCGCCTTCATTGCCCTGCCCCTGCCCGCTTCCTTGCGCCAACAGTTGGGCGCGGCTGCCCTGGAACTCGACGAGGGTATGCCCCGCGGCACGGTGCGCTGGGTACGGCCTGAAAACATGCACCTGACGCTGCGCTTTCTGGGGGACTCACGGCCGGAACAACTGGCGTCATTGGAGGGCAGGCTAGACCAGCTGGCTCGGCGCCATGCGCCCTTCGCGCTGCACCTTGATAACCTTGGCTGCTTTCCCAACCTGCGTCAGCCGCGCGTCATCTGGGTCGGCCTGACCGGCTTTCTTGAGCGACTGACTGCCCTCCAGGCCGACGTCGAGGCCGCTGCGGAGCTTTTGGGCTGGCCGGCCGAAGGGCGCGCCTTTCAGCCTCATCTGACGCTCGGCCGGGTCAACCGCAGCGCCAGTTTGCCTGGCGTCCTGCTGCCAATCGGCCGGCCGTTGGTCGAGGCCAGCTTTTCGGCCGCCGAGATCCAGTTTATTGAGAGCCAACTGCGGCCGGGTGGGCCCGCCCACAGGCTGCGCCACACGAGCCGGCTGGCAGGCATCGTGGTTTAGTCGGCCCAGCGCTCCCGGCGCGCTTCCAGCACGTTGTTGACGTCGTTGAGCTGTTCCAGCAGCCGATTCAGCTGTTCGAGGCTACTTACCTCCGCCTCCAGGTAGATAGTCGTGACGCTGGTGGCGGTGGTCGTCTTGCTCCTTAGCAGGTTGATATGGGAGCGCTTCAGCAGGTTAGCGACGTCGTCAATCAGGCCCGGCCGGCGGTAGCCGCGCAGCACGATGGGAATCGGATAGGTGCGCTGCTCGGCTGCCCAATCCATCTCGATCCAGCGCTCTGGCTCTCTAGTGGCCGACAACTGACGGCAGTTTTGGGTGTGGATGGTGATGCCCCGGCCGCGGGTGATGTAGCCCACAATAGGTTCTGGCGGGATGGGGTTGCAGCAGCGGGCCAAACTGGTCGCCAGGCCGCCGGTGCTGCCTATGCTCGGCCGGCCGGCTGCCTTGTTCTGGCCGCGGATCAGTTGGCCCAGGTCGTCGTCCGGCCGGAGCTTCTGCTGGAGGGCGGCGATTGCGCCACCTATCTGGGTACTTTGGACGTCGCCAAAGCCTACCTGGGCCAGAAAGGACTCAAGATCGTCATACTTGAGGGCCTCGGCAATGTCCTTGATGCTGTACAGGTCTGAAACGCCCAGCCGGCGCAATTCGCGGGCAACTAACTCGCGGCCCTGGGCGATGTTGTGGTCACGCTCCTGCTGTCGGAACCAGCCACGAACTTTGCTTCGGGTGCGCGTGCTGGTGGCATAGCCCAGGCTTTCGTTCATCCAGTCTCGGCTTGGCCCACCCTTGTTGGCCGTGATGATTTCCACCTTCTCGCCCGAGCTCAGCTTGTAGTCCAGCGCCACCATCTTGCCGTTGACGCGGGTGCCCCGGCAACGGTGGCCCACCTCGGTATGAATGGCGTAGGCAAAATCAACCGGCGTTGCCCCGGCCGGCAGGTCAATTACGTCGCCGCGGGGCGTGAACACGTAAATGCGCTCACCCAGTAACTCGCCATGGAAAGCTTCGCTATCCATGGAAGCTCCGTCGGCTTCCCGCAGCGTAGTCAGCAGCTCGCGCAAGGTGTTGATCTGCTCGTACTGGGCGGCGCTGGCCTTGCCGCCCTCCTTGTAAGCCCAGTGAGCGGCGATGCCGCGCTCGGCCTCGCTGTGCATTGCCCGAGTGCGGATCTGCACTTCC
>JBOGUG010000125.1:0-12067 GCA_050696115.1 Promineifilaceae bacterium (SeqCode) | reverse complement strand
CGATAGAGGCTTCCAGAAAGGCCTGGAACAGCGGATGGGGGCGGTTGGGCCGGCTCTTAAATTCGGGGTGAAACTGGGAGCCAAGCATAAAGGGGTGGTTAGCCAGTTCGGCAATTTCTACGAGACGGCCGTCGGGCGAAAGGCCGCTGTATACCAGACCGTGATCGCTCAACAGTTCCCGGTAATGATTATTGAATTCCCAGCGATGGCGGTGACGTTCATTGACAACTGCCTGGCCGTAGGCGGCGGCCGCTTTTGTGCCCGGTTTCAGGTGACAGGGATAAATGCCCAGCCGCATTGTTCCGCCCATATCGGACAGGCCGTGCTGGTCGGGCATCAGGCTGATGATTGGGTGCTGTGTTTTGGAGTCAAATTCGGTGCTGTTGGGTTCATCGCTGCCGAATATATCACGGGCTAACTCGATGCACATGACCTGCATCCCCAGGCACAGGCCAAGATAGGGTGCCTTGTTTTCGCGCGCCCAGCGGGCGGCCACGATCTTGCCCTCGATGCCGCGATAGCCGAAGCCGCCGGGCACCACAACGCCGTCAACGCCTTCTAGCGCCTCTGATCCCTTGCCTTTCTCTAGATCGCCTGAGTGGATCCAGACGATCTCGACCTGGCGGCCGTGGCCAATGCCGGCGTGACGGAGCGCCTCGCGCACGCTCATGTAGGCGTCGTGGAGCTCGACGTATTTGCCTACCACGGCGATGCGGATCGACGGCTTGGACCGGCCGATCTCCTCGACCATGGCCCGCCAGGCGCGCAATTCTGGCTCGGCCGCCTGCAGGCCCAGGCTCTCGACGATGAAGTCGCCAAAGCCGGCCGCCTCCAATTGCAATGGGATAGAGTACAGGACCTCGGCCGTCACGGCCGGGATGACCGCCCGCTCTTCGACGTCGGTGAACAGGGCGATCTTCTTGATGTGCTCCTCCGGGATGGGGTGGTCAGCCCGGGCGATGATGGCGTTGGGTTGGATGCCAATTCCGCGCAGTTCGCGCACGCTGTGCTGGGTCGGCTTGGTCTTCAGCTCATGGCTGGCCCCAATGTAGGGCAGAAAGGTCACGTGAACAAAGAATGTGTTCTCGCGCCCCATGTCGCTGCGCAGTTGGCGCAGGGCCTCCAGGAAAGGCAGGCTCTCAATGTCGCCCACCGTGCCGCCGACTTCTACGATGACCACGTCGGCCGCGCTCGTCTCGGCTACCAGCCGGATGCGACGCTTGATCTCGTTGGTGATATGCGGGATGACCTGGATGGTGCCGCCCAGGTAGTCACCGCGCCGCTCCCGGCCGATCACGTCGGCATACACCTGGCCGGTGGTTACATTAGAGGCCTGGCTCAGATTTATGTCAATAAAGCGCTCATAATGGCCCAAATCCAAGTCGGTTTCGGCCCCATCCTCAGTGACGAACACTTCGCCGTGCTGGTAGGGCGACATGGTGCCCGGATCAACGTTGATGTACGGGTCGAGTTTCTGGACGGTCACATTCAGCCCGCGCGCTTTCAAGATGCGGCCGACGGCCGCGGCCGTCACGCCCTTGCCAACCGAGCTGACCACGCCACCGGTAAAGAATATGAACTTGGTCATTTCCATTTCCCCTTTGCCTGATTAATAGAGAAGGGGCATGTCAGTTGGCTGACATGCCCCTTCAAAGCGCCTTGCTTGTTCGCCGATTTCCCGGCCGTCTCATATCAATTTCGCCAGATCCTCGGCCGTCCGCCGCATGTCCAGAAAGACCAGGCCCAGCTTGGCGCTGGCCCGCGCCAACACCGTCAGGACGGCCTCTTCACCGACCGCCATCAGGACTATAATACCATCGCTGCCTTCGATGTACACCCGATTTAAGGTTCCTCTTCGCAATTCGCTGGCAATGCGATCGCCCAGGGAAAGCATAGCGGCCGACATGGCGGAAATGCGATCCTCGTCTACCCCAGACGGCAGCGAAGAGGCCATGATCAGGCCATCCACGCTGACGACGGCCGAGGCTTCAATGTCGGGCGTGCCGGCCTGCAAGTCCCGCAGCCGGTCAACCATCATCTCAGTTCGTGATCTCATGCTCTTGGATTGCCAGCGGCCAAGCCCTCCTGGCCGGGCAACGCGGGCATAATAGCACCGGCCCAGGCGGCTGTCAATCGGAGTGAAGTCCCAACCGGCCGCTAAGTGTGGTCTTTGCCCTCCGCTTCTGGCGCGGCCGGCGGGGCCGCCTGGAGACTTTGCCAGGCCAGGCGCAACGCCTCTAGCTCGGCCGCTGTTTCCGGGATTTCACCGTAGCGCACGCGATTGTAGGCGGCCGTGATTAGGCCCGTCTCGGCCCTCTGCTCCGGCCAAGCGCGGCCCAGGGTCGGCAGATACTCCAGCGGCGTCTCGGAGGCCGCCCGCGGGTAGCCGTGCTCGGCCGCCAGCCAGCACATCTGCTGATAAATTCGGCGCACCGAGGCGGCCGCCCACCAGCGCCGGCCGAGTCCCAGGCGGGCCAACAGCCGCCGGCCGAGCCCGGCCGGCCGACTCAGGCCAGGGCCCGCGCCCGGGCTGCGCTCGCCGGCCGCAGCCATTTCAAGGCGGCGAGCCATCTGCCGGCGGAGCAGCAGGGCGACGATCAGCACGGCCGTCAGCAGGAACAAGCCAACCAGAAGCTGGCGCGTAAGGAGGCTGAGGCCGCCGCCAAGGCCCTCAACCGGCTCGACAGGCGCAGGGCCAAACAGGGGGGCCAGGTTCTGGCGCAGCCGGCCGGCAGCCTCGCTGAGCGGCTCGCGCAGGAGGTCGAAGATCTGGCCGAAGAGCCAGGTGAAGGCGATCAGAACCGGGCTGATGAGCAAGCTAGAGACGGCCAGCACGGCATAATACAGCAGCCCCAGCGCGGCCCACACAGGCCCAAGCCAGGCTGCCAGCGCCCGCAGCGGCTCGCCCGTAAGCAAGGCTGTAATGCCGGCCGTCAGGGCTACCACGGCCGCCGCCGCTGAAACCACGACCAGCAGCCAGCGGCCGGTTATGGGGTAGGAGCGGCCGATGCGGTTACGCTCCAGCTGCTCCACCCGGGTCAATACCATTGCCAGCAAGGCGGCGAACAGGTAGAGCAAGATAAAGGGGGTAATGGCCGCTCCCAGGCGCAAGCCGCCGAAGAGCGCCACCAGCGGCGCAGCCAGGAGTGCGCCGAGCCGGAAGCGCAGGCCGGCGTCGCCAATGTCTATCGGCCGGCCGACGAGCGCAATGCCGCGCCACCAGGCCAGCGCAACCAGCATGAAGACCACAATTTCCCGCCGCCAGGCGGGATGGTCGAAGCGGGCCAGATGGCTCCACCATTCGGCCAGCCAGCCGAAATCGAAGAGGCCGTATTCGGCATAGAGCAGCAGCCGGATGGTCACGACCAGGGTCAGCAGCAGGGCCACGGCCATGGCAGTTTGCTGGCGCGGCAGCGGCCAGCGCAGCAGGTTCATGGCCCGGCTCAGGTTGAAGGCTGTCAGGAGGGTCAGCAGCAGCCAGAGGGCCACCCCGGCCTGCGGCCAGGCGGCCGCCCAGGGCATGAAGGCCAGCCCCAGCGGCGCGATCAGGGCGGTCTCGACGGCCGCCCAGCACAGCGGCAGCAGTTCGCGCCGGCCGAAATCCCAGACCGGCGCCAAGGGCGTCAGCGCCGGCCGGGACGGGATGCTCAGACCGGTGTCCGTAGGGCCTCCTCCAGGGCTTCGCCCTCTGCCCGCAGCGGCCGGAATGGGCGCTCCTGAGCCGGGACGTGGAAGCTGGGGATGCTCGCGTTGATGACTGGCGGCCGCTCGTGGGCCACCGAAATCAGCGCCACGCGCCGGCCGGCCTCATGCAGGCGTAGCAGGGCCGCAGCCATTTCGCCAGTGACGATGGGCGTGACCAGCACCAGCGTGGCCGCCCAGGGCAGGCGCCGGCTTTCGCGCTGCATGAGGATCTCAACCGAGCCGGTGGCGAACTCGGTCACGGCCGCCAGCGCCTCCAGGCAGCGCAGCAACTGCTCCGGCGAGCGGCCGGGAGGCACCCGCAGCGGCTGGTCGGAGCCGGGCACCGAGCCGTTGGCGCACAGGCCCAGGCCCCAACGCTGCTCGGCTGCGTAACTGCAAATCGAGGCCGCCACGCTGACCGCCCGTTCCAGCAACTCCGGATCGTAGCCCATCCAATGGCGCTTGTAGGTGGCGACGTTCAGGAAAATCACGGCCGTCATGCCGCTGGCAGGCTCGTACAGCTTGGTCTGCAACTCGGCCGCGCGGGCGGTCGCTTTCCAATGGACGTCGCGGAAGCGATCCTGGGGCTGATATTCGCGCACGCCCTGGATGCGCAGCGGGTCAGCGAAAAGGCTGCGCCGCACCCTGACCTCGCCGAAGATCTCCCTTGGCGGCAGAGCCAGCTCTTCCAAAGGCCAGACCTGGGGATAGACCACCAGCGTGTCTTTGTGGTCGTGCTGCCGATCGACGGTGAATAAGGTGAAGGGGTCACCGGATTGGTAGCGCACCGGGCCGATCGTGTAGAAGCCGCGCCGGCCGAAACGCAGCCGGATCGTGCGCTGGCTGCGCTCGTAACCGCCCAGCGAGAGGGTGTTTTGCAGCAGAAAGCGGCCGCTCACCTTGCTCGCCAAGGAGGCCAACTGCGACGCGTCCTCCGGGGCGACCGGCAGCTCGTCGCGAAACTGCAGCCAGGTCAGCGGCAAGAGCTTGCGGTTGCTAATCGTCAAGCGCATCTCGACCGTCTCATCGGGGAAGAGGTGAGTGCGGTCGAAGCTGCGCTCGTAGGTTACCCCGGCCAGCGCGGCCGCGCGCCAGGCCCTGCCAACCAGCACCACCACCAACAGGCCCGCTCCCAGCGCGATTAGGGGCGCGTTCCGGCCGGCAAGGAGGCCCACCAACATGAAGAGCAGCGCCAGCGAGATCCAGGCGTCGCTGAAGACGCTATTCTCACGCTCGCGCACGACCAGGCCGCGCGCCTGGGCCATCTCTTCGAGGCCGATGATCCGGCCGGCCCGCAGCGCCTCAAACAGGGCCACTCGGGCGCGCCGCTGGCGTTCGGCGCGGCTCTCAACTTCGATGAAGAGAAGGTCGTCCATCTGGCGCTTCAGCGATTGGCTTCGTCCCGGCGCGCGCCGCGGCCGGGGCTAGCTTTCTACCGGGGCCGGCACGCTATTGACGATGTCGCGCACAATGTCCTCGGTGCGCCGGCCGCGCAGGCGTGTCTGGGCGCCGATAACCAGGCGGTGAGTCAGCACATAGGGGGCCATATGCTTGACGTCGTCGGGCAAGACATAGTCCCGGCCGCGCAAGGCGGCCCAGGCCTGGCAACCGCGATACAGGCCAAGGGTGGCCCGTGGGCTGGCCCCCAGCTCCAGGTCCGCATGGGAACGGCTCGCCTGGCAGACGGCGACAATATAGGCGCGCACAGAGTGCTCCACCCGCACGCGGCGCACGGCCGCTTGCAGGCCCAGGATGGCCTCTGGCGCGCAAACTGCTTCAAGCTCCTCCAGCGGGTCGTCGCGCTCGAAGCGCAACAGCATGGCGCTTTCTTCGGCCGGCTCGGGGTAGCCCAAGCCGACCTTGAGCAGAAATCGGTCTAACTGCGCCTCAGGCAAGGGGAAGGTTCCTTCCAATTCGACCGGATTTTGGGTCGCCAGCACCAGGAACGGCCGCGGCAGAGGGTGGGTGGCGATGTCCACCGTCGCTTGGCGCTCCTGCATCGCCTCCAGCAAGGCTGACTGGGTGCGCGGCGTAGCCCGGTTGATTTCGTCGGCCAGCAGGATTTGGGAAAAGATGGGCCCCGGCCGGAACTCAAACTCGCGCTGCTTCTGGTTGTAATAGTAGATGCCAGTGACGTCGGATGGCAACAGGTCGGGAGTAAATTGGATGCGCTGGAAGCTGCACCCCAGCGAGCGGGCCATCGTCTTAGCCAAAGTCGTCTTGCCCGTGCCAGGCACGTCCTCCAACAGCAAATGGCCCTCGCATAGTATGGCAACCAGGGCCAACTCGATGACCGCATCCTTGCCGATAATCACCCGCTGGATGTTCTCGCGGATACGGGCGGCCGTCTCGGCGACCGGCGCCGCTCTCAGGGCGACTTCAGCCATCAATTCAGCTCAATCCGTGCGCGCGCTGGCGCGGTGGGGGGCCAGCGCAGCCAGCACCTGGGCGTGCAGCCGGCCGTTGGAGGCGATCACCCCGCTAACCTTGGGGCGCGCCCGGTTAAATGGCAGCGGCCGATTGTCGAGATCAACGCAAACGCCGCCCGCCTCCAGCACCAGCAAGGTTCCGGCGCAGATGTCCCACTCGCTCTTTGGGCCGCGGCTCCAGGTCGCGTCACTCTGACCGGCCGCCAGCCGCGCCAGCTTGAAGGCGATGCTGCCCATGGTGCGCAGCCCCATCTGGCCTTCAAAGGCAGCGAACTCGCCCCGTTTGCGCTCCGACCGGCTCACGTCAACCTGAGCTATGCTCAGTTCGGCCGTTTGGCTCACAGTTACCGGCCGGCCGTTCAGGAAGACGCCGCCGCCCTGCTCGGCCTGGTAAAGCTCATTGCTGGCCGGGTTATAGACCACCGCCAAGATCGGCTCGCCGGCCGTAACTAGGGCCACCGACACCGCGAATTCGGGCAGGCCAAGCACGAACTCCTTGGTGCCATCCAAGGGATCAACCACCCAGACCGCCTCACAGGCCAGCCGGGCCGGGTCATCCCGCGTCTCCTCGCTCAGCCAACCGGCCTCCGGCAACAGCGGCCGTAAGTTCTCCTTAAGGAGCCGGTCGGCCGCCAGGTCGGCGTCGGTGACCGGGTTATCTGGCGCCTTGTCGGTCACCGAGAAGGAGTCACGGTAGAAGCCCATAATGGTGGCCCCGGCCGCGCGCGTGATCTGGATGACCTCGTCAAGCATGATTCGGCTCCCTGGTCTCGGCGCGCTGCTAGCCCGCCTGGCCGGAAAGAAAATCCAGAAGGTCGATTTTGGTCAGTATGCCTTCCAACTGCCGGCCGGAGACGATGAGCGCCACGCTGTGGCTGGCAAAAAGCTCCATAAGCGTCTCCAGGGGCGCGTCCGGCTGCACCAACGGCACCTGGCGATCGATGATGGCTTCGATGGTTTCGTCGGCCGTGTGCTGGTGTTCGGCGTTGAGCAAATGGTTGAGCAGGGCCACTTCGGTCACGATGCCGAGCAGGTCGCCAGCGTCATCCACCACCGGCACCTGCGAGATATTATGCCGCTTGAGGCGGGCGACCACTTCGCTCATCAGGTCGTCGGGCCGGGCGGTGATCACTCGGCCGTCGCTCTTGGCGGCGTTGATGTCGCCGGCGCGCATCTCGGCCCAGGTGCGCTCCAGGAAGCCGTTTTCGCGCATCCAGTCATCGTCGTACAGCTTGCTGAGGTAGCGCGAACCGGTGTCCGGCAAGATAACCACCATCAGGTCGTCGGGGCTGAGATCGTTGTCGCGAGCGTACTTCAAGCCTCCCCAGACGGCTGAGCCGGCCGAGCCGCCGCTGAAGATGCCTTCCTCGCGCACAAGGCGGCGGGCCATCAATAGGCTGTCGCGATCGCTCACCTTAACGACCGTGTCTACGACGCTCAAATCCGTTGTGCCCGGCAGGAAGTCCTCGCCGATGCCCTCCACCTTGTAGGTTTCGGCTTTGACGTCAGTCCGGCCGCGGTGCAGCTCGGCCAGGATAGAGCCAATCGGGTCCACGCCAATGATCTGCACGGTCGGGTTCTGTTCCTTGAGAAAATGGCCGACGCCAGAGATCGTGCCGCCAGTGCCCATGCCGGCCACGAAGTGGGTGACCCGGCCGTCGGTCTGGCGCCAGATCTCCGGCCCGGTTGCCTCATAATGGCTCTGAGGGTTGACCGGATTGTAGTATTGGTTAGCAAGAATGGCGTTGGGCGTTTCTTCCACCAGCCGACGGGCGACCGAATAGTAGCTGCGTGGGTCGTCCGGCTCGACGGCCGTGGGGGTGACCACCACCCGCGCCCCAAAAGCGCGCAGCAGCATGATCTTCTCCTGCGACATCTTGTCAGGCATGACGAAGATAGTGCGATAGCCCTTGGCGGCGGCCGCGATCGCCAGCCCGACGCCGGTGTTGCCCGAAGTAGACTCGATGATAGTGCCGCCGGGCTTGAGCCGGCCGCTGACTTCAGCGTCCCGAATGATGGTCGGCCCGATGCGATCCTTGATCGAGCCACCGGGGTTAAAGAACTCTACCTTGGCCAGCACGGCGCAAGCCACGTCGCGGCTGACCGAATTCAGGCGCACCAACGGCGTTTCGCCAATGGTCTCTAGGATGCTGGCATATACTTCCATGCAATAGGTTGTGCCGGAGGAGCCCAGGCGGTGTTCAGTATAGGCGATGGCCTGCCTTTCGCCAAGAGGTGGCGCCCCGGCCGGCCAGGTCGGGAGAGGCTCAATTCGGTGAAAGCGGTACAATAAACGCCGTTCCCAGGTCATGTTTGTCCCGTCAGCTTTTTGAGGAGGTAGCCATGAGCAAGGCGCGCTGGTGGATGGGAGTGGTCATTATCTTCTTGTCGCTGCAATTGATCGCGGCCGCGGCCCAGGAGACTGCCTACGTCGTTCAGCCGGGCGATACCCTGTACCGTATCGCCCTGCGCTTTAATACATCCGTCAGCGCCATTGCCGCCCGCAACAACCTCGTCAATCCTAACCTGATTTACGCCGGTCAGACGTTGATCATCCCTGGCACGGCCGGCGAGCCCCCGCCGCCAACCGGTGGGACGACCTATACTGTCCAGCCGGGAGACACGCTAAGTCGCATCGCGGCCCGCTTCGGCACCACCGTTCAGGCCATCGCAGTGCTCAACAACCTTAGTAACCCGAACCTGATCTATCCAGGTCAGGTGCTGCAGATCCCTGCCGGCGGGGGTGGGGGCACGCCGCCTCCGCCGCCGCCTCCAGCTGGCGGGGGCGGCCCATTCGCCCTCGGCGGCCAGACTCAAAGCCTGGCCAATCCCGGCCGGATGCACGAGGCCGCTATGAGCTGGGTGAAGTTCCAGCACAAATGGGCACCCGGCGACTCACCAGGCGCCGTCGCCGGCTTGGTGCAGGCGGGCCACAACAATAGCTTCCAGGTGCTGCTGAGCATCACCGGCCAAACCGTCTACCCGGCGGCCAACAGCCTTGACTTCAACGCCTTCGTCGCCTTCGTCGGGGGCGTGGCGTCCCTGGGCAGCGCTGCGCCCGACGCCATCGAGATCTGGAACGAGCAAAATATTGACTTTGAGTGGCCGGCCGGCCAGATCAGCCCTGCGTCTTATGTCAATAACATGTTGGCCCCAGCCTATGGCGCCATCAAAGCGGCCGACCCCAGCATCAAGGTCATCAGCGGCGCGCCGGCCCCAACCGGCTTCGACAACGGCCACAATGCCTGGTCAGACAGTCGCTACATCGCCGGCATGGCTGCTGCCGGCGCTGCCAGCTATGCCGACTGCATCGGCGTCCATTTTAACGCCGGGGCCACCTCTCCTTCCGCCGGCGGCGGCCATCCGGGCGGCTCGCACTACAGCTGGTACTACCAGCCGATGGTCAACCTGTATTGGAACGCGTTTGGCGGCCGGCCGCTGTGCTTCACCGAGCTGGGCTACCTTTCCGGCGAAGGCTTTGGCGGGCTGCCGCCCAACTTTTCCTGGGCTGGCGGCACCTCCATGGCCGAGCATGCCCAGTGGCTAGGCGAGGCAGTCGCGCTGGCTCGCGCCAGTGGCCGGGTTGACCTTCTGATTGTTTACAATGTGGACTTTTCCCATTATGATCCGGCCGGCGACCCGCAGGCGGGTTACGCCATTGTCCGGCCGGACGGCGGCTGCCCGGCCTGCCCGGCGCTGGCTTCCGCCATGGGGCCATAAGACGGCCGATGAAAATCAACACGATTCTGTCAACCAAAGGCCCAGACGTCGTCGTCATCCGGCCGGAGCAGAGCCTGGAAGAGGCGATGGCCCTGCTGGAGCAGCGTAATATCGGCGCCCTGGTGGTGTTGGAGGCTGACGGCCAGCTGGCAGGCATCATTTCCGAAAGGGACGTTATTCGCGCGGCCGCCCGCCACGGGGCTGAGATCTTTGCCTGGCAGGTCTCCCAGGTCATGACCCACAAGGTGATAACCGGCATGCCCCAGGACGACGTCATCGCGGTGGCCCACACTATGACAGAGCGCCGCATTCGCCACCTGCCCATCCTGGTCGAAGATCGGCTGGTGGGCATCGTCTCTATCGGCGATATCCTCAAGGCCCAGCGCGACCAGTATCTTGGTGAGATAGATACCCTGCATTCCCAAATGCTGGCCGATTCGGAGTAGCTACCCCAGCCGCGGAGCTCCCTATGCAGCAAGTTGGCCTGTCAGAGCGGCCGCTGCGCGTCGCCATCGTCGGCGCCGGCCCGGCCGGCTTTTACGTTGCCGAGAACCTGTTCAAGCAGAAAGACCTGGTCGTCCAGGTTGACATGTTCGATCGCCTGCCGACTCCCTTTGGGCTGGTCCGCAACGGCGTCGCGCCTGACCACCAGAAGATCAAGTCGGTGGTCAAGGTCTTTGACAAGCTGGCCTCATCGCCCAACTTTCGCTTCTTCGGCTATATTGAGGTCGGCAAGGACGTTAGCGTCGAAGAGCTGCGCCGCCATTATCACCAGATCGTGTACTCCACTGGCGCCCAGACCGACCGGGCCCTCAACATCCCCGGCATGAACCTGGCCGGCAGCCACGCAGCGACCGAGTTCGTCGCCTGGTACAACGGCCATCCCGACTATCGGGACTGTGTCTTCGACCTGAGCGCCGAGAGCGCTGCAATCATCGGCGTGGGCAACGTGGCCGTTGACGTGGCCCGCATCCTTTGTCACCGGCCGGAGGAACTGGCCGTCACCGACATCGCCGATTATGCGCTGGAGGCGTTGCGGCGCAGCCGGGTGCGGGAGGTACACATGATCGGCCGGCGCGGGCCGGCCCAGGCCGCCTTCACCCCGGTGGAGCTAAAAGAGCTGGCCGAGTTGCCAGACACGGATGTCATCGTCTACTCGCAAGAGGCGGAGCTAGATCCGCTTAGCAGCGCTGCCCTGGCCGACGCCGACCGAGGCACACAGCGAAACGTGGAGATCGTGCAGTCTATCGCCGACCTTAAGCCGGCCGGTAAACGCAAACGGCTTTATCTGCGTTTCCTGCTTTCACCCACCGAGTTGCTGGGCAACGCTGCTGGCGAATTGGTCGGCGTCAAGCTGGCCCGCAACGAGTTATACGCCACCGGCGCTGGCAGCCTGCGCTCCCGGCCGACAGGTGAGGTGGAGGAATTGGCCGTTGGCCTGATCTTTCGCTCCATCGGCTATCGCGGCGTGCCTCTGCCAGGAGTGCCCTTCAATGACGACTGGGGCGTCATTCTTAACCGCCAGGGCCGCGTCCTGGACCCCGAGACGCAGCGGCCGCTGGCCGGAGAGTATGCAGCCGGCTGGATCAAGCGCGGCCCCAGCGGCGTGATTGGCACTAACAAACCGGACGCGGCCGAGACGGTCGAGCAAATGGTAGCCGATTGGCGAGCGGGGGAGATCTTGCGGCCGGAGGCGCCAGCGCCGAGGGCCGTTAAGGAACTCATCGTTGCCCGCCAGCCAGATTACTTCAGCTATGCCGACTGGCAGCGCCTGGACGAATTCGAGACTGGCCGCGGCCAGGCGCAGGGCCGGCCGCGCGTGAAGCTAACCTCAGTCGAAGAGATGTTGGCTGCTCGCGAACGATAGCCATGCGGGTCACCATCTACACCGATGGCGGGGCCGACCCCAACCCCGGCGTTGGCGGCTGGGCCGCCATCCTCCAAGCCAACGGAAGGCGGCGCGAGCTTACGGGCACTGAGCCGCACACCACCAACAACCGCATGGAGCTGACCGCGGCCGTCGAGGCTCTCAAGGCCCTTAAGCGGCCCAGCCAGGTGGACTTTTACACCGACTCGCAGTACTTACAGCAAGGTATCAGCGAGTGGATCGGCCGCTGGCGGGCGAAAGGCTGGCGTCGCGGCCGCAAGCCGGTCGCCAACGCCGACCTGTGGCAAGAGCTGGACCGCCTAGCGGGCCAGCACGAGATCGAATGGCACTGGGTGCGCGGCCACAC
>JBOGUG010000124.1:0-3289 GCA_050696115.1 Promineifilaceae bacterium (SeqCode) | reverse complement strand
GTCTTGTCCAGGCCCTGTTGGATGTCCACCGCCTGCATGGGGGCCTGATCGAGATAGACGTACTGCTTGAGCGCGTCCACCAGGCTGGAGATGCGGGCAGCGCCCTCGCCGATCTCGGCAAACAGGTTGAAGGTCATATAGACGGCCACCAGCCAGCGCAGGATCACCTCCAGGGCGTCGGTATCGAATAGGTCGGCCAACTCGTCTAGCTCGGCCGGGCGCAGGTTGAGGTTGACCAGGCCGGGCGCGAGTTCCCAGGCGCGCTCAACCATGTGGCGCTCCAGCCACTCCTCCAGCTCGGCTTCGCGGTCGCTGCGGAGCAGGGTGTCCATTTCCGGCGGGTTCTGGGCTCGCTGCCGGGCCAGAGTGGATAGACGCTCGCAGACGGCTGTCTGCTGGGCGTCGAACTCCAGCCGGCTCTGTTCGCGGTAACCCTGGGCGAAGTCCAAGACAACCTGCTCAAGCTGGTTTGTGCCGCGCCGCACGGCCGAGGCGGGGTTGTTGAGCTCGTGGGTGAGCCCGGCGGTCAACTGGCCCAGCTGGGCCAGGCGCTCGGACTGCATCAGGGCTGCCTGGGAGCTGCGCAGGCGCTGGAGGACGATCTGGAACATGGCGCGGGCGGCCGAGGGGCTGGTCTCAAGCAATTCGTTAAACTGGGCCCGGTTGAGCGTGAGCAGCACGCTGGGGCTGCGGGCGCGGACGGTGGCCGAGCGCGGCCGCTCTTCGAGCAGGGCCATCTCGCCAATGACCTCGCCCTGGCGGCGGAGGGCGAGCTGCACCTGGCGCCGGCCGCCGGCCGACTGCAAAATCTCCAATTCGCCCGATTCGATGACGAAACAGCGATCGCCTGGCTCGTCCTGTTGGAAGAGCACCTCGCCGGCCGCCAGCTCCACCCGCTCCATCATGTCGCAGAGGCGATCCAGATCCTCGTCGGACAAGTTGGCAAAGAGGGCCACATTCTTCAGGAAATGGGCCATTTCACACCGTGCGCAGGTATTGGTGCACCAGGGAGATGGCGTTGGCGCCCTGGCCGACGGCCGAGGCCACCCGGCGCACGCTGCCGTGGCGCACGTCGCCGGCCGCGAAGACGCCGGGCACGCTGGTCTCCAACAAGTACGGCTCGCGGCTCAGCTTCCAGCCGACCGGCAGGCGGCCGTTGTGGAACAGATCCGGCCCGGTCAGGATGAAGCCGGCCGCGTCGCGGGCAACCAGGCCCGCCGCCAGCTCGGTGTGAGGCACAGCGCCGATGAAAACGAACAGGGCGGGCGTCTCGATGCGGCGGCAGACGTGGTCGTCCAAGTTCTCGACGGTGAGCGCCTCCAGCCGGTCCTGGCCGTGGGCCTCGACCACCGAGGTGCGGGTGAGCACTTCGATGTTTGGCGTGGCGGCTATCTGGTTGACCAGGTAATGGGACATGCCGGCGCCGATTTCGGTGCTGCGCACCAGCAGCGTCACCCTGGCGGCATACATGGAGAAATAGACGGCCGCCTGGGCGGCCGAGTTGGCCCCGCCCACGACGCAAATATGCTGGCCGCGATAAAAGGCGGCCTCGGTGAAGGCGGCGCCGTAATAGACGCCAGCTCCGGTTAGGCCGGCCACGCCGGGCGCGTCCAGCTTACGCGTGGTGACGCCGGTGGCCAGCACGAGGGCTTTGCAGGCAAGCTGGGCGCCATCGTCGAAAATGGCAAGGCGATAAGGATCGTCCACCTTGAGCCGCACCACCTCGGTGGCGGTCAAAATCTCGGCCCCCAGGCGGCTGGCCTGGGCCGAGGCGCGGCGGGCGAGCTCGTTGCCGCTGAGGCCCCTGGGGAAGCCGAGGTAATTTTCAATCTTGGCGCTGGTTCCGGCCTGGCCGCCGGTGGCCTCTTTGTCAACCAGCAGGGTTTTCAGCCCCTCTGAGGCTCCATAAACAGCGGCCGCCAGCCCGGCCGGGCCGGCGCCGACGATGATTAAATCGTAAAACTCCTGCTGGGCATGGACGCGCATCCCGGCCTTTTCGGCCAGGGTGCGTAGGTCAGGATTGGCAAGGGCGACGCCGTCGGGGAAGAAGACGACCGGCAGGGGATGGGGCTCAGGCACGCTGCGCTCGACCAATTCGCGGGCCTCGGCGTCAGTCTCGAGGTCGAGCCATTGGTAGGGGATGAGGTTGCGGGCCAGAAAGTCCTTGACCAAGTGCGAAGTGGGCGACCAGAGGGTGCCGGCCACGCGGATGCCCTCAAATGTCGGCCGCACGGCCGCCTGCCAGTCGTCAAGCAAGTCGTCGAGCACCGGATAGAGGCGCTGATCGGGCGGGTCCCAGGGTTTCAGCAAATAGTGGTCGAGGCCGATGGTGTTGATGCTGGCGATAGCGGCTTCGGTGTCGGCGTAGGCGGTCAGCAGCACCTTGCGCGCGTCGGGATAGAGACGCAGCGCCTGGGCCAAAAACTCGGTGCCGGTCATGCCTGGCATACGCTGGTCGGCCAGGAAGAGCGCCACCTGGCGGTTGCGGCGCTTCATCTCTTCGACGGCCGAAAGCGCCTCGGCGCCGGAGCGGGCCTTCAGAATTTGGTAATCCTCGGCGTAATGCTGGCGCAAATCGCGCTCGACGGCGTTGAGCACCTGGGGCTCATCGTCAACGGCAAGGATAACAGGCTTGCTCATAGCGGCAGACGCATAGCCCACGGCTGCCGGCCAGGGGCGGCGGGCAGCGGCGCGTTGGCTAAGCCTCTAGATCTTCGGGCCAAAACAGGGCCTGGTCCTGGTAACAGTAGAGCCATTCTTCGCCGGGCTCGAAGGACTGCACGACGGCGTGGCCGCTGTCCTGGAAATGACCTCTGGCGTGGCGGCCGGGGGAGTTGTCACAGCAGCCAACATGGCCGCAGCTCAGGCAAAGGCGCAGATGGACCCAGCGGCCGCCGCTTTGCAGGCACTCGACACAGCCCTGGGCCAGGGGCTCGACCTCGTGGGTCTGGCTCAGATGCTCGCAACCCCGGCTGGCCAGGTTGCCGCTCCATAACAAGCTGCGAATGCGGTCAGTGATCCCTCGTTTCACCATGCGTCTCTCCTTCGTCTCTGGCCGGCCGGGCTACATTGCGGCCTCGTTTAGTATATCGCGAGCCGAATCGGCCGGCAGCCACAGGCGCCGCCGGGGTTCTCGGCGCAGGCGACCTGCCACCAGTGGCCGTCCGGGCCTCGGCCGGGGCCAGTTCGGGCTGGTCGAACATAAGGGCTATTATTGAACCGGTCGCGGCTTTAGGCAAACGTGGGGAGGGCGGCCGGGATATGGCTCAATTGCCCCTCACCCCTGGCC